>NZ_JADYVS010000016.1:0-172417 GCF_020194055.1 Bradyrhizobium sp. NBAIM03 | reverse complement strand
GCCGCCGCGCGCCTTGATCATCGGCACCGTGATCGCGCTGTAGCGCAAGTATGCGTCCCAGCCCGACCCGTCGCCATCGAGCGAGCGCGCGTGGAAGCGCATCAGGTTCAGCATCACCACCGGCGCATTCGGATCGAGCCGCTCCAGGCCCTCGATGTTCAACATATTGACCGCCAATGGCACCTCCTCAAGGCTCGGCTGCATTGTAGCATTGCGGCGCTGTGACTTGTGCCATCGCGGCAATCGGGCGCAAGTTGTATCCAACGCCCATGACGACCGCTTCGCCCGCGCCACCGGCCGCCAATCCGGCCAGCTGGCTCAACAACCAGCCTTATCTGCTGCTCAGCCTTAGCTCGCTGTTCTGGGCCGGCAACATCGTGCTCGCGCGCCATGTCGGGGCGCATGTGCCGCCGCTGACGATCACCACGATCCGCTGGTTCGGCGTGTTCCTGATCCTGTTGCCGTTCGCCTGGCCGCATCTGAAGCGCGACTGGCCTGCGTTGCGCAAGAGCATGCCCCTGATGCTGTTCCTGTCGCTGGTCGGCTTTGCCTTCAACAACGCGATCTCGTACTGGGCGCTGCAATACACCGAGGCGCTGAATGCGCTGCTGATCCAGTCGGCGGGTCCGCTGTTCGTGGCGCTGTGGTCGCTGGTGCTGTTCGGCGTGCGGCTGACCGGCGCGCAGCTCGGCGGCATCGCGATCTCGCTGCTCGGCGTGCTGATCATCATCCTGCGCGGCGACCTCGCGGCGCTGGCAAGCATCAGCTTCAACAGGGGCGACATCATGTTCGCCTCCTCGCTGGTGGCGTTCGGGCTCTACTCGGCCTTCATCCCGCGCCGGCCGAAGATCCACCAGCTCTCCTTCCTGTCCTTCACCACCTGCTGCGGCGCGACGATGCTGCTGCCGACGGCGATCTGGGAGGCGGCGAGCGGCCGCGTGCTGCAATTCGACGCGACCACGCTGGCGACACTGGGCTACATCCTGATCTTCCCCTCCACACTCGCCTATCTCTTCTTCAACCGCGGCGTGGCGTTGATCGGGCCGAACCGGGCGGCGCCGTTCTTCCATCTGGTGCCGGTGTTCGGCTCGGCGCTGGCGATCGTGCTGCTGGGCGAGAAGCTCCAGCCGTTCCACCTGATCGGTTACGCCCTGGTGCTCGCCGGGGTCGTGCTTGCATCGCGCCGGGGCTCGGCGATGACATAATTCCGCGCGACGGACGCGGTCACGACCTATAGCCATCTTCCGATTCCCCTTTGGACAAGCTAGGTTCCCCGCCAACCAAAAAGAGGGAACGACCGACATGATTTCAGGGCTGATTCGAAACCTGCGGACCGTCGCCGCGGCCGCGCTATGCCTCACGGCAGCATCCACCGCTCACGCCGACACCTATCCCAGCCGCAACATCACGCTGGTGCTGCCCTTCGCGGCCGGCAGCGGCACCGACACCACGACGCGACTGATTTCGCAGCATCTGTCGCAGGCGCTCGGCGTTCCCATCGTGATCGAGAACAAGGCAGGGGCCAACGGCATGCTTGCCGCGACCTATGTCGCGAAGGCTGCTCCCGACGGCTACACGCTGCTGGTGACGACCAACACTACGCATTCGGCCAATCCCTATCTGCTCAAGAGCCTCACTTACGATCCGGTCAAGGATTTCACCCCGATTGCCCGCACCGGCGATCTGCCCTTCATGCTGGTCATCAATCCCGAGGTGCCGGCCAAGACGGTCGGAGAGCTGGTGGCCTATGGCAAGGCCAATCCGGGCAAGCTGAGCTACGCCTCGGGCTCGTCGGCGGCGATCGTGTCGGGCGCGACCTTCGCGCACAATGCCGGGCTCGACCTGCTGCACGTGCCCTACAAGAGCTCGCCGCCGGCGCTCAACGACGTCATGGGCGGCCGCGTGTCGATGATGTTCGTCGACATCCTGACCGGCCTGCCCCATGTCAACGGCAACGCGCTGCGCGCGCTCGCCGTCACCACCAAGAACCGCACGCCGCTGGTGCCACACCTGCCCTCGATGCAGGAGGCCGGCGTGCCGGACTTCGACATCACGTCCTGGCAGGGCTATTTCGGCCCGGCCGGCATGCCGAAGGAAATCGTGACCCGGCTCAACACCGAGATCCGCAAGATCATCGAGAACCCGGAGATCAAGGCCAAGCTCGCCACGCTCGGCATGGACGCTTTTTCCGGCACGCCGGAGCAGCTTGGCACCTTCGTGAACGAGCAGCTGGTGCTGTGGGAGAAGCTGATCGCCAACGCGAAGATCGAGAAGCAGTAGTACGGTCTCGTAGGGTGGGCAAAGCGCAGCGTGCCCACGAAGAGTCGCACCGTACTCAAAAAGAAAAGGTGGGCACGACGCTTCGCGTCTTTGCCCACCCTACGAATTCAGCGTAAGAATTTACGCCGCGCGGACCTTGGCGAGGAAGCCATCGACGGCATCGCGCAGCGCGCCGGACTGGGTGTCCAGCTCGCGGGCGTTGGTGAGCACATCGCTGGCCGCGCTGCCGGTCGCTTCGGCGGCCGAGGTGACGCTGCCGATATGGGCGTTGATCTCGCTCGAGCCGGCCGCGACCGACTGGATGTTGCGGGCGATCTCCCGCGTCGCCTCGCCCTGCTGCTCGATCGATGCGGAAATGCCGGCGGTGATCTCGCTCATCTCGGCGATCGTCTGGGTGATGCCGGAGATGGCCGACACCGCGTCGCTGGTCGAGGTCTGCATCGCCGCGACCTGGGCGGAGATCTCCTCGGTCGCCTTCGCGGTCTGGTTGGCGAGCGCCTTGACCTCGGAGGCGACCACGGCGAAGCCGCGGCCGGACTCGCCGGCACGCGCCGCCTCGATGGTGGCGTTGAGCGCGAGCAAGTTGGTCTGCGCCGCGATCGAGTGAATGAGCTTGACCACCTCGCCGATCTTCTCGGCACCGGTGGAGAGCTCCTGCACCGTGGCGTTGGTGCGCTCGGCATCGCTGACGGCACGGCTCGCAACTTCAGTCGAGCGCGTCACCTGGCGGGAGATTTCCGCAACCGAGCTCGACAACTCTTCGGCGGCGGCCGCAACGGTGCCAACATTGCCGGACGCCTTCTGCGAGGCGGCACCGACGGTCGCCGCGCGCGAGGAGGCATCGCTGGCGGTCGCGGTCATCGATTGCGCCGTGGTCTGCATGCCGGCTGCGGCCGAGGAGACCGAGCGGACGATGCCGTTGACGCTGCGCTCGAAATCGTTGGCGATCTCCTCCATGGCGCTGCGGCGATCCGCCGCGGCGCGTTCCTTGGCGTCCGCGTCGGTCTTCTCGAGGTCGCGGATGCGGACCGCGTTGTCCTTGAAGATCTGCACGGTTGAAGCCATCGCGCCGACCTCGTCACCGCGACCGACGCCGGGGATGTCGCCTTCGAGCTTGCCGTCGGCCAGCTCCCGCATCCGGGTGCCGAGCAGCCCGAGCGGAACACTGATGCTGCGGCCGATCATCCAGGCGACGCTGCCGGCAACGATGACGATGCCTAGCACAGCCAGGCCGAGCAGCCAGTAGACCGGACCCATCTTGGCGTCGATGTCATCCAGATAGGCGCCGGTGCCGAGATACATATCGAAGCCGGGGACCGCGACGGCGTAACCGATCTTGCGGATCGGCGTTTCCTGGCCGGGCTTCATATATTCATAGTGAAGCAGGATCTCGCCGTTGGCCTTGACGCCGTTCATCAATTCCAGCGACAGCTTGCGGCCGTTGGTCACGACGTCCATTCGGTTGGTGCCGATCACCTTCGGATCGGGCGCAAGCTGGGTGAGACCGTCATAGGACGTGCCGAACAGGTAGCCGGCACCCTTGTCATAGGTCATCGCGTTGCCGTAGCGGCGAAGCTCGGCCATCGCGGCGTCCTTCGTCATCTCGCCGGCATCGACGCGCTTCTTCAACGCGGCGGCATAGTTGCGCGCCAGCTCGACGATCGCCTTGGCCTGGTCGATGCGCGCATTTACCATCTCGCGCTTCATCAGATAGCCGGCGAGAACTCCGGAGATGCAGAGGCCGAACAGCGTGACGCCGACGAGAATGCCAAGCTTCTGGACGATCTTCAGATTGCTCAACTTCACAGGTTAGCTCCGGCAATGATGGGGTACAGGCGCACGACGAGATCGATCAAATTCGAATCAAGTCTTAGTGGCGGAGCCCTTAGCAAGTTACTTACGCACCTCCGTAGAAGCCCGGGGCTTGCACGGAAAAGCGGAAATATACCTCGCCCGCAACAACCGTGAATTGTACGCACTTGCCCGAATTTCGCGTAAAAGACGCAAAGGCCCGCTCGTCGAGGCGGACCACGACAAGAAACCAAATCGGGAGCAGATAATGCCGAAATACAGGGTGGTGACGCCGAAGGGTGCGAGCTTCACGGTCGCCGGCAGCGATTATTCCTATGAGCGCGAGGCGCTCGATCCGATCGATGCCGAGATCGTCGAGGCGCCCGCCGACGAGGCCGGGTTCATCGCCGCCGCGAAGAACGCCGACGCGATCTACGCCAAGGGCATCCCGATCACCAAGTCGATCATCGACGCGCTCGAGAGCTGCAAGGTGATCACGCTCGGCTCGGTCGGCGTCGACAGTGTCGACGTCAAGGCCGCCACGGCCCGCGGCATTCCGGTCACCAACATTCCTGACACCTTCATCGAGGAGGTCGCCGACCACGCCATGATGCTGCTGCTCGCCGGCTTCCGCCGCCTGGTCGAGCAGGACCGCATGGTGCGCGACGGCCGCTGGGCCGAGGGCCGGCCGGCGCTGCTGAAAATCCCGAGGCTGATGGGCCAGACGCTCGGCTTCATCTCGTTCGGCCGGGTTGCGCGTGCGGTCGCGAGACGCGCCGCGCCTTTCGGCCTGCGCATGATGGCCTACGATCCCTTCATCCAGGAAACGCTGATGTACGAACACGGCGTGATCCCGGCGACGCTGAACGAGGTGCTGTCGCAATCCGACTTCGTCTCGATGCATGCCCCGGCGCGGCCCGAGGTGCATCACATGCTGACCGAGAAGCACTTCCGACAGATGAAGAAAGGCTCGATCTTCATCAACACCGGCCGCGGTGCCACCGTGGACGAGGAGAGCCTGATCAAGGCGCTGCAGGAGGGCTGGATCGCGCACGCCGCTCTCGACGTGCTGGAAAAGGAGCCGCCCTCGCACAACAATCCCCTGCTCGGCATGGAGAACGTGACCCTGACCGCCCATGTCGCCTCGGCCTCGGCACGGTTCGACGAGGCGCGCAAGCGCCGGGTGGGCTACGAATTGTCACTGGTGCTCCAGGGCATGTGGCCGGTAAGCTGCGTCAATCCGTCGGTGCTGCAGAACACCGCGCTCCGCCGCTGGCAGCCCGTCAGCATGGACCGCGGGCCGAACAGCTAGGCGGGCGGCGCAGCAAGCGCCCACGACCGAAACGGCCCTTCACCGGCGATCAACGCCGGGAAGGGAGACATCATAGGGAGGTACTGATGAGGAACGACATCACACGTCGTGATGCCTTGGCGCTGGGCCTGTCCGCTGCAACGCTCGCGGCCACCGGTGCTGCAGCGCAAACATCCGCTATCAAGGCTGCCGACGTCCCGGCACCCAAGCGCGAGATCGAAAAGGGCGCGTCCTTGCGCATGCTGCGCCCGGTGCGCTTCGTCCAGGCGGACGAGGACGTGTTCCGCGCCAATGCGGCAAAGTTCACCAAGGACACCGGGGTCGAGGTCAAGGTCGACTTCGTCGGCTGGGAGGACATCAACCAGCAGACCGCGGTGACCTCGAATTCCGGCGCCGGCCCCGATATCATCATCGGCTTCTCCGACGCGCCTCACATCTACATCGACAAGCTGATCGAGCTCACCGACGTCGCCGACTATCTCGGCAAGAAGTACGGCGGCTGGCTGCCGCTGGCGCAACGCTACGGCAAGAAGAACAAGAGCGAGTCCTGGATCGGACTGCCGTTCGGCGCCACCGCAGGTCCCCTGATCTACCGCAAGTCGGTCCTGCAATCGGTCGGCTTCGACAAGGTTCCGGAAGATCATGCCGGCGTGCTCGACCTCTGCCGCAAGCTGCAAAAGGCAGGCAAGCCGGCCGGCTTCGCACTCGGCAACGCCAAGGGCGACGGCAACGGCTTCGCCAACTGGGCGCTGTGGTCGCACAATGCCTCCCTGCTCGACGAGGAGGGCAACGTCACCATCAACAGCAAAGAGACGATCGCCGCACTGAACTGGGTCAAGGAGCTGTATCCGACCTTCATCGCCGGCACGCCGTCCTGGAACGACGTCAGCAACAACCGGGCCTATTCCTCGCAGGAGATCGCGCTGACGGCCAACGGCGTCTCACTGTACTTCTCGCTGAAGAACGATCCGGCCACCAAGGCCATCGCCGAGGACAGCGAGCATCAGCTGCTGCCCAAGGGCCTCGCCAAGGTCTCGCCGATGGCGGGCCTGACGCTGAACGCCATGGTGTTCAAGCACAGCCCGTACCCCAATGCCGCCAAGGCCTTCCTGCAGTACATGCTGGAGAAGGACCAATACGAGCCGTGGCTCAACGCCAATTCCGGCTATTGGTCGCAGCCGCTGGCCGCCTATGCCGAGGCCGCCGTGTGGTCGCAGGATCCGAAGGTGAGCCTGTTCAAGAACACGATGAACAGCACTTACTATGACGGCTACAAGGGGCCGATCTCGACGGCGACCGGCGCGGTCAGCGCCGATTACGTGCTGATTCAGATGTGCGCCTCCGTCGCCACAGGCGCCGCCACGCCGGAGGCCGCGGCCGCCGAAGCCGAGCAGCGCTGCAAGCGCTACTTCCGGCGACAGCGGTAGAGCGACGACGACAGAGCCGCCGTCATTGCGAGGAGCACTTGCGACGACGCAATCCAGACGATCACTGCGGAGACAGACTGGATTGCTTCGCTTCGCTCGCAATGACGGTGTCGTGACACTTCAGACGGGACAAACCAATCTATGTCCGTGACCACCCTCTCCTCCCACGCACTGGCGCAACGGCAGCCGAACTGGATCGTGCGCCTGTTCGACTACAAGCCGTTCCTGATCGTGATGTGCCTCGCGCCCGCGCTCGGGCTGCTCACGGTATTCCTGACCTACCCGCTCGGCCTCGGCGTCTGGCTCGCCTTCACCGACACCACGATCGGCCGGCGCGGCATCTATGTCGGGATCGAGAATTTCCAGTACCTGCTCACGGACCCCTTGTGGTGGAACGCGGTGTTCTACAGCGTGTTCTACACGGCCGTGGCGACCTTCGGAAAATTCGCGCTCGGCTTCTGGCTCGCGCTGCTGCTCAACAACCATTTCCCGTTCAAGAGCCTGCTGCGCGCCATCGTGCTGCTGCCCTGGATCGTCCCGACGGTGCTGTCGGCGCTGGCGTTCTGGTGGATCTACGATCCGCAGTTCTCGATCATCTCGTACCTCTTGGTCGACGTTCTGCATTGGCGCGACAGCAATATCGATTTCCTCGGCTCGCCCTGGCCGGCGCGCTTCTCGCTGATCGCCGCCAACATCTGGCGCGGCATTCCCTTCGTCGCGATCTCGCTGCTGGCGGGCTTGCAGACCATCTCGCCCTCGCTCTACGAGGCCGCGATGCTGGACGGCGCCAGCGCCTGGCAGCGCTTCCGCTACATCACCTTCCCGATGATGCTGCCGATCCTCGCCATCGTCATGACGTTCTCGATCATCTTCACCTTCACTGACTTCCAGCTGGTCTACGCCATTACCCGCGGCGGTCCGGTGAACTCGACGCATTTGCTGGCGACGCTGGCGTTCCAGCGCGGCATCGCCGGCGGCGAGCTCGGCGAAGGCGCGGCGATCGCGGTGTCGATGATCCCGTTCCTGGTGTTCGCGACGCTGTTCTCCTATTTCGGCCTAGCACGCCGCAAATGGCAGCAGGGAGAGGCCAATGACTGAAACCGTCGCGCAATCGACCGTCGCGGACGCAAAAGCGCCGCCCGACACCATGGCCTGGGATTCCGGGCTGCGGCGGCTGATGATGATCTACCTGCCGCTCGGCTGCTTCGTTCTGATCCTGCTGTTTCCGTTCTATTGGATGGCGATCACCTCGTTCAAGCCGAACGCGGAGCTGATGAACTACCGGGACAACAACCCGTTCTGGATCTCCTCGCCGACCCTGGCGCACATCAAGCATCTGTTGTTCAACACCGCCTATCCGCAATGGCTGAAGACGACGATGCTGGTCGCAATCGGCTCGACCACGCTGTCGCTGATCGCGTCGACGCTGGCGGCCTACGCGATCGAGCGCCTGCGCTTCCGCGGCAGCCCCTATGTCGGCCTCGGCATCTATCTCGCCTATCTGGTGCCGCCGTCGATCCTGTTCATTCCGCTCGCGACAGTCGTCGTGCAGTTCGGCCTGTTCGACTCGCCGCTGGCCCTGATCCTGGTCTATCCGACCTTCCTGGTGCCGTTCTGCACCTGGCTCCTGATCGGCTATTTCAAGTCGATTCCTTACGAGCTCGAGGAATGCGCGCTGGTCGACGGCGCCACGCGGCTGCAGATCCTGCGCCGGATCACGCTGCCGCTCGCGGTGCCCGGCCTGATCTCGGCCGGCATCTTCTCCTTCACGCTGTCCTGGAACGAGTTCATCTACGCGCTGGCCTTCATCCAGAGCGGCGCCAACAAAACCGTGCCGGTCGCGATCCTGACCGAGCTCGTCACCGGCGACGTCTATCAATGGGGTGCGCTGATGGCGGGATCGCTGCTCGGCTCGCTCCCGGTCGCGATCTTCTACTCGCTGTTCGTGGATTACTACGTCTCTTCGCTGACGGGTGCGGTGAAGGAGTAGCCCCGCTCTCTCGTCCCCCTCTCCCCGTTCTCACGGTCTGCAGGCGGGGAGAGGCGAAGAGCGCTGCGGCCTTTGGCCCGGCTTCACAATACTGCAACATGCGATCCGCATAAGCGTTGCGTCCGCCAACAGGAGACGCACATGCGCGCGACTTTTCTTTGCACCGTCGCCACGATCATCCTCACCGCGAGCACAGCGCTCGCGCAGAGCGAGGGCGAATTCCCCGCCAAGCTCGCCGGCCACGCGGTGATGCCGGCCGAAACCTTCATCCAGGCGCCGGCTGATGCCCCCGCCGATCTCAAGGCGGCGGGCAAATATACCACCGGCAAGCGGGTCGACGCGCTCGGCACCGTGATGGGCAAGTCCTTCGAGCGTCCGACCGGCGTGTCGCTGCCGTTCAAGGGCCAGCCGCTGCAAGGCCATTCCGGCATCAAGACCATGCCCGACGGCACGTTCTGGGTCCTCACCGACAACGGCATGGGCGCGCGCGCCAACTCGCCGGATTCGATGCTGTACCTCAACCGCTACAAGATGGACTGGGCCAGCGGCAAGATGGAGCGGCTGGAGACCATCTTCCTGCACGACCCCGACAAACGCGTCCCCTTCCGCATCGTGCACGAGGACACCCAGAAGCGCTATCTCACCGGCTCCGATTTCGACACCGAAGGTTTCCAGATCGTCGGCGACACCTTCTGGATCGGCGACGAGTTCGGCCCCTATGTCCTGAAGGCGGACAAGTCAGGCAAAATCCTCGGCGTGTTCGATACGGTCGCCGACGGCAAGCCGGTGCGCTCGCCCGACAATTGGGCGGTGGGGACGCCGGCCGCGCCGGGCGCGACCTATACCAACGTCAATCTCCGCCGCTCCAAGGGCTATGAGGGCTTCGCCGCGTCCAAGGACGGCAAGTTCCTCTACGGCCTGCTCGAGGGACCGCTGTGGGACGCGGAGAAGAAGGAGTGGGAGAAGGTCGACGGCAAGGAAGCCGCCCGCATCCTCGAATTCGACGTCGCCGCCGAGAAATTCACCGGCCGCTACTGGCACTATGTGTTCGAGCAGAACGGCAACGCCATCGGCGACTTCAACATGATCGACCAGGCCTCCGGCCTCGTCATCGAGCGCGACAATGGCGAGGGCACCGCCGACAAGGCCTGCCCGCAAGGCCAGCGCGGCGAGAACTGCTTCCCCGACCTCGCCAAGTTCAAGCGCGTCTACAAGATCGAGCTGACCGACGCCAATGTCGGCAAGCCCGTGCGCAAGATCGGCTATATCGACCTGATGAAGATCAGGGATCCCGACAAGAAGGCGCGGAAGCCGCTCAACGACGGCGTCTACACCTTCCCGTTCTTCACCATCGAGAACGTCGATCGCGTCGACGACACCCACATCATCGTCGGCAACGACAACAACCTGCCGTTCTCCTCCAGTCGCGATCCCAACAAGGCCGACGACAACGAGTTCGTGCTGCTCGAGGTCGCGGATTTCCTGAAGGCGAAGTGAGGCGAGGCTCGCTCTCTCTCCCTCCCGCTTTTCCGCGGGAGGGAGAGTCATTGCCCATGGCTACTTCCCGAAAATCACCGGGACGTTGATGGGTATGGTTGCATAAGTGATCTCGGCCGGCACCGGCGGGAATGGTTGGGCCTGGCGCACCATGGCCATCGCCTGGGCATCGAGCGCTGCGACGCCCGAGGAGCCGCCGAGGCGGCTGGACAATACCTGACCGTTACGGCCGAGCGTGAAGCTCACCTTGACCACGCCCCTCTGGCCATTCGCGCTCGTCGGATACTGGTGGAAGCGCATGAGATGCGCGCGGACGCGCTGATAATAGGTCGCCATCGCAGACGCGAGCGAGCCGGCATTGACGGCAGAGGCCAGCGGAGCCTGCCGCTCCGCCCGCGGCGGTGCGCTGGTGCGCGGCGCCGAAAGGGCATCCGACGGCTTCCGGACGTCGAGGCGGACCGCCTTGGGCTTCGCCGGGGCGAGCTTCTCCACGGGTGTAACTTTCGCAGCCTCGGGCTCCGACGGGCTCGGCTTGAGGCTCTGTTCCGGTGGAGCCACCACATCCGGCTGCTCCTGCGGCGGTGTCGGCGGAATCATTTCCTCGACAGCCTGCTGCTGCACCGGCTCGGGCGGTGACGCATCCGCCTGCTGCATCATCGGTCCCGGCGCGATGTCCAGCGGCGTCGACTGCGGTGCCGAAGTCTCCGGCGTCATGTCGATCAGGATGGCCGGCATGTTGACGCCCTCGTCCGGCAGCTGCTTCAGCCAGCTCGTTGCAAGCAACGCGGCGCCGAGATGCAACGCCACGATCATCGCCGCCGAGGCGCCCCAGCGCGCACCCTCCCGCTCGTCGACCGGCTGGTGCAGGGCAAAGGCGTTCGCGGTCATCAGCTGCGTCCGTCGAGGCCGACCAGTGCGACCTTGAGATAGCCGGCATTGCGCAAGGTATTCATCACCTCCATCAGGTCGCCATAGGAGACGGCCTTGTCCGCGCGCAGATAGATGCGCTCGTCCTTGCGGCCCCTGGTGGCCGCATCGAGCGAGGTGCTGAGCCCGTCGCGAGCGACGATATCCTCACCCACGGCGATCGAAAGATCCGGCTTGACGGTGACGAAGACCGGCTTGTCGGGCCGCGGTGCCGGCTCGGCGGCGGTCGCCGGGAGATCGACGCCGATGTCGACGGTGGCGAGCGGTGCGGCCAACATGAAGATGATCAGGAGCACCAGCATCACGTCGATGAACGGCGTGACGTTGATCTCGTGGGTGACGTCGAAATCGCTCGTCTCGCCGCGCGAGCCGAGCTTCGATGTTCCGAGCTTGACGGCCATGGCTACTCCGCTGCCCGCGCCAGACGGAAATGGCCGTGGTCGCGCTGGCGGCTCACCAGCAGCATGAGCTGCGCCGAGGCGTCGCCGAGCAAAGCGCGGTAATTGGCAATGCCGCGGACGAGATGATTGTAGATCACCACCGCCGGAATCGCGGCGACGAGACCGAGCGCGGTCGCGAGCAACGCTTCGGCAATGCCGGGCGCGACCACCGCCAGACTGGTGGTGTGGCTCTCGGAGATGCCGATGAAGGAATTCATGATGCCCCAGACGGTGC
Source organism: Bradyrhizobium sp. NBAIM03 (assembly GCF_020194055.1). NCBI lineage: Bacteria > Pseudomonadati > Pseudomonadota > Alphaproteobacteria > Hyphomicrobiales > Nitrobacteraceae > Bradyrhizobium > Bradyrhizobium sp. NBAIM03. The sequence continues at coordinate 160,518 of NZ_JADYVS010000016.1, read as the reverse complement.
CGAACAGACCGACGAACGGCGCGATCGCGCCGATGGTCGCGAGCACGCCGGTGCCGCGCGCGATCTGCCTGGACATCGCCGCCTCGACCCGCTCCAGCCGCAACGCGACGCGCTCCTGCAGACCGTCGTCGAGGATGCCGCCGGAGAGCTCGGCCTCCCTGGCGCAGGACTGAATCAGCTGCGCGACTGCGTCGCGGGCGTCGCCGGTCCGCGCGGATGCCTCGGCCAGCGTCATGTTGCCTTCGAGGGTGCGCGTCCGCTGCAAGGCGAGCGAGCCCTTGCGACGCAGCTCGATGGTCTTGGCGAGCCAGACCGTCCATGTCGCCAGCGAGGCAACGGCAAGCCCGACCATCACGACCTTCACGACGATGTCGGCACCGAGGAACATGCCCCAGGGCGACAGATTGCGCGGCAACAGCGCCGCGTCGATCGCAAAGGCCGGCGCCGGCACGAGCGCCAGTGCGATTGTGAGGATCACGTGCCCTAGCGTGGAATTGCTCTGCATCCTGATCTCCCGACAAATGGAAGTCACGCCGAAAGCTTCGCCGCGATCCGGTCCGCGAGCCGCCGGAACCGCGCCAGCTGATCCGCCCGCAGCGCCCTCGTCTCGTCGCGGCCGACGAAGACCTTGAACATGATGCCGCCGTCGGCGTTCACGAAGGCGACGAAGGCCGAGGACTTGCCCATGAAGGGCCGCTCGACGAAGGCAATTCCCGCGCAGCGCTCGTGGCGGAGATGGCCGTGCAGGCCCTTTGGCTGCATCAGGTTGAAATAGCCGCGGCCGATCTCGCCCGCGGGAATGGTCCCGGTGAACTCGAAGATCGCATCATCGGTGTGGACGATCAGCGTGACCTCGCCCCATTCCGCGATGTCCTGCATGGCGGCGGCAAAATGTTCGCCGCTCCCGATGCGCACCATTGACGGCGGCAACGCCTCGATCACCGCGCGCGGCGTGGCGCTGCGCTCGCGCGCGACGTCCTCGATCACGGCACCCGGATTGTCCGCCATATGCGCCTTGAGGTCGGCGAGATCGGTGCTCAGCATATCTGGCTCCTCAACCCCGGCGCCTCAAGCGGCCGCGCTCGCCTTGCGCTCGGTCATGATGACCTCGAAACCTTCGAACTTGGGGTGACCGAGATAGAGGCTCTCGCCGGTCTTGTTGTCGGCGCGCGCATGAGCGCGGCGGAATTCCTCCGAGCGCGTCCAGGCCTCGAAAGCCGCCTTGTCGACCCACACGGTATGCGAGGAATACAGCGTGTGGTCCTCGGCGACCGGCCCCTTGAGCAGATGGAATTCGACGAACCCCGCCATGCTGCCGAGATAGGACTCACGGGTCCGCCAGACGGTTTCGAACGCGGCTTCCGAGCCGGGCTTCACCTGGAAGCGATTCATGGCGATGAACATTCGACTTTTCTCCTGTGACTTGTAGATCGGCAATTGCCGACCGGATATTTCAGAACGGGTCGAAAGCCACGCTGACGCATCAGCGTGGCTTTCGAGATCAGCAAGGCATAACCTGCGGTGTCTTCCTCAGGTGCCGCCAAAGTGGTATTTGAGACCTCCCTTGATCACGAGCCCAGCACCGGCGCTCGCCCACTTCACGTCGTTTTGCGTGTCGCCCGTGCTACCGACCGGAATGGCGTACGGACGATAGTAGCGATTGAAGAGGTTCTCGACGGAGAAGTTGAGCGTGAGAGCGGGCGTCGGGTGATACTGCGCGTAAAGATTGACGAGATCGTACGACGTCGCGGGCGTGTAGGTCCTGGGGATGTCGTAGTTGGCGATTGCCGACGTCCACATCATCGAAAGGATGAGGGTGCGGTCGAGCAGACGCACGCCGGCCGTCGTCGTGATCTTCTGCGGCGGAATGCTGTAGAGGCCGAAGCCGGTCTGCAGATTCTTTCCGCTCTGATAGGTCCCGGAGAGGCCGAAGAACCACAGGTTCGCGTCATACATCGCCTCGGCCTCGACGCCTTGTATGAGCGCGGACGCCACGTTCTGATACTGCAGGAACGGGAGCACCGTGATCGACGGCGCCGGTGGCGGCCCGGTCGGGACCACGAGCGGGTTTCCGTAAGCGACCTGATCGATGAAGTCGCTGATGTCGTTGCGGAACACGTTGATCTTGCCGCGCAGCGTGTCGCCCGCCGTGAACAGATCGTTCTTCTTGATATTGAAACCGATCTCCTTGTTCTTGCCGACCTCGGGGCGCAGGTTTGGATTGGGCACGAAGCAGAAGGTCGAGTCCGCGCCCGGTCCCGGCGTGCCCGACGGACAGCGGAAGAACGAGTCGTTGACCGTCGCGCCGGCATGTGGCCCGCTCACCAGCGTCTCCGTGATCGAGGGCGCCCGATAGCCTTCCGCGTAGCTGGCATAGGGGGTCACGACCGCGGTCGGAACGAGAGCAACGGTGATCTTCGGCGAGAGGCGATCGCCGCCCGACGACGAGGATGCCGAGGAAAGCTGATAATTGTCGTAACGGAGCGCACCGATCACCTCGAGCATCGAGGTGTAGTTCGCCCTCCACTGCACGAAGCCGCCAGACACCGTGCGCTGGCCGCCCGGCGTAGTCACTTCGCCGGTACCCGTCCTATCCTGGGTAGATACTTTGTCCTGGAACGCATCCAGACCGTAAGTCACCGCGTGGCGCCAGCTTCCCGTTTCGAAGCGTGTCGTGTTGTGCACGTCGATACCGATCGTATCGAGCAGATATCCGCGGTTGCTCCCGATGCACCCCGAAACGGCATTGCCCGGCACGCCACCGCAATAAACTGACGGCGTCGTGGTGGTGTGCCTGGTCTTAGTCTGGTCGTTCTCGGTGCGATTCCAGTAGATCTTCGCATCCCAGTCGAACCACTGATCATCCGGCTGCGAGTATTTCCAGCCGAGCGTCGTGGTGTAATTCTTCACGTTGGAGGCGTAGATGGACGTGCCGTTCAGATTGTTCGTGCCGTTCGCATTGGTCGAATTGGGATCGCCGGCGCGTCGCGGCGGCTGGCCCAGACTGTAGATGTCTTCCTGAAAGATGGCGCCGAGCTTGACCTCGTGGCCGTCCGCCGGCCGCACCGTCAGCTTGGCGATGCCGCTGCTGAGCCGATTGCCGGTATTGGCGACCTCGAAGCCGGTGCCGTCCTTGTAGCTCTCCTGCGTCGAATAGGTGCCGCCTGCGAACACGTCGACATTCGGATTGACGTGCACGCCGCCGAAGGCCGAGCCGAGTGCGCGACCATAATTGCTGCCAAGGATAGTCTTGACATCGACGCCCCAGCGCTCGCCCGCGCGGACAACGTCCTCGATGTCCTTGGTGCGGAACGAGGCCACGCCGCCGATCGCGCCGGAGCCGTAGATGTTCGCGGTCGGGCCGCGCACGATGTCGATGCCGCTGATCAGCTCCGGATTGAGGAAGAAGGAGCCGTTGGCGAAGTGGCCTGTGCGCTGATAGTTCTGCCGCGCGCCATCGACGACGACAGCAACGCGGCCGAAATCCTGCAGGCCGCGAATGTTGATCGAGGTCGACGGCTCGTCGCCGCGATTCTGGACCCATACGCCCGGCACATTATAGATGAGGTCACCAACCGTGCTGGCCTGACGTCCCTCGATCTGCGCCGAGGTCACGACGCTGACCGGTGCCAGCGCATCCACGGCACGCTCCTCGGTCTTCGTTGCCGCGACCGTAATCGCATCGAGCGTTTGCACCGGCGCTGCGCCGCCGGCCTGGGCGCGGGCGTTCATCACCTCCGGCGCGGCCTGCTGCGCAACTTGCGGCGCCTGCTTGCGCTTGGCCTGCTTCGGCCTTTCCGACGACGCGTTTTCACTCTGCGGCGATGCGGTCTGCGCGAGACTGCCCTCCGCCGTCATTGCCGCAATTGAAACCACCGACGCGCCCAAAATCAGGGCGCGCGAATACCTAGCCCCGTCAGCCATATCAGCCCCAGCCTGCACTTCACTTTAGTTTTTGATGTCGTCTGGCTGGCGCGCGCTCGCAACGCGAGCGACTGGCTGGCTGATTGTTCCAAGAGGCGGGCGAGTTCCCCGCCGTCAGAAATGGTTACGTGGCAACACTCTGACGGTCAATGACATCGGGTTACAGTTTATATCGATTGTAAACTGCGATGGTTGGAATGCGCTTGGCGCCACCTGTACAAACGGGCGGTACTCCAGCTTTCGAAAGCGCATCACACCGACAATGTCAGCCACATCAGGAGACAGCAGCGGCAGCGCGGCAGGACCGGCACAAAGCCCTTCTGCGGCAACCCGAACTCTCACCATGCGCGGCAGCCGCATCGATAGCCGCGAGCTGTTTGCCGCCGAGCGCGAGATCATCATTGCGCATGGCGAGGACAGCTATCGTCTCCGCCTGACCTCGCAGAACAAGCTGATCCTGACGAAGTAACTGCAATGACATGTTGCCGCACCCTCACCCGTCTCCTGCTCTCCGGCGGACTCGCGTTCGCGTCTGCTGCGCACGCCGCGGGCATCACCGTGCATGACGCGCGCAATCGCCACGTCACTGTTACCGATTTTGCCCGCACGGTGTCGATCGGCGGCGCCATCACCGAGATCCTCTATGCGCTGGGATTGGAAAGCCGGCTGGTCGGCGTCGACACGACGAGCCTCTATCCGGCGGCGGCACTGCAAGACAAGCCGAATGTCGGCTACGTGCGCCAGATCTCGGCCGAAGGCGTGCTCGGTCTCAACCCGACGCTGATCCTGGCGATCCAGGGCTCGGGCCCACGCGAGACCATGGACATCCTGGAGACGGCGAAGGTGCCGCTGGTGCTGGTGCCCGAGACCTTTTCCGAGGAAGGCCTGATCGAGAAGATCAAGCTGGTCGGCCACGCCATGGGCGTCGATGCGCGTGCCGAATGTCTCAGCGCCGCGGTCGGCGCCGATCTTGCACAGCTCCGTGCCCTGCGCGCCAAGGTGACGAAGCCGGTGCGGGTGATGTTCGTGATGTCGCTCCAGAACGGGCGGGCGATGGTGGCGGGCCACAAGACCGCGGCGGATGAGATCATCCAGCTCGCGGGCGCGGCCAACGCGGTCGAGGATTACGATGGTTACAAGGTCATCAGCGACGAGGCGATCGTGGCCGCAAAGCCCGATGTCGTGCTGTCGATCGAGCGCGGCAAGGATTCGCTGCAGGCCGATGCAGTCTACACGCACCCCGGCTTTGCGCTGACGCCGGTCGCCGCCAACAAGAGCTTCATCAGCATGGATGGGCTTTATCTGCTCGGCTTCGGGCCGCGCACCGCGGCAGCGGCGCGCGATCTCTCAGTCAAGCTCTATCCGGCCTTGGCCGAGGGCGGCGCGTTCGCGTCGGCGCTGTCGACGGCGAATTGCCGGCAATGAGCGTGGCCGCCGGGATCGAAACACGGAGCCCGCGACACAGCGCGGGACGGCGAGCAGCATCGTTCGCGATTCCCCTTCTGCTCGTGGTGCTCCTGGTCACCGCGATCGCCGCCCTGACGGTCGGCGCCGCCGGCATCCCGCTCTCCCGGCTGCCAGCCGCGCTGGGCTTGGCCGGCGAAAGCGCGGCCATGACGGCCCGCGACCAGCTCGTGCTGTGGTCGATCCGCATTCCCCGGATCGCGGCGGCGGCGATGATCGGCGGCCTGCTTGCCGCGGCCGGCGCGATCATGCAGGGGCTGTTTCGCAACCCGCTCGCCGATCCCGCCCTGGTCGGCGTCTCCAGTGGCGGCGCGCTCGCAGCCGCGAGCGCGATCGTCTTCACCGATTCCCGCTTCGGCGAGGCGCTGCGCTTTCTCCAGACCGAGCTGTTGCCCCTCGCGGCTTTCGCAGGTTCGCTGGCGACCACCACAATCCTCTACGGCATCTCCAGCCGCTCGGGACGCACCTCGATCGCGATCTTCCTGCTCGCCGGCGTCGCCATCACCGCGATTGCCAATGCGGGCATTGGCCTGCTGGTATTCATCGCCGATGACCGTCAGCTGCGCGACATCACGTTCTGGATGCTGGGCTCGATGAGCGGCGCGACCTGGACCAAGGCCGCCGTGCTCGCGCCGGTGCTCATTGCCGGACTCGCAGGCTGCGCCTTCATCGCGCGCGGCCTCGACCTGCTGGTGCTCGGCGAGGCCGACGCCTTTCACGGCGGCGTCGACGTCGAGCGCCTGAAGCGGATCTCGATCGTGATGGTCTCGGCCATGACCGGCGTCGCGGTGTCGATCAGCGGCGTGATCGGCTTCGTCGGCATCGTCGTGCCGCATCTGCTCCGTCTCGTGATCGGCCCGGCGCATCGCCTGCTGCTGCCGGCCTCGGTGCTATCAGGCGCGATCCTGATGGTCGGGGCCGACACGCTGGCGCGGACCATCGTGGCGCCCGCGGAGATGCCGATCGGCATCCTGACGGCGGCCGTCGGCGCACCCGTCTTTCTCTTCATCCTGCTGCGGCAGCGCGGGCTCGCCGCGCTATGACCGCAGTGCTCGATGCACGACACCTAGGCAAGCGCGCCGGCCGCGCGACATTGCTTGACGGCGTCGGCCTAACGGTTGCGGCCGGCGAGATGATCGCCATCATCGGCCCGAACGGCGCCGGCAAGTCGACGCTGCTGCGGCTGCTCTCCGGCGATCTCCGCCCGAGCGCCGGCGAGGTGCGGCTCAAGCAGCGCGACATCGGCAGCTTCGCGCCGCGCGAGCTCGCCGCGCGCCGTGCAATGCTGTCTCAGCACATCAACGTCACCTTCCCCTTCACCGTCGAGGAGATCGTGCTGATGGGCGCGGGCGAGCGCAGCTTGCGCGAGGCCGGCCCGCTCGTCGACGCCGCGCTGGACGAGGTCGGACTGTCGCATTTCCGCGAGCGGCAATTGCCGACGCTGTCGGGCGGCGAGCAGCAGCGCGCTCATTTCGCCCGCGTGCTGGTGCAGCTCGCCTGCGGCGAGGCCGAGCACGGCCCTGGGCTCTTGCTGCTGGACGAGCCGACCTCGAGCCTCGATCTGCGTCACCAGATCGACCTCGTCGATGCGGCGCGCCGCCGCGCGGCTGCCGGCACCGCCGTCATCGCGATCCTGCACGATCTCAATCTCGCGATCCGCTTCGCCGACCGGTTGGTCGTGCTGGCCGGCGGCAGGCTCGCCGCGGACGGCCCGCGCGCCCAGGTCGTCACGCCGGAGAGGATCCGGGATATCTTCGAGATCGACGCGCTCGTGCATCAAGCCGACGGCGTGCCGTATGTGCTGCCGCAGTCGATGCGGGCGGCTTTGCCGCCACGGTGAAGGTGCGCTCCCTCCCCGCTTGCGGGCGAGGGTTGGGGAGAGGGTGTCTCCACAACGGGACAATCTCCCAGAGGAGAGAGCCCTCACCCCAGCCCTCTCCCGCAAGCGGGAGAGGGAGCCCACCTCCTTTGTGGCGGCGACCGGGGCTACCCCGCCGGGACGATCACCATGCTCTTGTCCTTCGGCCAGCGGATGCGCCAGGCGAAGTTGATGTCGCGGGCCTCGCCAGGCTTGGCGTCAAAAGACCATTCCAGCACGCCGCGCTTGTCCCGAATGTTGCTTGCGGTCGGTTGGGTGCTCGAGGGCAGCATCTCGACGACGATGTCCTCGTTCTCGCTGACCGGCAGCTGATCCTCGATCGCGACGCGAATCGGAAAATCATGCCCGTTGCGGATCGTGGTCTTGAACGAACGCTCGTCGGTCTTCGACGTCGTGACCAGGAGGCCTGCCGAGCCTTCGTTGCGCTTGAGCACCGCGCGTTCGATTCTCACCTTGTCGTCGGCGCCGAACCCGAGCCGCACGATATCGTCCTTGGCGGATGCGGTGATCTTGCCGCGGCCGACGAAGGTGCCGTCGCGGTAGATCGCGACCTTGCCCGGCAGCAGGGTGGTTTCGTCGGTCTGCTTGAAGCTGGCTTCGAGGAACGCGGTCGGATCCAGCACCGGCGCGGCGCGCACCGCGAGATCGGCGGGCACATTGACCGAAGCGATCCGCAGGCTCTTGGCGCCCTCGGCGGCGCCGAGACTGACGCGGCCGGGAATTCTGAAGGTGGCCTGGAAGTCGCCGATCTCGGCGACCGCTTGCTGCTCGTCGGCGCGCTCGCGCGACTCGGTCGCTTCGGCAGCCTTGGACATGGGCTCGTAGGAGCGCTGGCGAACAGTTGGCGCAGGCCGCGCTAGATCCGAGGCCGTGCCAAGGGCCATGGGCTTCGGCACTTGTGGATATTGCGCGATCAGCGAATGCAGCTCCGGAGCACTGCCGCCGCGGCTGATGCGCACGGTGGAGACGCCGAGCGTCACGTTCGACCAGTCCTCGCCGGTGGCCTGCGTCACCTCGGCGCGACGAACCAGTTCGAGCTGCGGCTTGCGATCCTTGGCGCCGGTATCGAGCCGCGCATCGTAGAGCGGCACCCAGCGCGCGTTGCGCACGGCATAGGTCACGCGCAGCGTCGCCTTGGTCGCGGCGGCCGAGGCGACGTCGATCCGCACTTCCAGCTTGCTCGGCGGCTTGGCCGAGCGCTCGGCTTCCAGTTGCGCGATCTGGCGGTCGAGCTCGCGCTGTTTTCGCGTGGCATCGCGAATTGCGCTGTCGGCGGTCGCGATCTCCTCGGCGACCGCGGCAAAGGCCGCGCGCCATTCAGCAATCGGGCGCGCCTCGCCCTTCTCGCCGAGGCCGGCCGGCGACGCCTCGGCAAAATGCTGCGCGAACTTGCGCCGGGCATTGGCCGAGTCGATCGCACCCTGCAGGTCGGCCCGTTGATCCCTCAGCGCTTCGATGCGCTTGTCGAGCTCGGGCAGGTTGACCGGCGGCGCGGCCTTCGGTGGGCGTGCGTCGATCGTGCCGATGGTGAGCTTGGCGCCCGCCTCGCCTTCGACGCGGAGGGAAGATGGATCGAGCGAGAGCGGAAAATCCTTGGCCACCAATGTCGAATCGCCGGAGGCGAGATCTAGCGAAATGACGCGGGTGACGGTGGCACCGTCGGGATAGACGGTGACCGTGTCGATCGTCGAATTGGCGTCCACATTGGCCGCCCATAACGGCGATGCGAGCGCCGTGGTCACCAGGACCAGGCCCGTGGCTGCCAAATATCTTGCGGTGATGCCCATAAAGTCCCTCCTGCCGGTATCGCCGCGCCGCCAGCCGGACGCGCGCGATGAGATGCCTCGCCATCGTGGTTGGACGCGGCAGGGAAGGAACCGGTTCGATTGAGACTTCCGTGGGGCGCCGCCGCGGCGGCACCATGTCTGTGGAAGGCTCGGTGGTCCGGGCGGCTTCAGGCCTGGGCCTAAGAGCCCTGACCGAAAATGCGCCGGAGCAGATCGGTCACGTTCTTGGCGCCGGCCTTCTTCAGGACGCTGGCACGGTAACCTTCGACCGTCCGCGCGCTCAGATGCATCCGCCGGGCGATCCCCTTGTTGGTGAGGCCGGCGGCAAGATGCTCGAGCACGTCGGCTTCGCGCGCGGTCAGAGGCTCACAGCCCGGCAGCCAGCGTTGCCCGATCGCCCCGGGTTGCGCGAATTGATCGATGGCGGCATCGATCCGGTTGACGATGTCGTGGGTGCGGAACGGCTTTTCGATGAAGTCGGTCGCGCCGCTCTTGATGGCGTCAACCGCCATGGCGATGCTGCCATTCGCCGACGTCACCAGCACCGGCGCCATGCAATTCTCCTCGCGCAGCTGCCTGAGCACCTCGAGAGCGGAGCGATCCGGCGGCATTTCCAGCAGCACACAGGCCGGCATCCGCGTCTTGGCTTCCGAGAGCAGAGAGGCACCATCGGCAAAGCAGATCACGTCATAGGCGCTCTGTTCGAGCGCGGCGGAAAGTTGTTCGCGGAAGGCGGCGTCAGCGTCGATGACGAATACCTCGCCCTTGGAATGCATGTTCCCCGGCATAGTCCCGATCCAGCAATGTCTTGGTCAAATGGCCCGAGACGGCCGGGCCCCGTCGCGCCCGCCGTCAATGCGCACGGCATTCACGCCAGTGCATCGGTTTTCCTTATGTATGCGCCACCGGGTTCCCCGATTTGACGTATTGAGACAGAAACTTTACATTTCGGGACATCTGCGGGTATGGCTGGCAGGAACGGTTTGCATGACCGACCTCATTCGCAGCGCTGGCTTGAGCTGTTACCCCGAGGTCGCGCGGTCGGTCGGGCTGGACCCCAGCCAGATGATGCGCAAGGTCAGGCTCCCGCTGGCCTGCCTCGACCAGCCGGACATCCCCATCGCCGTCACCGGCCTGCGCCGCCTGCTCGAACTATCGGCAAAGGCGTCCGGTGCAGAGGATTTCGGCCTGCGTCTCGCCGAGCGCGGCGGCCTCACTAATTTCGGCGCGGTCGGCCTAATCGTGCGCGAACAGGCGACCGTCGGCGAAGCGATCGAGGCGTTCTCGCGTTTCATCCACATCCATCATGACGGCATGCGGCTCGACGTCACGCGCGACGAGCGGACCGTGACCATCACGCTGTACCTGCGCGGCCGACGGCCGCGCGCGCCGCGGCAGTCGATCGACATGGCCCTCGGCAGCGTTCACCGCATCATCCAGTCGCTGTTCGGCAGCGATTGGCGGCCGCTGGAGGTGCATCTGCACTACCCGCAGCCGCTCGACCGCAAGCGCTACCGCGACTTCTTCGGCTGCCGGGTGATCTTCAATGCGGACGACGATGCGATCCTGTTGTCGGCGCACGACATGCAGCGCCGGATCCCAAGCGCGCATCCCTTGATCGCGAGTTACTTGCGCAAGCGGATCGAGGCGATCGAGAGCAGGCCGGCAAGCTGGGAGGCGAAGGTCGACGAGGTGGTGCGGACCCTGCTCGCCAGCGGCGATTGCACGGTCGAGCGCGTCGCCGAGCATCTGGCCTGCACCCGCCGCACCATCCACCGCCGCCTCGCCGCATCGGGCACCAGCTTCTCGGCCATCCTGGACGCGCAGCGCGCCGATCTCGTGGTGCAGCTGATCGAGGATCACACCCGGCCGCTGGCCGACATCGCGGTGCAGCTCGGCTTCTCCGCGCAGAGCGCCATGGCGCGCTGGTTTCGCGGCCGCTTCGGCTGCACCATCACCGATTGGCGCAAGGGCGTGCGGCCTCGCTCCGCACCGCCCTCGGCAGGTGCAGCCTGACTTCAGCGCGCGGGGGCGGGCACGCCCATCGTGGCGAGCGCCCGCCGCCCGCTGCCGGCGAGCAGCGGACCGAACGCGACGGCAAATCCGAGGAAGGCGAGGATCCAGCCGCAGGCAGCGACGTACAGCAGCACGTCGCCATACGCGGGCAACACGACGGCACCGATTCGGGCCAGAGCCGCGATGACGATTGCAGCATAGATTGCCTGGACCGCCGGCGAAGCCGTCAGCGCCTGTCCGGTATGGCCGAGGCTGGCGCGGGTCATCACCGCGAGCGTCATCGTTCCCGCAGCACCCGCCAACCAGGCATGGATGCCGGCGCTCGGCGGCAGCTCGCCGAAGGCGGCCACAGCGTTCAGGATGAAGCCGAGCGGCACGAAGACATAACCGACATGCAGGATCAGCAGCAGCCGCTCCCGCGTAGTGCGGTCGCCGGCCCAGCGTGCAAGCCGAACCAGATGCAGCACGCCGACTGCCGCCATCGCGACGCCGGTGATCATGTTCAGCGGTGCCGCGATCCATGCGATCAGCGCCAGCGCGCTCAAGCCGATCACCGCGCCATCGAATCGTCCGAACGGCACCGGCAGGCGGCCGGGATTGAACTTGACCAGCCAGTTGCGGGTGAAGCTCGGAATGATGCGGCCGCCGATCAAGCCGATCAGCAGGACGACCACGCCGATGCCGACGCGGATGCTGACGTCGGCCGCGCCTGCGTAATGCGTCTCGACATGGAAGGCGACGTTGCCGGCGAGCAGAACCAGCACCAGCCCCACCACCGGCAGGTTGCGCCAGTTGCCGCCCGCGATGATCTCGCGCGTTGCGGCGGCAACGACCAATGCCAGGAACGCGGCATCGACGACCAGTGCAAACGTCCAACCGGTATTCGCCGACAGCGTCACCGCGACGCGTCCGGCAAGCCAGACCGTCACCAAGCCTGCGAGCGGCGCGCCCTGGATCGGCAGGCGCCCCGTCCAGTTCGGGATGGCGGTGAAGAGGAAGCCGGTGATGACGGCCGGCAGGAAGCCATAGAGCATCTCGTGGATGTGCCAGTCGCGCGGCGCGAATGCGGAGCTCACCGGCAATTCGCCGTAGAACATCGGCAGCCAGACCAGGATCGACAACGCCGCCTGGATTGCGGCGAGCAGGAAAAAGGGGCGAAAGCTGTTCGCAAACAGCGGCCAGCCCGCAAAGTTGCGGGATCGAGCGCCAGCCATGGGTCAACTCCAATCAAATCAGACTGTTGCTTGGAAAAATACTGCCACCGGGCGGCCTCGTTTTGCGCTAACGCAAACTACCTGACGATTGCAGGTGCCATCACACTCCCTGATGCCAGGGGAGGCAGAATGGCCAAGGTCGACACATCGCTGGTTGCGCATTTGCCGCTGTTTGCGGGGATGACGCCGGAAGCTCTGGACGAGATCCTGCGTGAGGCCCGCTCGGCGCGCTATCCCAAGAACAGTGCGATCTTCGAGCAGGGAGCGGACGCGCAGTCCTTCTTCCTGCTGCTGCACGGCCATGTCCGCGCGGCCAAGACCACACCTGCCGGCGAGCAGATCGTGGTGCGCTATGTCACGCCCGGCGAGACGTTCGGGCTCGCGATGGCGATCGGAGCCGCGCGGTATCCGGCGACGGCCATGGCGGTCGACGACAGCGTCGTGCTGATCTGGCCGACTTCGGCCTGGCCGCGGCTGATCGAGCGGTTTCCGGCGCTTGCCGTCAACACGCTCCAGACCGTCGGCACGCGGCTGCAGGAAAGTCACACCCGCATCCTGGAAATGTCGACCCAGCAGGTCGAGCAACGCGTCGCGCACGCGCTGCTTCGCCTCGCCAAGCAATCCGGCAAGAAGCTCGACCACGGCATCGAGATCGACTTCCCGATCAGCCGCCAGGACATCGCGCAGATGACGGGCACCACGCTGCACACCGTCAGCCGCATCCTGAGCGGCTGGGAGAGCCAGGGCCTGGTCGAGAGCGGCCGCCAGCGCATCATTCTGCGCGAGCCGCACAAGATTGTGGTTCTGGCGGAGCGGAGCGTCGACAGCGGCACGGCGTGAGAGACACCTCTCTGCTCAAGTCAGGGATGAGGCGCGCTTCCGCTTACGGCGAAAGCGCGCTCATCATCCGGGAACCCACGCACACCTGCGCGATTCCTGATCGTTTCACGCCGGCACGCACTCGATCAGCGCGGCGAGGAACTTGTCGCGGTCAATGCCATGCTCGCGGCAGGCGTCATCGACCGTGTGGAAGGTCGCGATCGGACAGCCGACGCAAGCCATCCTGAAGGCGAGAAACACGCGGATCGTGTGCGGCGCCGAATGCATGATGTCATCGACCAGATCGTCGGATCGGAAGGACATGGACAACTCCATTCCGATCGACGATAGCGACGCGGGACCGAGTTTCTTTGTTGGAGCGCAAGCTGGCTCGTCATTGCGGGGCGCGCGTAGCGTGAACCCGGAATCCATCGAGCAGCAACCAGTGCAGTGAAATGGATTCCGGGTTCGCGCCAAGAGGCGCGCCCCGGAATGACGGCGGGCTACACCGCCCGACTGTGCAACTGCTTGCCTGGATCCAGATGCGCATCGAACGCAGCGGCGACGCTGCGGACCAGGAAGCGCGAGTCCTTGGCGACAGCGAGTCGATCGCCCTCCACCCTCACGACGCCGTCGGAAATCAGCGGCTTCAGACGCGAGGCAGATTTCAGCATGGCGCCGGCCTCCGCGCCATGGCGCGCGCAGATGTCACCGAGATCGGCACCGAACTCGCACATGATGCGTTCGATAATGTCGGCGCGCAGCCGGTCGTCATCGGTGAGGCCGTAACCCTTCGCGGTGGCGAGGCGGCCGGCACCAATGCTCTGCGCATAGGCGCCGATCTGCACCTCGTTCTGGACATAGCCCTGCGGCAGGTGCCCGATCGCGCTGGCGCCGAAGCCGAGCAGGACTTCGCTCCGGTCGGTGGTGTAGCCCTGGAAGTTGCGCCGCAGCGTGCCCTGCTCGAACGCCACGGCCATGGCATCGTCGGGCCGCGCGAAATGATCGAGCCCGATCTGCACGTAGCCGGCCTCTTTCAAGGCATTGGCGATGGCGCAGGCCTGGTCGTGGCGCGCAAGGCCGTCGGGCAACACGCCTTCATTGATCATGCGCTGGTGCTTCTTGAAGGCTGGCACGTGAGCATAGCCGAACACCGAGAAGCGGCTGGGTGAAAGCGCGAGGCTGCGTCGCACCGTCTCCAGGCACGAAGCCACTGTCTGGTGCGGCAGTCCGTAGATCAGGTCGAAGTTGACACCCTCGATCGCAGCGCCGCGGAGCATCTCGACCACGGAGGCCGTCTGCGCGAAGCTCTGCACACGGTTGATCGCCCGCTGCACCACCGGGTCGAAGCTCTGCACGCCGAGGCTCGCGCGGTTGACGCCGGAGAGCCGCATCGCCTCGACCATGTCCGCGCTCAATGTACGGGGATCGATCTCGACCGCGATTTCCGCCGAGGGCAGCACGAAGAATTCCTGGCGCATCGTCGCCATCAGCTCGGCAAAGGCGTCCGGCGCCATGATCGTCGGCGTACCGCCGCCGAAATGAATGTGCTCGACCTTGATGCGGTGGCCGATGGTTTCGGCCGTCAGCGCGATCTCTCTGCGCAGCGTCCGCTGGTAGCCGGCGATCAGTTCGTCGCGGCGGACGATCTGGGTATGGCAGCCGCAGTACCAGCACATCTCGCGGCAGAACGGCACGTGCAGATAGAGCGAGGCGCTGGCGGCCACGGGCAGCTCCGCCAGCCAGCGGGCATAGGCGTCCGGACCGATCGCCGGCGTGAAATGCGGTGCGGTCGGATAGCTGGTATAGCGTGGCAGGCGTTCCTCGCCGTAGATCGCCGCAAGATCAGCTCTCATAAGTTACCCATTCGTAAATGCCCGCCGCGCGCGAGACATCGCGGCAAATCACGGAATGATTCAAATAACCCGGATCGGCGGACGCGGCTTTGCGCTCGCGCAAAGCGCGGATACCGGTTCCCGGCCATGGTGAGAAAAAATCGCGGCCATCCGGAGCGTTCGCCATGAGGCTTTTCGCACTCGAACTCATTCTCTCCCTGCTCGACGTCCGCGGCCATATCCCGCGTTTCGACGACTTCCGGCTGGCCCCGGCCGCGCCGGCCCCCGCCGGCGCGGTGCGCGCCCTGGCGGCCGCGATCGCCGTCTTCGTCGCGCTGTCATTGGCGATCTGGGGATTGGTCTGGCTCGCCGTGAACCTGCTCTGAACGGACGCGCCTTCGCCAAGGCCTGTCTTGCGATCTCGTCCACGCGCATGAGCGGGGCAACCGAGATCGTCATCCAGCTTGAACATGCAAACGAGTTGCCGCTGAGTTGACGCTCGGCCTCGATCGGCATCGCGCCTGCGGACGCGGTGAGTTGCCATCGCCGATCCCGCTCCTTCGAGAAATCTAGGTCATGTTGCCGAACGCGATCCGGCGGAAGCTTGTCGCAGCACAAACACGCTTGCCGCAATCGGCGCACACTGCACTCCGTCATCAAAACCATTTCAGATGAAGGATGCTTCCGATGTTCACCCGCAGAGCCGCATTGATCAGCGCCGCCGCGACCGCCCTGATGTTGGCGATCCCGGCTTTCGCCGCCGGCGATCTCAAGCTGCCGCGTCAGAAGGTAGAGCTGGTCGCTCCGCCCTTCGTGCACGCGCACGAGCAGGCCACGACACAGGGCCCCAAGATCGTCGAGTTCAGGATGACGATCGAGGAGAAGAAATTCGTCATCGACGACAAGGGCACCACCTTCCAGGCGATGACGTTCAACGGCTCGATGCCGGGCCCGCTCATGGTCGTGCACGAGGGTGACTATGTCGAGCTGACACTAGTCAATCCCGCGACGAACACCATGCCGCACAACATCGACTTCCATTCCGCGACCGGCGCGCTCGGCGGCGGCGAGCTCACGCTCATCAATCCCGGCGAGCAGGTCGTGCTGCGCTGGAAGGCGACCAAGACCGGCGTGTTCGTGTATCACTGCGCACCGGGCGGCCCGATGACCCCCTGGCACGTCGTCTCGGGCATGAACGGTGCCGTGATGGTGCTGCCGCGTGAGGGGCTGAACGACGGCAAGGGCCGCGCGCTGAAATACGACAAGATCTACTATATCGGCGAGCAGGACATGTACGTGCCGCGCGACGAGAAGGGCAATTTCAAGTCCTACGAATCGCCGGGCGAAGCCTTCACCGAGACCGAAGAGGTGATGAAGAAGCTGACCCCGACCCACGTCGTGTTCAACGGCAAGGTTGGCGCGCTCACCGGCAAGAACGCGCTCACCGCGAAGGTCGGCGAGAACGTGCTGATCGTGCACTCGCAGGCCAATCGCGACAGCCGTCCGCATCTGATCGGTGGCCACGGGGACTATGTCTGGGAGACCGGCAAGTTCGGCAACGCGCCCGAGGTCGGGCTCGAGACCTGGTTCATCCGCGGCGGCTCGGCGGGAGCTGCGCTGTACAAGTTCCAGCAGCCCGGCATCTACGCCTATGTCACGCATAACCTGATCGAGGCGGCCAGTCTCGGCGCCACCGCGCACTTCAAGGTCGAAGGCAAGTGGAACGACGATCTGATGATGCAAGTGAAGGCGCCTGCCGAAATACCTCCCGCCAGCACCAACTAGACGCGACGAAGGGGCCGGTCATCGCCGGCCCCTTTTTTCCTTCTGCGGAGGAATGATTGTGCTGATCGCATTCAAGCTCAAGCTGGCACTTGCCTGCGCGGCCGGGCTTGCGGGGCCGCTGGCCGTTGCGCCTCTGGTCTCGGAGCTGACGATGCGCCATGCCGTCGGCGAGCCGGCCTTGGTCGAGGTCGCCCCGGGCAGCTTCGCCTATCGCGAGGCCGGCGATTTCACCCGCGGCGGACAGCAGGCGGAAGCGCCGATGCGCACCATCCGGATCAACCGGCCGCTGCGCATCATGCGGAATCAGGTCGCTTCATCCGACTATCAGCATTGCGTGCAGGATGGCGCCTGCCGCGCACTCGATCGCGACGTCGCAATCGCCCCCGATCGCCCAGCAGTGCAGGTGAGCTGGCACGATGCCGAGGCCTACGCAGGCTGGCTATCGCGCGAGACCGGCCATCAATACCGCCTGCCGAGCGACGAGGAATGGGCCTTTGCCGCCGGCTCCAGATTCCGGGATGACGGGGTACCGGTCGATGCAAGCGACCCTTCGAAGCGCTGGATCAGCCGCTATGAGCGCGAATCCGAACGCGACCTCTCCGACACCACGGCTCATCGCTTCGGCAAGTTCGGCCCGAACGAGCATGGCGTCGAAGACCTCGCCGGCAATATCTGGGAGTGGACCGCGACGTGCTTCGTGCGCTCGCGTGTCGATGATTCCGGCAATCCCGGCCGCGCGACCGTGAATTGCGGCGTGCGCGTCGCCGAGGGTGCGCACCGCGCCTATGTCACCGACTTCATCCGCGACGCCCGTGCCGGCGGCTGCGCCCAGGGCGTGCCGCCCGCCAATCTCGGCTTCCGCCTGGTGCGCGAGGAGAGGTCGTGGCTGGCCAGCGTCTCGCAGCGCCTGAGCAAGATGAGGCCGGCAGGATCATAGGGCGCCAATTATTTCCCATGACCGTCGCTTCAGTATTAGAATGAGTCTAAAAGATACTTTGGAATTGCTCTAAGCTTATGCTCTCGCGACATCGCGTCGCTAACGTTGGCCCCCCGCCTGCGCTACTCAATCGGCGTTCAATCTCGCGCCTGGGAGCAGCCCTTATGATCTATCTTCGCGTCCTCGCCGCGTCTGCGGCGGTGTTGAGCCTGACCACGTCTTTCGTGTCGGAGGCCGCCGCCAATGGCGAGGTCAACGTCTATACCTACCGCGAGACCAAGCTGATCCAGCCGCTGTTCGATGCGTTCACCAAGGACACGGGCATCAAGGTCAACGTCGTCTCCGCAAGCTCCGGTCTGGAGCAGCGCATGAAGGCGGAAGGGGCCAACAGTCCGGCCGACGTGCTGCTGACGGTGGACATCGGCCGCATCGACGAGGCCGTGCAGGCCGGCGTCACCCAGCCGATCAAGTCGGAGGCGGTCGACAAGGTCGTGCCGGCGCAATATCGCGATCCGGACGGACACTGGGCCGGCATCTCCATGCGCGCGCGCGTGATCTATGCCTCGAAGGATCGCGTCAAGCAGGACAAGATCACCTATGAGGAGCTCGCCGATCCCAAGTGGAAGGGCAAGATCTGCATTCGCTCGGGCCAGCACATCTATAACAACGCGCTGTTCGCGGCCTACGCGGCCAAGTACGGCGAAGCCAAGGCCGAGGAATGGCTGCGCGGCCTGAAGGCCAATCTCGCGCAGAAGCCGTCGGGCGGCGATCGCGAAGCCGCGCGTGACGTCGCCGCCGGCAAATGCGATATCGGCATCGGCAACACCTATTACTGGGCGCTGATGATGAACAACGATCCCGAGAAGAAGCCGTGGGCGGAGGCGACCCGCGTCATCCTGCCGACCTTCGAGGGCGGCGGCACCCACGTCAACCTCTCCGGCGTGCTGCTCGCCAAGAACGCGCCCAACAAGGCCAACGGTACCAAGCTGATCGAGTGGCTCGTCAGCGAGCAGGCCCAGCAGATGTATGCCGACCAGAACTACGAATATCCGGTTCGGAGCGGTGTCGCCGTCAATGCGACCATCGCCGGCTACGGCAAGCTCGTCCCGGATCCGTTGCCGATCGCAAAGATCGCCGCCAACCGCAAGGCTGCGGCCTCGCTGGTGGACAAGGTCGGCTTTGACAACTGATCTCTGGCGGCCCACGTCTATCGAACTGCTGGAAGCTACGAGCACACGGCCTCGATCGAGGGGCCGTGTGCGGGCCGGTCGCGCCGCAACCGCCATCGCGATCGCAACCGCGGTCCTGGTCGCGGCGCCCGTGATCTCGATCGTTTCGCTGGCTTTGCAGCCGGCATCGGATGTGTGGCACGACCTGATCAACTACGTGCTGCCGGCCGCCCTTCTCGACACTGCCCTTCTGCTCGTCGGGGTCGGCGCGGTCACACTTTTGATCGGCGCCGGCACTGCATGGGTGATGTCGCGCCACGATTTTGCCGGCCGGGGCATGCTGCTGTGGCTGATGCCGCTGCCGCTGGCGATTCCGACCTATCTTGCGGCGTACGTCTATGCCGATCTGTTCGAACCGCTAGGCCTGGTGCATCGCACCCTGGCGACCTGGCTGCCGCTGGGCGATGCCCTCGGCCTTCTGCCCAACCTCCGCTCGTTGCCGGGCGCCATCTTCGTGATCGGGCTCGTGCTCTACCCTTACGTCTATCTCTCGGCGCGTGCGACGTTCCAGGTTCAGTCAGCCGAATTCGCGGAAGCGGCCACGACGCTGGGCGCCGGCCGATGGACCATCTTGTGGCGCGTTTCACTGCCGATGGCGCGGCCGGCGCTGGCGGTCGGCGTGGCGCTGGTCGCGCTGGAAACGCTCAACGACATCGGAGCCAGCGAATATCTCGGCATCCGCACGCTGACGGTCTCGATCTTCACCACTTGGCTCAACCGCGGCAGCCTTGCCGGTGCAGCGCAGCTCGCATGCCTGATGCTTGCGATCGTCGCCGGCCTGATCGCGATGGAGCGTTACGGCCGTCGCAACGCCAGCATCGAATTCTCGGCCGAAAGCCCGCATGTGAGGCGGCGAACCCCGCTGTCGGGCGCAAGAGCGTCGATCGCGTTCGCGGTCTGCGTGCTGCCGGTGCTGATCGGCTTCGTGGTCCCGCTGCTCTATCTGGCGCATCAGGCTCTCGGCCGCGGCCTGCTTGCAAATTTCGACCCGCTGCTGTGGCGCCACACCTTCCATTCGTTTGCCTTTGCAGGGCTCGCAACGCTCATGGCCTTGATGCTTGCGCTCGCCACGACGATCGCGCATCGCTTGCGGCCGGATCCTCTGCGATATGTCGCGCTGAGCATCGCGCAGGCCGGATACGCGCTGCCGGGTCTCGTCATCGCTCTCGGCCTGCTCACCCCGGTGCTGGCGGTCGACAATGCGCTGAGCGCGGTCGCGACCTGGACCGGACGTTCGCTTCCGGGTCTGGTCCTGGTCGGCTCCGGGATGGCCGTCGTGATCGCCTACACGATTCGTTTTCTGGCTGTGCCGGTCGGCATGATCAAGGCCGGGTTCGACAGCATTCCGAGCGACTATGACGAGAGCGCGCGCGCGGTCGGCGCCGGCCAGGGGGTCATGTTGAGGCAGATCTATCTGCCGTTGCTCCGGCCCGCGATGCTTGGCGCCGTCATCATCATGTTCGTCGACTGCCTGAAGGAGCTGCCGGCAACGCTGCTCCTGCGGCCCCTCAACGTCGAAACGCTGTCCACGTCGATCTACCAGTACGCAAGCCGCGGCAATTTCGAGGACGGCGCGCTCGCGGCCCTCCTGATCATCGCCGCGAGCATCGGCCCAGTTGCCTGGCTGACCCGGTTCTCCGAGGTGCCGAGCGGCCCCGCTTGAAGGGGCACATCGTCCGCACATTCATGGCGCTTCGACCAATTGATAGCAAACGCTTGGTTGTCGCCGGTGCCTGCAACCTGCTCAAATCTTCCGCGCGAACATGCGAAAACCGGGCGCGCCGATGATTGCCTCGAAATTCGGGTCGCGCTTCTCTTCCGCGAAGACAAAACCCGCCTTCGCGTAGGCGCGCTCGGCCGGCTCGTTGCCGATCAGGAACGATATCGTCGCCCGGGCAAACCCAGCTGCGCGCCCTTTGTCCAGCGCATGCGCGATCAACGCCTGCATCAAGCCACGACCACGATAGGCAAGGTCGGTCGCGACATGCTCGATCATCCAGTCGCCCTCGCCGCCCTGGACCCAGCAAGCTCGCGAATAGGCACCGCGCTGGCGGATGGCGTCGAGCTCTGACGCCGTCAGCCCAATGGAGAGACCGACCTCTTCGACCGCGCGCCATGCCGCCGGTCCGGTGCCGGCTGCCGGCACGGCGCAAAGTGCAGCAGCGGGCTTGCCATCAATCTCGGCGACCAGGAACTGCGAAAAACGCCACATCGACACCGCCCGTGCGACGGCGACGCGCGCGACGAAAGCGAGGCAGTCCGCTTCCGGCCAGCCGAGCGCCACGTCGAACCAGCCGCGCGGCCGGTGGCCGCGCATCGAATTCAGGATGGTTTGTGCGATGAATACGGCATCTTCGGGACGCGCGGACCGTATCGTCATGCGCGCCCCTTTACGACGACCCTACGTGTTCTTCAGCGCGACGCGGAATTCGGCTTCGGTCTTGGACTTGATCTCGTCGAGCGTGACGCCGTCGGCGAGCTCGATCAGCGCCATGCCGCCATCGCCGTGCTTGTCGATGGTGAAGACGGCAAGATCAGTGACGACCATGTCGACGACGCGCTCACCGGTCAGCGGCAGATTGCACCTCTTCAGGAGCTTCGGGCCGTCCTTGGCCGAATGCTCCATCACCACCACGACGCGCTTAACGCCGGCGACGAGATCCATCGCGCCGCCCATGCCCTTGACCATCTTGCCGGGGATCATCCAGTTGGCGAGATCGCCGTTCTGGGCCACCTGCATGGCGCCGAGGATCGAGAGATCCATGTGGCCGCCGCGGATCATGCCGAAGGAATCCGCGCTCGAGAAATACGAGGTCGACGGCAGCTCGCTCACCGTCTGCTTGCCGGCGTTGATGAGATCGGCGTCTTCCTCGCCCTCATAGGGGAACGGCCCCATGCCGAGCATGCCGTTCTCGCTCTGCAAGGAGACGTCCATGCCATCGGGGATGTAGTTCGAGACCAGCGTCGGGATGCCGATGCCGAGATTGACGTAGTAGCCGTCGCGCAATTCCTTCGCGGCGCGCGCGGCCATCTGTTCACGGGTCCAGGCCATGTGAGTCTCCTGTTGCGCTTAAGCGGCGGTACGCGGGCGGGTGTTGCGGAATTCGATGCGCTTCTTGGCCGTGCCGACCTCGACGATGCGCTTCACGAAGATGCCGGGCGTGTGGATGTGGTCGGGATTGAGTTCACCGGCGGGAACCAGATGCTCGACCTCGGCCACCGTGATCTTCGCGGCGGTCGCCATCATCGGGTTAAAGTTGCGCGCGGTCTTGCGGTAGATCAGGTTGCCGGCGGTGTCGCCCTTCCAGGCGTGCACGATGGCGAGGTCGGCGAACAGGCCGCGCTCCATCAGGTACTTCTCGCCGTCGAATTCCTTCACTTCCTTGCCTTCGGCGATCAGCGTGCCGACGCCGGTCTTGGTGTAGAAGGCCGGGATGCCGGCGCCGCCGGCGCGGATGCGCTCGGCCAGCGTGCCCTGCGGATTGAATTCGAGTTCCAGCTCTCCGGCGAGGTATTGCTGGGCGAACAGCTTGTTCTCGCCGACATAGGACGAGATCATCTTCTTGATCTGGCGGGTTTCGAGCAGGCGGCTAAGGCCGATGCCGTCGACGCCGGCATTGTTGGAGACCACGGTCAGGCCCTTGACGCCGGAATCCCGGATCGCGTCCGACAGCTCCTCGGCAATGCCGCAGAGGCCGAAGCCACCCGACATGATCATCATATTGTCTTTTAGAATGCCTGACAGCGCCGACTTGGCGTCGGGATAGACCTTGTTCATACAAAAAACCTCGACTGAACCTTGGGCTGGCGGGCGTCGCGCCTCATTGGCGGCGATTATTAGGCGAAATCGTCCGAAGCCGTCAATGATACGGGGTTCTCCGCTCCGCCCCCGGGTGATAGAAGCTGCCCATGCCGTGGGCATAACCGCGCAGCGGCCTTGAAAGCGTCAAGAAAACCCATCAAGTTGCGGTACTTAACACCATAGGATCTGGGCGTTCGGCACACACGTTTCGCGGCCCGCCTTTCTGGCTCCAACGACCAACCCGATCAGGACATGCCATTGACCATGGCCCAAGGAATGAAGCGCCTCGGGACGCCGATCGCGGCGCTGCTCGGCGTCGCGCTGATCGCCCTGATCGCGACCTCCTGGCTCATCAACCGCGACGCGCTGCGCAAGGCGGTCGAAGCGCAGATCCGCGACGTCACCGGGCTCGAGCTCAATGTCGCAGGCAGCATCGAGATCTCGGTGCTTCCGGCGAGCTACATCTCCTTCCGCGACGTCGGCCTCAAGGGCGGCGGCACGAGCGCTCCCGCGCTCCAGGTCGACGTGCTTACCGCGAATTTGCGGCTGCTGCCGCTCCTGCTGCAGCGTTTCGAGATCGCCGACCTGACGCTGCTGCGGCCGCGCATCCACGTCAGCCTGAAGCCGGACGGCGAGAGCAACTGGACGCCCTTCATCCAGACCATCGCACGCACCATGAAGCCCGGGGCCGAGAACCAGGTCTCGTTCTCCGAAATCCGCATCCAGGACGGCGTGCTCGATTACGAGGACGTTGCCACGCGTGCCAACGAGAAGCTCGAGGACATCGACCTGTCGCTGGCCTGGCCTTCGATCTCGCGCTCTTTTGCCGCGACCGGGCAGTTCGACTGGCGCGGCGAGCGCGTCGACGGCTCGATCAGCTTTTCCGATTTCGTCGCCGCCCTCTCCGGCGACCGCTCCGGCCTGAAGGCGCGCATCGCCAGCGCGCCGCTCAAGCTCGCCTTCGACGGCAGCGTCGCCAATCGCACCAGCGCGATGATGGAGGGCACGCTCACTGTGGACAGCCCGTCCTTGCGCAACGCGCTGCGCTGGACCGGACAGCCGCAGCCCGGCAGCGGCGGCTTCGGCCGCTTCGTGCTGAAGGCGCGCGCCAACGTCGTCGGCGCCTCGATCGCGCTCACCAATGTCAACGTCGAGCTCGACGGCAATGCCGCCGAAGGCGTCATGACCTACGCCAATAACGGCCGGCAGACGCTGCAGGCCACGCTCGCCGCCGACGCGCTCGACTTCACACCTTATATCTCGACGTTCCGCCTGCTCGCGAGCGGCGCGCGCGACTGGAACAGGCAGCTGTTCGACCTCCAGGGATTGTCGACCACCGACCTCGACATGCGCCTGTCGGCGGCCAAGCTGACGGTCGGGCCCACGCGGCTCGGCCGCACCGCGATCGGCGCCAATTTGCGGAATGGCACGCTGGCGCTCTCGGTCGGCGAGGCGCAGGTCTATGGCGGTATCGCGAAAGGCTCGTTCGGCATCGCGCGGTCCGATACGGTCGCCGACATCAAGGCGCAATTCCAGTTCACCGACGTTGATCTGCAGGCCTGCGCCACCGAGCTGTTCGGCCTCAACAAGCTGTCCGGCCGCGGCAACATCAACGTCTCGCTGTTCGCCTCGGGCTCGAGCCCGTTCGGCCTCGTGCAGTCGCTCGACGGCAGCGCCACCGTGACCGGGCATAACGGCGCGATCGCGGGCTTCAATGCCGAGCAGCTGCTGAAGCGGCTGGAGCGGCGGCCGCTGTCGGGCGGCGGCAATTTCCGCAGCGGCTCGACGCCATACGACAAGCTCACGATCGCCGTGAAATTCTCCGACGGCATCGCAACCGCCGAAGACATCCGCATCGAGGGCCCGGCGGCCAAGATCACGCTGACCGGCACCGCCTCGGTGCCGACCCGCGAATACGACATGAAGGGCGTGGCGAGCCTCAACACGGCGTCCGGCTTTCAATTGCCCTTCATGGTGCAGGGCCCCTGGGACGATCCCCTGATCTTTCCCGATCCCGAAAGCCTGATCCGGCAGTCGCCGGCGGCGTCTCCCTTCCTCGATCTCCTCAAGCAGCGCATCACGGGGGGAAAGCGCCCGGAGGGATCGCCGACCGCCGAAAATGCGAAAGAGGGCGCGAAGTCGAACTGACGATTGTGCGCCGTGGAGCGCGCGCGAATTGATCCCGGTGAATTGATGCGGCGATTGGATCGATGCGCGCATGATGCATCTCCGACGCGCTACGACCTTGGTCCGACAAGATGCGTTGATTGCGCTACCACCATGCGCTAGTGTTTTATACGACCGGTTAAAACACCGGCCGTTTGAGGGAGAAAAACGTGAAATCCAAGGTTATTGGCGCGGTTTCATTGGCGGTCGCTGCGGTTGGGCTGTTTGCCGCCACTGCGCCCGCATTTGCGCAACAGAAGACGATCACGGTCTGGTGGGTCAAAGGCTTTTACAAGTCCGAGGACGAAGCGCTCGCCGAGACGATCAAGAAGTTTGAAGCCAAGACCGGCATCAAGGTCGAATTGTCGCAATACGCGATCCAGGACATGATTCCGAAGACCGTCGCAGCGCTCGATGCGGGCACCGTGCCCGACGTCGCCTATTCCGACAGCTACGACGTGCAGGTACAGGGCAAGTGGGCCTATGAGGGCAAGCTCGAGGACCTCACCGACGTCATGGAGCCGATCAAGGGCCGGTTCGTGCAGAACACGCTGGACGCCTCGATCCTCTACAACGACGTCGCCAAGAAGAAGGCCTATTACGGCTTCCCGCTGAAGCAGCAGAGCATGCACGTCCAGATCTGGAACGACATGCTGGAGAAAGCCGGCTTCAAGCAGAGTGACATCCCGAACGACTGGACCGGCTACTGGAGCTTCTGGTGCGACAAGGTGCAGCCGGCGATCCGTAAGGCCACGGGCCAGCGCATCTATGCCGTCGGCCAGCCGATGGGCGTGGAATCCACCGACTCGTTCCAATCGTTCTACACCTTCATGGACGCCTACCACGTCAAGCTGGTCGACGACGACGGCAAGCTGCTGGTCGACGACCCCAAGGTCCGCGACGGCCTGATCAAGGCGCTGAAGGACTACACCGACACCTACACCAAGGGCTGCGCCCCGCCCTCCGCGACCACCTGGAAGGACCCGGACAACAATGTCGCCTTCCACAACAAGACGATCGTGATGACCCACAACTTCACGATCTCGATCGCAGCAAAATGGTACGAGGAGTCACAGAACCAGAACCTCACGCCGGAACAGCGCGAGGCCGGCAAAAAGGCTTATGAGCAGGACATCGTCACGGCGTCCTTCCCCAAGGCTCCCGATGGCTCGACCATCAAGTATCGCTCCGACGTCAAGACGGGTCTGATCTTCACCGCGGCCAAGAACAAGGCCGAGGGCAAGCAGTTCCTCAACTTCCTGCTGCAGGAAGAGAACATCCGTCCCTACATCGAGGGCGCGCTCGGCCGCTGGTTCCCGGTGACGAAAGAAAGCCAGGAAAGCCCGTTCTGGCAGGCCGACAAGCACCGCAAGGCCGTCTACACCCAGTTCAAGGGCGGCACCTCTCAGTTCGACTTTACCAGGAACTGGAAGTTCACGATCTTGAACAATGAGAACGTGTGGGCGAAGGCGATGAACCGCGTCGTCAGTGAGAAGGTTCCGGTCGACAAGGCGGTCGACGAACTCATCGCCCGCATCAAGCAGGTCGCGGGCTGAGTCGTCCGCCGATCTCTCCGCGTTGCGGGGGAGAGTGCAACAACAACACCGGCCGCGTCTCGCGGCCGGCTTCTCTTTGAAGAGTCCGAAAGAATGGCGATCACGCTCTCTGGCGATCAGGCAATACCCGGCCCGCCCCTGTCGTCGCGGCTGACCCCGGCGCAGGTCTGGGGCATCCTCCTGCTAACACCTTATCTGCTCGTCTTCCTTGCCTTCGTCGTCTATCCCGTCTGCTACGGGCTCTGGCTGGCACGCGATCCGGCAAACTATGTGGCGCTATATCACGACCCGATCTTCGCGCGCGCTGCAATCAACACGCTGATCTTCCTGGTCGTCGGCATCAACATCAAGATGATGATTGCGCTGTTCCTGTCCGGCTTCTTCGCGCAGCAGCGCACCTGGATCAGATGGCTGTCGGTGATCTTCATCCTGCCCTGGGCGGTGCCGTCGATCCCGACCATCCTGTCGGTGCGCTTCATGCTCAATCCCGAATGG
This sequence comes from Bradyrhizobium sp. NBAIM03, assembly GCF_020194055.1. NCBI lineage: Bacteria > Pseudomonadati > Pseudomonadota > Alphaproteobacteria > Hyphomicrobiales > Nitrobacteraceae > Bradyrhizobium > Bradyrhizobium sp. NBAIM03. The sequence continues at coordinate 133,610 of NZ_JADYVS010000016.1, read as the reverse complement.
GGCATGGTCAACCATTTCATCTTCTCCCTGACCGGCGATGACGGTCCGAACTGGCTGAACGACCCGACCGTCGCGCTCTGCATGGCGATCGCCGTGCACATCTGGAAGTCGCTGCCGTTCTGGACGCTGATCCTGATCACCGGGCGCCTTGCGATCTCGCACGATCTGTTCGAGGCCGCCGAGGTCGACGGTGCCAGCTGGTGGCAGAAATTCCGCTACATCACCTGGCCGTCGATGCAGACGCTCTACGTCACCTGCACGCTGCTCTCGATGATCTGGACGCTGGGCGATTTCAACAGCGTCTACCTGCTCACCGGCGGCGGACCTGCCGACCTCACGCACGTGCTGGCGACGCTCGGCATCCGCTATCTTCGGCTCGACCAGCTCTCGCTCGCGATGGCATCCATCGTCTGCGCGATGCCGTTCGTCCTGCCACTGGTTTACTTCATGATGAAACGGTTGTCGCGATGAAGCTTCCCTCCCTCCGTGACGTCGCGACGGAAGCGCGGCTGCTGCTGATCGGCATTCCCGTCTTCCTGTGGACGATGATCCCGATCTACCACATGTTCCTGTTCGCGATCTCCCCGAAGGAGGACGCGTTCTCGGGCAAGCTGTGGCCGGACCATCCGACGCTGCACAACTTCGAAATCGTGTTCAAGCAGCAGCACTACTTCCTGCGCGACTTCTACGCCCAGTTCTGGAATTCGACGCTGATCGCAGTCTCCGTGGGCGTGCTCACGCTGTTCATCGCGACCGCCGCGGCGTTCGCGATTTCGCGATTGAAGGTGCCGGGCGGCCGCGCCGTGCTGAACCTCGCGCTCTTCACCTATTTCATTCCGGCGGCGTTCCTCGCGGTCCCGATGTATCGCACGATGGGCAATTACGGCCTGCTCAACAATCACTGGTCGCTGATCCTGGCCATGGTGACGATCGCCTCGCCTTACGCGATCTGGGTGCTGAAGCAGGCCTCGGACAAGCTGCCGGTGGAGCTGGACGAAGCCGCGGTGATGGACGGCGCCACCACGCTGCAGATCTTCCGCCTGGTCTATTTGCCGCTGATGATGCCCTCGCTGGTCGCGATCGGCACCTATGCGGTGCTGCTGGCCTGGAACGAGTATCTCTACGCGTTCCTGCTGCTGTCGAACGACCGCGACATCACCCTCCCCGTCGCGCTCGGCAACTTCCTCGCCGCCGACGACTCGCCTTGGGAGCTGCTGATGACGACGGGCTTCATCTACGCGCTGCCGCCGGCCGCGGTCTATTACGCCTTCCGCCGCTACATGGTGGGCGGGCTCACGGCGGGTGCGGTGAAGTCGTAAATAGGCTGTCATTCCGGGATGGTCCGAAGGACCAGACCCGGAATCTCGAGCTTCTCAGGTGCGCTATTCCGCACCATGGTTCAATGCTGCGTATCGCTCCGGAGTGACGCTCTCCTCTACAGCGGCGCCGCGCTCTCGCCCTGCGAGCTCGACAGCTTGGAGGCGAGCGAAGCGATCACGATCACCACCGCGATCAGCGCGATCACCAGCGTGCAGATCGCGTTGATCTCGGGCTTCACGCCGAGCCGCACCTCCGAATAGATGCGGATCGGCAGCGTCGCCGAGCCTGGGCCCGTGGTGAAGCTCGCGATCACGAGATCATCGAGCGACAGCGTGAACGCCAGCATCCAGCCGGCGACGATTGCAGGGGCGATCAGCGGCAGCGTTACGGCAACGAACGCACCGACGGGATTGCAGCCGAGATCCATCGCCGCCTCCTCCAGCGAGCGATCGAGCGAGCCGAGGCGCGACTGCACGACCACCGTGACGAAGCACATGGTGAGCGTGGTGTGGGCGATCGTCACCGTCCAGAAACCCCGCTCGGCGTTCAGCGCAACGAACAGCAAGAGCAGCGACAATCCGGTGATCACCTCCGGCATCACCAGCGGTGCGTAGAGCATGCCTGAGAACAGGGTGCGACCACGAAAGCGTTCACCGCGCGACAGCGCCACCGCTGCGAGCGTGCCGAGCAGCGTCGCGATCGTCGCGGAGGCGACAGCGACCCGCAGGCTCATCCAGGCCGCCTCGATCATGGCGCGATCGTTGAACAACTCATGATACCAGCGCAGCGACCAGCCGCCCCACACCGTCACCAGGCGCGAAGCGTTGAAGGAATAGAGAACGAGGATCAGGATCGGCAAATAGAGGAACGCCAGCCCCAGCGCGAGCGAGGCGATGTTGAAGCGGGACAGGCGGGAGACCTTGCGCATCGCGCTATCTTCCCTGTTCCAGCTGCCGCTTCTGCAGCCGCTCGTACAGCAAGAGCGGCACCAGCAGCACGACCAGCAGCACGATCGCGGCAGCCGAGGCAACCGGCCAGTCCTTGTTGGTGAAGAATTCGAGCCACAGGGTCTGGCCGATCATCAGCGCGTTGGAGCCGGCCAGAAGGTCGGGAATGACGAACTCGCCGACGATCGGGATGAAGCACAAGAGCACGCCGGCGCCGACGCCGGGCAGCGACAGCGGGAAGGTGACGAGCCAGAACACCTGCCAGGGCGGCGCGCCGAGATCGGCAGCCGCTTCCTCCAGCACCGGCTCCATCTTGGCGAGCGTCGCGTAGAGCGGCAGGATCATGAACGGCAGATAGGAATAGACGATGCCGATATACATCGCGGTGTCGGTGGAGAGCCACACCACGGGCTGGCTGAAAAGATGCAGCGCCAGCAGGACCTGGTTCAGCAGGCCGTCGTGCTGGAGGATGTTGATCCAGGCGTAGATGCGGATCAGGAACGAGGTCCAGAACGGCACGATCACCAGCACCATCGCCACCGCCTGCCAGCGCTGCGGCAGCCGCGCCATCCCGTAGGCGATGGGATAGCCGATCAGGAGTAGCAGCGCGGTGGCCGTGAGGGCGACGGTGAGGCTGCGGACATAGGCGAAGACGTAAATGTCGTCGGAGGCGAGCAGCTTGAAATTGTCGACCGAGAGCGCAGCGAACGCCGCCTTCAGCGCGTCCCATCCCGCCGTGAGGTCGAACACCGGCTCGTAAGGCGGCTGCGCGATCGCGGTCTGCGACAGGCTGATCTTGAGCACGAAGCCGAACGGCACCAGGAAGAACAGCACCATCCAGACATAGGGCGCGATGGCCGCGAAGCGCGCCGGCTTTGCGAAGATGCGGCGCGAGCTCATGATTGCAGCACCACGCAATCGTCGGGCGTGAACCAGGCGACGACATGCTGGTTCAGGCTGTAGGCGTCGACGTCCAGCCGCGCGCTGTTGGCGACCGACGCCTGCAGCATCCCGCCGGTGTCGAGCTTCACCTTATAGGTGGTGGTGCCGCCGAGATAGCAGATGTCCGCGATCACGCCCTCGAGGGTGTTGATCGCCGTCTCGCGACCGGCCTCGTTGGCCGGGCCGCGCCGCGACAGCTTGACTTTCTCGGGGCGGATCGCGACCGCCATTTTTCCGGTGCCGACCGCCTCACGCGGCTCGGCCACCACCAGCGCCCCCGCATCGCGCGTGCCGATGACCAGACGATGACCGTCGCGCAATTTTGACTCGCCGTCGAACAGATTGATGTCGCCGACGAACTCGGCGACCCAGCGCGAACGCGGCGCCTCGTAGAGCTCGCGGGGGCTGGCGACCTGGGCGAGCTTTCCGGCGTTCATCACGCCGATTCTATCAGCCATCGTCATCGCCTCCTCCTGGTCGTGGGTGACGATGATGAAGGTCATGCCGAGCCGCCGCTGCAGCTCCATCAGCTCGGCTTGCGTGCTCTCGCGTAGCTTCTTGTCAAGCGCTGCGAGCGGCTCGTCGAGCAGCAGGAGCTGCGGCCGGCGCGCCAAGGCGCGGGCGAGCGCCACGCGCTGGCGCTGACCGCCGGACAGCTGGTCCGGCTTGCGCTTCTCCAATCCCTCGAGCTTGACCAGCGCCACCATCTCCGCGACGCGCGTGGCGATGTCGGCACGCGGCATGCCGGCGCGCTTCAGGCCGAAGGCAATGTTGTCGCGTACCGACAGATGCGGGAACAGCGCATAGTTCTGGAACATCATGTTGATCGGGCGCTCGTGCGGCAGCGCCTGCGCGATATCCTTGCCGCCGAGCAGGATACGCCCCTCGTCCGGCGCCTCGAAGCCCGCGAGCATGCGCAAGAGCGTGGTCTTGCCGCAGCCGCTCGGGCCGAGCAGCGCGAAGAACTCGCCGGCCTTGATATCGAGCGACACGCCGTCGACGGCGCGGAACGTGCCAAAGGTCTTGGCGACGCCCTCGATGCGCAGCAGCGGCTGGCCGGCCGCCGGACATGCGTCTCCGCCAGCCGTTTCAGCCGCAACGTTCGTTCCGGGCAATTCTTCCGCCATGGTCCCTGCCAACCCCGATTCCGCCGCACGCTAGCGGCCGATCGTGTTTAGCTCAACCGGTTCGGGGAAAACTTACATCGCGCCGCCGTAGCCCGGATGGAGCGAAGCGGAATCCGGGGCTGTTCGCCGGCGCAGAGACTCTCCCGGATTTCGCTTCGCTCCATCCGGGCTACACCAGTGACCGGCTCACATCCGCCATGAACGCCGCCAGCGCGTCGTGGTCCGCCGCAGGCATTGTCAGGCCCAGCTTGGAACGGCGCCACAGAACGTCATCCGGAAAACGCGCCCACTCGCAGGTCATGAGATATCGCACCTCCGCGCCGGTCAGTTCGGGACCGAAGGCTGGGCCAAGCTCTTTGCGCGTCCTTGCTTCACCGAGCACGGCCGCCAATCGCGAGCCGTAGGCCGCGACCAGGCGCTGGGCTTCCGGCTCGGACAGAAAGCGCCAGCGCTCGCGTGCGCGGTCGACCTCGGTGTCGAAACGATCCCAGGCGAAATCTCCACCTGGCAGCGCTGCGCCGGCGGTCCAGGGCGGCGACATCGGATAGAACGGCGTCAGCCTCGTCACCGTCCGCTCGGCGCGCCGGCGCGCGGTGGTGAGGTCGCCGCCGAACATCGTGATCAGCGGTGCCTTGCGCCGGCGCGCGTGGAACAGGGTTGTGCCCTCGCGTTGCCGCGCGGACGCGGGCCTCAGATTGACGCCGCAGACCGTCCGGACCACGTCGGTCGGGGCGACGCGCTCGCGGAAGTAGCGGCTCGCCGCTTCGCAGAGATAACCGACATCGGCCCCTCGCACCGCCACGATGGCGGGGTCGCCGGTGAAATCGTGCGTGACTGTGCCGATCAGCGTGAACGCGCGCTCAAACGGGCTTGCGAAGATCAGTCGGCCGTCGTTGTTCTGGAACACGTAGACATTGTCTGAATCGAACAGCCTGGGCACGATGATCTGGCTCATCTGCATGGCCGTCGCGGCGGGCTGCGGCTGGCGCAGGACGGTCTCCGCGACGATCGAGGTCCAGCCGCCACTGGTATTGGCCAGCGCCCTTGCTGTAACGGAGCGGCGGTGGCCGCGATCGACCACGGCGAGCCGCCAGATGTCGGTTCGGTCGGCACGCACGCAGCGCGCCCCGGTCCGGATCGTCGCACCACGCTCGGCGGCGTCCAGCGCCGTGAGCACGACAAGGCGGGAATCGTCGACGATACAGTCCGAATATTCGAACGCCGTGCCGAACGGGCGCTTCAGCGCGTTGCCGACCGGGTGATGGGTGATGTCGAGGGTCGTCGATCCGGGCAGGCCGCTCCGGCCGGCGAGGACGTCATAAAGAAACAGGCCGGCCCGCAGCAGCCACGGCGGACGCTCGTCCACATGTGCAGGAATCACGAAACGCATCGGCCGCACCAGATGCGGCGCGATGGCGAGCCAGGTCCGGCGCTCGGCCAGTGCCCGGCGCACCCGCCAAAAGCCGCGGCGCTCCAGCACCGAGAGATCGCCGTGGATCAGCCGCGGTGTGGCCGACGACGCCGCGCCGCCGAGATCGCCCTGCTCGAACAGGATCACCCGCAGGCCGCGGCCCGCCGCATCGCGGGCGAGGCTGACGCCGTTCAGGCCGCCGCCGATGATCGCGAGGTCGTAATCCGCCATGAAGCCGTCGAATGGGAGCGAAGCACTCCCATCCACTAGAGCGATTTCCGTTCCGATGAAATCGGAACGGTGGCTCTAGATTCATATTCTGACGCGTTTTCTTGACGCGAGCCGCTGTCCACTTCGCTCGAAAACGCTCTAACCGGTCTTCAGCGCAAGCTCCATGGCTTCGGCGCGGCCGACGAGCCCGGCATATTTGCCGATCGGCAACGGCTTGCCGAGCAGATAGCCCTGCACCCCGTCACAGCCTTCCTTGGCGAGGAAGGCGAGCTGGTCGAGCGTCTCGACGCCCTCGGCGATGATCGACATTTCGAGGCCGTGGCCGAGGTCGATGACGGCGCGCACGATCGCCGCCGATTGCGGGTTGCGGCCGAGATTGATGATGAAGGCGCGGTCGATCTTGATCTTGTCGAACGGGAACGCCTGGAGATAGCTCAGCGAAGAATAGCCGCTGCCGAAATCGTCCATGGAGATGCGCACGCCGAGCGCCTTCAGGCGGCGCAGCAGCGCAAGGCCGCGATCGAAATCCTCGATCAGAACACCTTCGGTGATCTCGAGCTCGAGCCGGCCGGGTGCGAGGCCCGTCTCGATCAGGATCGAATGGACGAGGCCGACCACGTCGCCGTGCATGAACTGCGCCGGCGACAGATTGACCGCGACCTGCAGCGGCTTCGGCCAGGACGCCGCCTCGCGGCAGGCCTCGCGCAGGATCCACTCGCCCATCTCGACGATGAGGCCGCTCTCCTCGGCGATGGGAATGAATTCGGCCGGCGAAACCTGGCCGCGCACCGGATGCTGCCAGCGCGCCAGCGCCTCGAAGCCGATGATCTCGCTCTCGGCGACGCTGTGGCCCGCGGCCCCCTGCGGCTGGAAGGCGAGCGAGAGCTCGCCGTTCTTGACCGCCATGGAGAGGTCCTGGTGCAGCACGCGGCGGTCGCGGATCTGCTGGTCCATCTCGGGCTGGTAGAGGCTGATCGTGCCGCGCGACTTCTGCTTGGCGCGGAACAGCGCCGCGCCGGCATTGGCGAGCAGCGAGGCGCCATCGGTGCCATTGTGGGGAAAGACCGACATGCCCGTGGTGATGCCGGCGCGGACCGGCCGGCCGTCGATCTGAAAATCCTTCGCGACGGCTTCGCCGATCTGCTGCGCCAGCGCGAGGCCGGCCTCGGGCTGCTTGCCGTCGATGATCAGGCCGAACTCGTCCCCGGACAGGCGCGCCACCACGCCGCCGCGTGCGGAATCCTGGAGCCGATGGGCGACCTCGATCAGGAGCTTGTCGCCGAGCGCATGGCCGAAGACGTCGTTGACCTCCTTGAGGCCGTCGAGGTCGACGCAGAGCACGGCGAACTCCTCGCCGGTGCCCTCGCAAGCCTCGATCATCTGGGTCAGAGCCTGCAGGAAGGCGGCGCGATTCGGCAGATCGGTGAGGCCGTCGTGATAGGCCATGTGCGCCATGCGCGACTCGGTCTGCCGGCGGTCGGTGACGTCCTCGTGGGTCTTGATCAGATATTGCGGCTCGCCGGCATCGTTGACCACAGTGGCGCGGCGGGTCAGGAACAGCCGCAGGCCGCCCTTGGTGGAGATCGGATGCTCCTCGGTGATCATCCCGCGCTTCTTGATCGCGGCCTCGTCGCGCGCGACGATCAGCTTGGCTTCCTTGGCGTTGAAGATGTCGGACGCGGTCAGTCCGGTGGCTTCCTCGCGCCTGCGGTTGAGGATCGTCTCCGCGCTGCGGTTGGCGAGCAGATAGCGGCCGTCCTTGACCTGCTCCACGATCAGCGCAACCGGGATGTTGTCGACCACGAGCTCGAGGAACTTCTTGGTGCTCTCCAGCTCCTGCGACAGCGAGCGGCGGTCGGTGATGTCCTCGAACAGGATGAGCAGAAATTCGGGCTTGTTGCTCTCGTTGCGGACCACGATCCGGATCGAGGCGACCATGCGCCGCGCGCCGGCACGATCCACCTCGAACTCATTGCGGTGCTGGCCATCCGGCGAATTGAGCGCGGCCTGGTCAGCGGCCTCGATGCTGGCCGCCGAGGCCGACGCAAACAGCTCCCGTGCATTCCTGCCGACGGCGAAGTCCCGCGACAATCCCCAGAACTTCTCATAGGCGCTGTTGGCGAAGATGTAGCAGCCGTCCTCGATGTTCTTGGCCGCCACGCAGGCCGGCACATGATCGAGCACCGATTCCAGGAACTGCTTGGTGGAGGCGAGCTGCCGCGACAGGTTGCGCTGCTCGGTGACGTCGAGATGGGTCGCCACCGAGCCGCCGTTCGGCAACACGAAATACTTCACCAGGATAGCCCGTCCGTCCGGCAGTTCCGTGGTCAGGCCATTGGCGCTCGATGCCTTTTGGTAAAATTCGTCATCGGTGACGCCGAGCACTCCGCGCTCGCGGCGCAGCCTCAGGATGTCGCAACCGGTCATGTTGGGCCGGAGGTCGGATCGCGTCAGGCCATAGATCTCTAGATAGCGGTCATTGCAGAAGATGACGCGGCGCTGCGCATCCGTCATCACCACGCCCTGGTTGAGGTTGTTCATGGCGGAGGAGATGAAGGCGTTGCGACGCAGCTGCAAACGGCTGGACCGGCGCAGCGAGGAATGGATCCACAGCCCGATCGCGGCGAGGAACGAGCAGACCACGATGCCCGCGATGAGGGCTTCCCAGATCACGCCGGGATCAAGCCTGGTGAGATCGCCCGGAACGGCAAGGCTGTCCGATGCCGCAAAGGCGCGCGCAGGCGCGCCCGTAACGGCCAGGCATAGGAGGGCGTGCACAGCAATCGAAAGCGTGCTGCCCACGTGCCAGTTCTTCTCAGCCATCAGCCACCCGCGATTTCAACGTCGGATTGTCTGGCCTCGCGGGTTTGGATCGGGTAAACGCCTGTCGACACAACAGAATAATGTGACATAAAATGCGGCAATTGCCCTGACATGATAAACGACTTCTTAACGGAAGCCCCGCCTGCGCCGCCGCATCCGGACCGTGCGCCACCGGTGCTTCCAACTGGTATCCTGGACAACCATGGATAGGGTCGATTGCGTCGTCATAGGAGCCGGCGTGGTCGGGCTCGCGGTGGCCCGGAAGCTCGCCCAGGCCGGGCGCGAGGTGATCGTGCTCGAGGAAGCCGAGGCGATCGGCACCGTCACCTCCTCGCGCAACAGCGAGGTGATCCATGCCGGCATCTACTACCGGGCCGGGAGCTGGATGGCGCGCATGTGCGTGGCAGGCAAGCACGCGCTGTACCGCTACTGCGCCGAGCGCGGCATCCCGCACAAAAATTGCGGCAAGCTGATCGTCGCGACCAGCCCGAAGGAGACCGAGAAGCTGCAATCGATCAAGGCGCATGCCGAGGCCAACGGCGTGCTCGACATGCAGCTGCTCTCGGGCGAGGCCGCACGCGCGCTGGAGCCGGCGCTCGCCTGCGACGCCGCGCTGCTGTCACCGTCGACGGGCATCATCGACAGCCATTCCTACATGCTCTCGCTGCGCGGCGAAGCCGAGGACGCCGGCGCAGCTTTCGCGTTTCACACCCCGCTGATCCGTGCCAAGGCGGCGGCCGGCCTCATCGAGATCGATGCCGGCGGCGAGGCACCGATGACGCTGCAATGCAACCTCCTCGTCAACGCCGCGGGGCTGTCGGCAACGCATGTGGCGCGCAGCATCGACGGCATGCCGCTGGACCGGATTCCGCCGGCCTATCTCGCCAAGGGAAACTACTTCAGCTGCAACGCCAGGGCGCCGTTCTCGCGCCTGATCTATCCGGTGCCCGAGCCCGGCGGCCTGGGCGTGCACCTGACGCTGGACATGGCAGGACAGGCGCGCTTCGGGCCTGACGTCGAATGGATCGAGACGATCGACTACGAGGTCGATCCGTCACGCGCCGAGCGCTTCTATCCCGCGATCCGCAAATACTGGCCGACGCTGCCTGACGGCGCGCTGATGCCGAGCTATTCGGGCATCCGCCCGAAGATCGTGCCGCCGGCCGTGGCCACGCAGGATTTCTTGATGCAGGGCCCGCGCGATCACGGCGTTGCAGGCCTGATCAATCTGTTCGGCATCGAATCGCCGGGACTGACGTCCTCGCTCGCGATCGCCGATCACGTCGCCGAGCTCGCAGATATCGACAGTGTTTCGAGAAGCGGATAAGTGTGCGCGTCGAGAGCCACGGGTCCAAGCAAGAGTGAGCGCCGCACAACCGTGTTGCACGGTACACACCTTGCAGCAGGGATGAGCACGGATGCTCTCATCCCTGCGTGAAGGACGTGATCAACTCTACACTGTCACGGGGGTTACTAGTGGAGCGTGTCGCCAGATTGCTTCAGACGCTCGATCTGGTCCTTGACCATCAACTTCCGGCGCTTCAACTCAACAATTTGCAGGTCGTCTGTTGAAAGGTGCACGAGAGCTTCGTGCAATTCGTTTTCGAGAAGTTTGTGCTTCCGTTCCAATTCAACGAGATGTGCCTGAATTGTCATTCGAAACCTCCTCGGTAGGGTTGAACCTTTAGGATTCGATCCGGACAACCAAGTCTACATCACCGATTCGTCCTGTCGATGGGTATCCGTCGTTGCAGCGTCATTTTTGAAAGTTCATATGTAACGAAGCGTGACTAAGGGAACCACGCCGGAAAAATCCATGATATCAATACGCCGACGCACCGCCGCAGCTCCCTGCAGAAATATGTTGCTGGAGATCGGGGACGAGGGATCGCAGATCGCTTGCGATCACGCGGCGCAAGGACGATAATTTCCACAGGGCATCCACAGCCCGGATCTCACGCCTATCGGTTTTCGGCCACCGCAGACATGACCAATGAAGATGAGCGTGAGCTCGAAGCCGAGCTCACCCGGTTGCAGCAGGAACACCGAGATCTCGATGCGGCGATCGATGCATTGCATCAATCGCCCGCCCCCGACCTGTTGCGGTTACAGCGCCTGAAGAAGCGCAAGCTGTTGTTGCGCGACCGCATCGCGTTCATCGAAGACCAGATCACCCCCGACATCATCGCCTGACCGTGAGCCGGTCTTGCGCGGCGCCCCGCCGCTTCCGAATCCGCTTGACTCAATAAGAACAAAATAGGAACATTCGCGGGCGCCTCACACCTCAGAGAACGCTCAAGGACAACACACGAGGACAACGCAGATGTCGGCAACCGCCCTTTTCGACAACAGCCATTACGAACAGGCCTGCGATCAGGCGATCGCGATGTGCGACGGCAATCTGCGCAGCACCATCAAGGCGCTGATCATGGCCAACGAATATCTGGAAGCCGAGCTGGAGGAATTGCAGGCGGCGATTTCAGCCGGCTGCATTCCGGAGATCTCGCGCAGCAAGATGCGGAGCAAGAGCAGCGCCGCATAATCTTCAACCTTGGAGCAACGCCGTGTCGGATGTGACCTATTACGTTGCAATGCCCTTCTTGATCGATGACGACGGATCACCCGTCGCAGGCGCTGCAGAGGAGTGTCAGTCCTCGACGGCGGCGCTGCGACGCGCAGAGATGCTGGCGCGCGGCGCCGGCCATATCGGCGCGATCGCGTTCAGCCGCAGCGGCGATCCCATGACCGGCGAATTCGGCGACGCGACGCTGCTGCGCAAGTTCGGCAACGTGCCGGAAGATCTTGCCACCCTCTAGACTAGCGCTCGCCGCCGACCAGCCTGATCCGCGGCTCGTGCCGGCGGCTCGCCTTGCGCACATACATGGCGGCATCCGCCTCCTCCAGGGCGCGGCCTGCAGCGGATTGCGGACCGAGCAGCGCGACGCCGGCCGAGGCGCCCGCGGCCACGTGCTGGCCGCGAAAAACGAATGACAATTCGTCGATCGCCTGCTCCAAGGCCGCAGCCTTGACCTTCGCATCGGTCTCGCTGAGATTCCAGAGCAGCAGCGCGAACTCGTCGCCCCCGAGCCGGCCGACCACGTCGGAGGCGCGGACCTGTCGCGTCAGCGTGGCGACGATCGCCTTGAGCACCTCATCGCCGGCGGCATGACCGAAGGAATCGTTGATCGGCTTCAGCCGATCGACGTCGAGCACGATCAGCGCCCCGCTGGCGCGGTAGCGCTTCATATAGGCGATGGCGCGCGCGAGCTCGCGCTCGAAACCGCGCCGGTTGGGAATCCCGAGCAGGAAATCGGTATCGGCGGCCGCCTCGAGCTCCGAGATCCGCAGCAGGGCCGCCTTGAGCTTGCTCCTGAGGCCGCGGATGATCGCCTTGCCGTCATCGGCAGCCGGCGCTCTGCGCAAGGCCGGTTTGGCCGCGCGGCTCGAAACGGCTTTGGATCGGGCGGCGCTGATGTTCCGGCCCTTTCTGGCCTTCACAGGGCTCGCCCTTTTCGGTTTCTTCATGGGCATCCTGCTCAATGAAGGCTTGCGGGGATTCACCAAGACAGGATAGTGGATTCCCTTCTCCTTGCCACCGCCTTGCGAGCCGCCGGCCGGAATCATTAATCTGGCCTATCTCTCTGTTTTTCTGGGCACAATTGACGTCATGACCGCGCCGATCGCCATCATCATGGGAAGCCAGTCGGACTGGGACACGATGCGGCACGCCGCCGACACGCTTGACGCGCTCGGCATTGCTGCCGACAGCCGCATCGTCTCGGCCCACCGCACGCCCGACCGGCTGTTCGCATTCGCCAAGGGTGCCAAGGCCGCAGGCTACAAGATTATCATCGCCGGCGCCGGTGGCGCGGCCCATCTGCCCGGCATGGCGGCGGCGCTGACGGAACTTCCCGTCTTCGGCGTTCCCGTCGAATCCAAGACGCTCAAGGGCGTCGATTCGCTCTATTCGATCGTCCAGATGCCCGCGGGCATTCCGGTCGGCACCCTCGCCATCGGCAAGGCCGGCGCGATCAATGCCGCGCTGCTGGCAGCGGCCGTGCTGGCATTGTCCGACCCGGCCCTGTCGGATCGCCTCGCCGCCTGGCGCAAGGCCCAGACCGAGGCGGTCGCCGAGCGGCCGGAGGACAAGGCGTGACGGACACCAGGCACGTGAAGCTGAAGCCCGGTGACACCATCGGAATCCTCGGCGGCGGACAATTGGGCCGGATGCTGGCCATGGCCGCGGCGCGACTCGGCCTGCGCTGCCAGGTGTTCTCGCCCGATCCGGATTCGCCGGCCTTCGACGTCGTGCTGAACGCGACCTGCGCCGAATATGCCGACGTCGAGGCGCTCGAATTGTTCGCGCATGATGTCGACGTCATCACCTACGAATTCGAGAACGTGCCGGCGGCAGCCGCGCTGGTATTGGACGCGCGCCGCCCGGTGCTGCCCAACCGCAAGATCCTCGAGACGACCCAGGACCGGCTCGCCGAGAAGGATTTCGTGACGAAGCTCGGGATCGGCACTGCCGCCTACGCCGACGTCACCTCCGTCTCCTCGCTGCGCGAGGCGATCGCCAGGATCGGCCTTCCAGCGGTGCTGAAAACCCGCCGCTTCGGCTATGACGGCAAGGGCCAGGCCATCATCCGCGAGGGCGACGACATCGCGAAGGTGTGGACCAGCCTCGCCACCAAATCGGCGATCCTGGAGGCCTTCGTGCCCTACGAGCGCGAGATCTCCGTGATCGCCGCGCGCGCGGCCACGGGCGAGGTCGAGTGCTTCGACGTCACCGAGAACGAGCACCGCGACCACATCCTGAAGATATCACGTGCGCCCGCGCCGATTCCTGACGCGCTCGCCGAGGAGGCGCGCAGCATCGCGAGCAAAATCGCAAGCGCGCTCGACTATGTCGGCGTGCTCGCGGTCGAGATGTTCGTGCTGGCAGGCGGCACCGGACCGAAGGTGCTGGTCAACGAGATCGCGCCGCGTGTGCACAATTCCGGGCACTGGACGCTCGACGGCGCCTCCGTCTCACAGTTCGAGCAGCACATCCGCGCCATTGCCGGCTGGCCGCTCGGCAAGCCGGTGCGCCACGGCGAGGTCGTCACCATGACCAACCTGATCGGCGACGAGATCAACGATTACGAAAAGTGGCTGAGCGTGCCGGGCGCGACCGTGCACATCTACGGCAAGGGCGCGCCGCGCCCCGGCCGCAAGATGGGCCACGTGACCGAAGTCAGGCCGCCCCGGAACAAGTGACGGGATCGCAGCAAGAGCTGCAATCCCGTCGGGTGATTGCGATCACGCCGTCTTCACACCCGCAACGATGCCGCTGGGCTCCTCGCTGAGCCAGCGATAGATCACCCCGCCGAGCGCGCCGCCGATCAGCGGCGCGACCCAGAACAGCCACAGCTGTGACAGCGCCCAGCCGCCGACGAACAACGCCGGGCCGGTGCTGCGCGCCGGGTTCACCGAGGTGTTGGTGACGGGAATGCTGACGAGGTGGATCATCACCAGCGCGAGCCCGATCGCCAGCGGTGCGAATCCCGCCGGCGCGCGCCCATGGGTCGCCCCCATGATGATGAACAGGAACATCATGGTCATCACCACCTCGGTGAGGAAGCCGGCCATCATGCTGTACTGACCGGGCGAATGCGCGCCATAGCCGTTGGAGGCGAAGCCCTTGCTGACGTCGAAGCCGGGCGCCCCACTCGCAATGACATAGAGCAGCGATGCGGCGACAATCGCGCCCGCCACCTGGGCGATCACATAAGGCAGGATCTGGCCGGCCGGAAAGCGGCCGCCCGCGGCGAGACCGACCGTGACGGCCGGATTCAGATGGCACCCGGAGATGTGGCCGATCGCGTAGGCCATGGTGACGACGCTCAATCCGAAAGCCAGGGACACGCCGACCAGCCCGATCCCGACCTGCGGGAAGCCGGCGGCGATCACCGCGCTTCCGCAGCCCGCGAATGTCAGCCAGAAGGTGCCGATGGCTTCGGCAGCATATTTTTTGATGTCCATTGTAGTCCCTCATTGCAAAGATTCCGGAACAAAGCTCCGGTGCGGCCCCGTCCTCGGCGCCAAATCGCCCAAATCGGGGCCGCATGGAGGTATTTTCGCCGCATTTAATGGCCGAACTTGGCCCGAAAATCCGCTTGGCAGGTGGACATCTGCGGTTTTGTCTGATACATCCGCGCGCTCAAGGTTAAGGGCTTGCGCGTTTCGCCATCCCCTTTGACTTACCAGAATTCAAATCCGATCCACCTGAAGAGGATGCCGCGTGCAGGTTCTCGTTCGCGATAACAATGTTGATCAAGCCCTCAAGGCGCTGAAGAAGAAGATGCAGCGCGAGGGAATTTTCCGCGAGATGAAGCTCCGCGGTCATTACGAGAAGCCCTCCGAGAAGAAGGCCCGCGAAAAGGCCGAAGCCGTGCGCCGCGCGCGCAAGCTGGCCCGCAAGAAGCTGCAGCGCGAAGGCCTGCTGCCGATGAAGCCGAAGCCGGTGTTCGGCGCCGGCCCGGGCGGTGATCGCGGCGGTCGTGGCGGCCCCGGCGCAGGTCCGCGCGGACCGCGCTGAGCCGATTCAGCAAGACTCTAGTTTTCGATGACGCGGGCCCCAGGCCCGCGTTATTGTTTTGAGGACTTGTCGGATCAAGCTCTAGCGCGAGCCAACCGTAGATGGCCTCCCCTTTCTCCCAGCGCGGCCTTCCGCGACGGCGCCGGATCTGGCAGCCGCCGCTCGCGGCGGCCCTGACGGGGATCGTGCTGGGCGGCTGCTCGTTCGATCTGGGATCACTGATGCCGGAGAAGGACAAGCCGCAGGAGGCCCCCAAGGCCGCCGCGCCGGCCGAGAGCGCGGTGAGCGCCGGCAACGTCACCGAAGCCCAGGCCCATACCGCGAAGGCTCAGTCTCTGGCGAAGTCAGGCGAGGCCGCGGCAGCGCTCGACGAGTTCAATCGCGCGATCGGCCTCGATCCCTACAATGCGCAGGCGCTCTATGGCCGCGCCCTGATCTACCAGGGCAACAACCAGCACGACTTCGCGATCGCCGATTTCAGCGCCGCCAGCGGACTCAACCCGCAAAAGGCCGAGCCGCTGCTGGGCCGCGCCAACAGCTATCTCGCGCTCGGCAAGGTCAAGGAGGCCGCAGCCGATCTCGACGAAGCCTCCGAGGCCGATCCGAACAATGCCCAGGTCTGGACCGCGCGCGGTCAGGTCTATGAGCGCTTGGGCGACAAAGCCAAGGCGGCGGCGTCCTACACCAAGGCGGTTGCGCTTCGTCCACGCGACGAACCCGCTCGCAGCGGTCTCGCCCGCGTCGGCGGCTGACGGTTTGGCGGAGGCTGAGCGGAGTTCTAGTCGGGCGTGGCGCTCTTGGGCAGAACGGCGTTGAACATCGACTTCATGCCCGACAGCATCTCGTCGGCGACATTGGTCTTCTTCGGCCGCGGCAGGGCGGCGCCCGCATCGGCACGCAGGTCGAGCGGCGGTGCGATGACCGGCACGGGAATGTCGGCCGGCGGCGTCACCCGATTCGGATCATCGTTGCCGATCGAGGCCGTGTAGGGCGGATTGGAGCCCCCATTGCCATAGGCCTCGGGTGAGGGCGTCGAGACATTGATCGGCGGCGGCAGCGGACGGACTGGAGACGGCTCCACATTCACGACACGCGGAGCCTCCGGCGTGCGGGCGGCGTCCCGCACCGCAGGCTCAGCCGGCTTGGTCTCCGACGCGCGAGCCTCGGCAGGCTTGGTTTCCGACGACCTGGCCTCGGCAGCCTTGCCCTCGGGCGACTTGCGCAGGCGCTCGATCGCAGCACGCGCCAGATCGTTGGCGTCGGGAGCCGCGGAAGCCGCCGTCGGGGCCGAATTGGCCTCAACCACGGGAGCAGAAGCCGCCGGTGCGGATTTCGCCGCGGCCTTGTCGCGGGCAGAGGGTCGTCCGCGCGGACCGGTGTCAGCGGGAGCCACGTCTGCGGCCTTGGTCTCGGCGGCCGGCGGATGATCGACCGGCTTCTCGACCGCCGCCTTGTCCGTCACGCTCTTCTCGGGGATGCCCTTGGCCTTGACGCCGGAGGCGGGAAGGTTGGCGGTATCGGTGGGTTTGCCGTCGCTGCCGGTCTGGGCAGGCGCGGTCACGGCGGCTGGGGTGTCGGCGGCCGGCTTGGCGTTGATGTAATGATTGACGATGTAGGCCCCGATGATCGTCGCGAGCACCGAGGGGAAAATATCCATCGAAATTTTTGCGAGGTATTTCAGCATTCCGACCACACTCCCCGCGCGACCTGATGCGGGAACTTTAGGGCATTGTGAGGGATCAACTGCGACGGATCGATGGCAAACGGTGGCGCGACCCTAGCGTTTCAGCTCAATTTCAAGGAACACGATCTCAGTTGAGGTTTCGTTAAGTACGTCATGCTGGACGCCGGCCTTGCGGAAATAGGATTTCCCGGCGGCAAGCTGCGCCTTGGACCTTTCGCCATTGGGCGCGACGATGGTCATCTCGCCGGCGGCGAGCGGAACGATCACATAGTCCATGCCATGGGTGTGATGGCCGGTGGCGCTGCCGGGGGCAAGCCGCCATTCCGTCACCCGGACCTCTTCGTTGTCGACCTGAACCTCGGACTGGGCGGCAAGCACCGGGAGCTCCTTCTAGGGTACGAAAACCATGAACACGTAGACGGCAAATACCACCATATGCACCAGGCCGAACAGGACATTGGTCCTGCCCGTGCCGAAGGTCAGCATGCTCAGGAAGAAGGTCAGCAGCAGGAGCACGCTGCCCTGGGCGCCGAGGCCGAGCTCGAGCTCCTTGTCGAGCGCGTAAGTGGCGACGCCGACGGCAGGAATGGTCAGGCCGATGGTCGCCAGCGACGATCCCAGAGCGAGGTTGATGCTCTTCTGGAGGTCGTTCTGGCGGGCCGCCGAGACGGCCGCGACGCCTTCCGGCATCAGGATCAGAAGCGCGACCAGAAGCCCGGCAAAGGCCGGCGGCGCGCCAATCTTGGCCGCGACGGCGTCGACCACCAGCGAGAATTTCTTGGAGAGCAGCACGACCGCCAGCAGCGCGATCAGCAGCAGCACGACGCTGAGCACCAGCATCCTGCCCGACAGATGCACCTCGCCGCTGCCGGCGTACGCCCGCTCGTGGACGAAGTAATCCTTGTGCAGGACCGTCTGGGTGTAGAGAAACACCGCATAGAGCGCCAGCGTGACCACGTCGACGAAGCCGAGCTGGACCGCCGAATAGACAGGCCCCGGCGTGGTGGTGGTGTAGTTCGGCAGGATCAGCGTGATGGTCGCGAGCGCGAACAGGACGCTGAGATAGACGTTGGCGCCAGAGAGCTGAAAACCCTGCTCGCGATAGCGCAGGCCGCCGATGAAGATGCAGAGCCCGACGAGGCCGTTGCAGACGATCATGACCACGGCGAACACGGTGTCGCGCGCCAGTGCCGGGGCAGGCTTGTCGCCCAGCATGATCGTGGTGATCAGCGCGACCTCGATGATGGTCACCGAGAGCGTCAGCACCAGCGTGCCGTAGGGTTCGCCGACCCGCTCCGCGATCACCTCGGCATGATGAACCGCCGCGAACACCGTGCCGAACAGGATGACCAGAAGGACGACGGTGAAGAGAAGACCGCCAAACGACAGCGTGAAGACGTAATCCGTGGCGCTGACGGCTGCGAACAACAGCAGGGCCAGCGCCGGAAAGACCCAGGCCGACCGGGGCATCGGATCATGCGCGCTCATCCATCGGCTCCAACTACAAAGCGAGCAATAGCAAATCGGCCGGCGGATTCAATGCCAGTGCAGGATCGGTGCGACCGGCAGGAACGTCAGCAACAGGAACAGCGGGATCAGCACGGCGCCGGCGCGCAGGAGATAACCGAAGAAGCTCGGCATCGCGACGCCGTTCTCGCGGGCGATGCTGCTCACCATGAAGTTCGGCGCGTTGCCGATATAGGTGAGTGCTCCCATGTAGACCGCTCCCATGGAGATCGAGGCGAGCGTGCCCGAGAGCTGATGCATCAACACCTGCGGATTGCCGCCGGCGAGCTCGAAGAACAGCAGATAGGTCGGCGCATTGTCGAGGAACGCGGACATCAGGCCGGTGAACCAGAAATAAACGACCTCGCGCGGCGCGCCATCCGGCGCCGTCACCGCCGACAGCAGCCAGGCGAACGCGCCGTGATGGCCGGCATTGAGCATGGCAATGACCGGGATGATGGCGACGAAGATGCCCGCGAACAGTTTTGCGACCTCGCGGATCGGCTCCCAGGTGAAGCCGTTGGCCTGCCTGTGCTCGTCGGGCGTCAGCCACACCGACAGCGCCGCGATGGCCAGCAGCGCCAGGTTGCGCGCGACGTCCTCCAGCTCCAGCTTGGTACCGAAAATGTCGAAGGCAATGTCGGGCCTCCACATCGCCGAAGCGAGAAGGCTGGCGACGATGGCTGCGATCAGCACCAGATTGACGAGGCCGCGGATGCGCAACGGCTCTCCCCGGCCTGTGTCGGCGGGCGGCGGCTCACTGCGAAAGCGCCAGACGTCGACGACGGCGAAGATCGCGAGCAGCAGGACGGCGACGAGTGCGGTCTGCAACCAGATGGTCCGCGTGGTCCAGAAGAAGTCAACGCCATGCAGGAAGCCGACGAACAGCGGGGGATCGCCGAGCGGGCTCAGCGCGCCGCCGACATTGGCCACCAGGATGATGAAGAAGATGACGACATGGGTGTTGTGGCGCCGCTGCCGGTTGGCGCGGATCAAGGGGCGGATCAGGATCATCGCGGCACCCGTGGTGCCGACGATGCTCGCCCCCAGCGTGCCGAGCGCGAGGATGCCGACATTCGCCGCCGGCGTGCCCTTGATGTCGCCGGTGATGAGGATGCCGCCGGCCACGACATAGAGAGCGAACAGCAGCACGATGAAGCCGAGATATTCGGCGAGCATGGCATGGACCAGCGCCGCCAAGGTCGCCGCGCCGCCGGCAAAGACGACGAGCGCGGCGAGCGCCAGCAGCGACCAGGCGGCGGTGATCTTGCCGTAGTGGTGATGCCAGATCTTCGGCAACAGCAGCGGCCCCATTGCAATCGACAGCAACAAGCCGGCAAAGGGCAGCGCATAGGGCCAGCGCATCGCGGCACCATCGAGGCCGGTCGCGGCAAGCGCATTCTGCGGCAGAAGCGTCAAGCAGGAGGCAGCGAGCGCGGGGATGTAACGTTGAGCCAAGCCGTCAGCCGCCAATGAAGCCTCTCGCCGTTTCGATCGCGCCATATTGATCGAGATCGTCGTGCCCGCCGCCCTCGATGCGAACGAACCGCTTGGGCTCGCGGGCGAGCGCGAACAGACGCTCTCCGAAGACGATCGAAATGACAAGGTCATTGGTGCCATGCATGACGAGCAGCGGCACCGTGACGCGCGAAATGCGCTGGTCCGAATGGAACGGGTCGCGCATCAGAAGGCGGACCGGAACGAACCAGAACGATGACCCCGCAATGTCGGCCGTCGACGTATAGGGCGCCTCCAGGATGAGTTTTCCAACGCGATGCTCCGAGGCGAGCGCGACCGCGACGCCCGTCCCGAGCGAAAAGCCCCAGGCGACGATTCGTTCCGCCGCATAGCGCGCGGTGGTGAACGCGTAGGCGGCTGCAGCGTCGCGCAGCAGGCCCTGCTCGCTCGGCATCCCGCTCGAGCCGCCATAGCCGCGATAGGACAGCGCAACGAGGCCGGTGCCGTCGGCGGTCATCGCCTTGAAACGACCAACGCGGCCGGCGAGAAAATCGCCATTGCCGTGGAAGTAGAGGATCACGGAACGACCGGGCTTGGCCGGCACGTGCCAGACGATGACCTGCTCGCCATCAGACGTGGTCAGGACATGCTCTTGCGCCTCGGGAAGGCCCGCAGCATCGGGTGCGGTGCGGCCGGCGGGCGGGATCGGAAACAGCATCTCGCGCTGGCGGACGTACAGCACGAGGAGACCGGCGCAATAGACGGTCAGGAGCACGATGGCGATCCACTTGACAATGCTCATCATTGCGCGGCCGCTCCCTCGCTTGAGACTAGGGCTTGCGACGGCTCCGCAGCAATTTCATGACGTCGGTCGCAGGCTCGCCGGAACGTCGCGGCAGCTGCACGCCGCCTTGTGGGCAGCGTGCCAGGCGACACGCTGCTCGCGCACGCCTTGGGCGGCATGCGATCGGACTGGTGCCATTCCTAATTGATGGCCACGGTCCCTCCCCCCGTCACATCGCCTTGACGATGTTCTCGGTGACCTTCTTGGCGTCGCCGAGCAGCATCATGGTGTTGTCGCGGTAGAACAGCGGATTGTCGATGCCGGCATAGCCAGAGGCCAGCGAGCGCTTGATGAACATCACCGTGCCGGCCTTCCAGACCTGGAGCACCGGCATGCCGTAGATCGGCGAAGTCTTGTCCTCTTCGGCCGCCGGGTTGGTGACGTCGTTGGCGCCGATCACGAAGGCAATGTCGGCCTGCGCGAATTCGGAGTTGATGTCCTCGAGCTCGAACACCTCGTCATAGGGCACGTTGGCTTCGGCCAGCAGCACGTTCATGTGGCCGGGCATGCGGCCGGCGACCGGGTGAATGGCGTATTTCACCTCGACGCCTTCCTTCTTGAGCATGTCCGCCATCTCGCGCAGCGCGTGCTGGGCCTGCGCCACCGCCATGCCGTAGCCGGGCACGATGATGACCTTGGAGGCGTTCTTCATGATGAAGGCCGCATCGTCCGCCGAGCCGAGCTTGGCGGGCTTCTGCTCGCCCGTGGCGCCGCCGGCTGCCGCGGTCTCACCGCCGAAGCCGCCGAGGATGACCGAGATGAAGGACCGGTTCATCGCGTGGCACATGATGTAGGACAGGATCGCGCCCGAGGAACCGACCAGCGCGCCGGTGATGATCAGCGCGGAATTGCCGAGCGTGAAGCCGATGCCGGCGGCCGCCCAACCCGAATAGGAGTTCAGCATCGAGATCACGACCGGCATGTCGGCGCCGCCGATCGGGATGATCATGAGCACGCCGAGCGCCAGCGCGATGATGGTGATCATCCAGAAGTCGAACGCGCCGCCGGTGAGGACGAGACGGACGATAAAGAACACCAGCGCGACGGCCAGCGCGATGTTGATGATGTGGCGGGCCGGCAGGATGATCGGCGCGCCGCTCATGCGCGCGGACAGCTTCAGGAAGGCGATCACCGAGCCGGTGAAGGTCAGCGCGCCGATGGCGACACCGAGCGACATTTCGACCAGACTTGATGCATGAATGGCGCCAGGCTTGCCGATGTCGAAGGCCTCAGGCGCGTAGAACGCGCCGGCAGCGACCAGCACCGCGGCCATGCCGACCAGCGAGTGGAAGGCGGCGACCAGTTCCGGCATCGAGGTCATCGGCACGCGGCGGGCGATCACCGCGCCGATGCCGCCGCCGATCGCGACCGCGAGGATCACGAGGACCCAGGCCACGCCATCCGCCGGCGGATGGCTCGCCAGCGTGGTGGCGACCGCGATCGCCATGCCGATCATGCCGAACAGATTGCCCTGGCGCGAGGTTGCCGGGCTCGACAGCCCGCGCAGCGACAGGATGAACAGCACCCCCGCCACGAGATACAAGAATGCAGAGAGATTGGCGCTCATCTCAGGTCCCCATTGATCCCTTCAGCCCGAGGTGGCCGCTTACTTCGACTTCTTCTTGTACATCGCCAGCATGCGCTGGGTGACAAGGAAGCCGCCGAAAATGTTCACGCAGGCGAAGACGAGCGCGACGAAGCCGAAGCCGCGCGCCCAGCCCGAGCCGCTCGAAACCATGCCGACGCCGACCGCGAGCAGCGCGCCGACCACGATCACCGAGGAGATCGCGTTGGTCACGCTCATCAGCGGCGTGTGCAGCGCCGGCGTCACCGACCACACCACGAAATAGCCGACGAAGACGGCGAGGACGAAGATCGACAGCCGGAAGATGAAGGGGTCGACGACCTGTGCAGCGTGCTCCATGGCAATCTCTCCTTAAGCTTTCGGCTGGAAGTTCGGGTGGATCACGGCGCCGTCCTTCGTCAGCGCGGTAGCCTTGACGAGTTCGTCGTCCCAGTTGACGGCGAGCTTCTTCTCTTTCTTGTCGACCATGGTCTCGATGAAGGAGAACAGGTTGCGCGCGTAGAGGCTGGAGGCCGAGGCCGCAACGCGACCCGCAACGTTGGTGTAGCCGACGATCTTGATGCCATCGAGGTCGACGACTTCGCCGGCCTTGGCGCCCTCGACATTGCCGCCGCGTTCGACGGCGAGATCGACCAGCACCGAGCCGGGCTTCATCGACTTGACCATGTCGGCACTGACGAGCTTCGGCGCCGGGCGGCCCGGAATCAGCGCGGTGGTGATGACGATGTCCTGCTTCTTGATGTGCTCGGCGGTGAGCGCGGCCTGCTTGGCCTGGTATTCTTTCGACATTTCCTTGGCGTAGCCGCCGGCGGTCTGCGCGTTCTTGAACTCCTCGTCCTCGACGGCGAGGAATTTCGCGCCGAGGGATTCCACCTGCTCCTTGGTGGCGGGCCGCACGTCGGTCGCGGTCACGACGGCGCCGAGACGGCGCGCGGTCGCGATCGCCTGAAGGCCGGCGACGCCGACGCCCATCACGAACACCTTCGCGGCGGGCACGGTGCCGGCCGCCGTCATCATCATCGGGAAGGCGCGGCCGAAAGCCTCGGCACCCTCGATCACGGCGCGGTAGCCGGCAAGGTTCGCCTGCGAGGACAACACGTCCATCACCTGGGCGCGCGTGATGCGCGGCATCAATTCCATCGCGAAAGCGGAGACGCCGGCCTCGGCGATCGTCTTCAGCGCGGCCTCGTTGCCATAGGGATCCATGATGGCGATGACGAGCGCGCCGCGCTTGTATTGACTAACCTCGGAAGCCTCGGGACGCTTCACCTTGATGACGATGTCGGCGTCCTTCAGCGCGTCAGGGCTGACGGTGGCGCCCACGGCGGTGAATTCTGAATCCGGCAGGCCCGATTTGAGGCCGGCGCCCGGCTCGATGGCGATCTCGGCGCCTAACGCCTTGAACTTCTTCACCGTATCAGGCGAAGCGGCGACCCGCGGCTCCGACGGATCGATTTCCTTGGCAACGGCAATTTTCATGAGGCCTCCGGCGACGCAGGACAGCGCGCGCGCAAACTAAGCGTTACTTCCCGCAGCGTTCGATACCGGTTTTGTTACCGGCTTGGATGCAAATATTCTGGGCAGCTGCTGCCGCTGGCATGTGCAGCTGCTGATCGATCAGGTGAGGAAGATCGCCATCAGGATCACGATGAGCGCGACCGAGACCGTGCCCCACTTAACCAGCTTGATGAAGCCCTCGTAGGTCTGCTCGTGGGCAGCGTAGTCGTTGCCGTCGGCGGTCGTGTACGCCACTTCGCTATGGTCAGCCATCGATTGTCCCCAGTCGAAAGTCGAATTCTCGGGCTGGGATACCGCAAACTTCCAGGCAGGGCAACGGCACCCGGGCGCGGTTTTCCGCAAATGGGGTCATTTGGAATTCCGATTGTCCTTGATCCAGCGCGTGAGGCTTTGCTCGCTGACTTCGCCAGCGGCAAGGGACAGAAAGATAATGGTCGCTTCCGCAGGATCGGGACTAAAGCCAACGCCATTCTTGTGGAGAAAGACCATCATCGCCATGAAGGCGATGCGCTTGTTGCGGTCAGCGAATGCACGGTTCTTCGCCAGCCCGAACGCGTAAGCCGCGGCAAGTTCATCAAGCGTCGCCTGCTCGTAGCGCCGCTTGTTGATCGGCCGCTCCAGGGCCGACCGCAGCATGCCTTCATCACGCAGCCCCGGTGCACCACCAAATCGGCGAAGCTGTCGGCTGTGAATTGCGACAGCCTGCTCGTAGGTGATCCGCAGCGGCTCTCGATGCTCGCTCACGGCGCGACGCCACTATTTTGCGAGCGCGGCGAGCGTGTCGCGATACTTGTCCATGACCTCGTCGGCGATCTCCATCGTCCGTTCGAAGTCCGGATCATAGGGCAGCGCCTGGAAGCCACCCCCGGGCAGTTCGACAATATGCAATTGCTGTCCGCGCTTGAGATCGAGCCGCTGCATCAGCTCGCGCGGAAGCAACAGCCCGTCCGAATTGCCGATCTTCTTGATCTCGATCTTCATGGCCGGCCGATCTTTAGCGCGTTATACACATGTATAACATCGCCACAGAGCGAGTTCAACAGATGTTTTACGCACCGGCAAGCGCGAACGGCCTCAGCCCATTGCCTCCAGCTCGTCTATCATCCCAGCGATCACGCTAAGCCCGCCGTCCCAGAACTCGGGGTCCTTGGCATCGAGTCCGAACGGCCGCAGCAGCTCCGAATAGTGCTTCGTGCCGCCGGCGGCGAGCATGTCGAGATAGCGTTCGGCAAAGCCCTCGGTGGCGTGCTCATAGACCGCATAGAGCGAGTTCACGAGACAATCGCCGAACGCATAGGCGTAGACGTAGAACGGCGAATGGATGAAGTGCGGGATGTACATCCAGTAGTTCTCGTAACCCGCCTTGATCTCGATCGCCGGCCCGAGGCTCTCGCCCTGCACCGACAGCCAGATCTCGCCGAGCCGCGTCGCGGTGAGCTCGCCGTTCTTGCGCTCGGTGTGGACCGCACGCTCGAAGGAATAGAACGCGATCTGCCGCACCACGGTGTTGATCATGTCCTCGACCTTGCCGGCGAGCAGCGCCTGGCGCTGCTTCGCGCTCTTGGTCTGGGCCAGCAGCCGCTTGAAGGTGAGCATTTCGCCGAACACGCTCGCGGTCTCCGCCAGGGTCAGCGGCGTCGGCGCCATCAGCGCGCCGTTCTTTGCCGCGAGCACCTGATGGACGCCATGGCCGAGCTCATGCGCGAGCGTCATCACGTCGCGCGGCTTGCCCTGGTAGTTCATGAGAACGTAAGGGTGCGCTGACGGCGTGGTCGGATGCGAGAACGCCCCGGGCACCTTGCCCGGCCGGACCGGCGCGTCGATCCAGCGGTCGGTGAAGAAGCGCTCGGCGATATCGGCCATTTTGGGCGAGAAGCCGCGATAGGCCGTCAGCACCATGCTGCGCGCCTCCGGCCAGGCGATGACATCGGTCGCCGCGAAAGGCAGCGGCGCGTTGCGGTCCCAATAGGCCAGCCGCTTCTTGCCGAACCATTTCGCTTTCAGCGCATAATAGCGATGCGACAGTTTCGGATAGGCTGCGCGCACCGAGGCGACCAGCGCATCGACGACCTCGCGCTCGACACGATTGTTCAGATGGCGGGAATCGGCCACGTCCTTGAAGCCGCGCCAGCGGTCGGAGATGTCCTTGTCCTTGGCCAACGTGTTGGTGATCAGCGCAAAGGTGCGCTCATTGGCCTTGAAGGTCTTCGCCAGTGCCTGCGCCGCGCTCTTGCGCTTGGCGCCGTCGCGATCCTGCAGCAGATTCAGCGTCGGCTCGATCGCGAGCTCCTTGGCGCCGACCTTGAAGCGGAGGCTGGAGATGGTCTGATCGAACAGCCGGTTGAAGGCTGAATAGCCGGTCTGCGCCTTCTCCAGGAAAAGCTGCTCGAGCTTGTCGTCGAGCTGGTACGGCTTCTCCTTGCGCAGATCCTCGATCCAGGGACGGTAGTGCGCGAGCTCGGCGGCCTGCATCGCGCGATTCAAAATATCGTCATCGATCCGATTGAGCTCGAGCGCGAAGAACAACAGATGCGTGGACGCCGCCGTCAGCCGCTCGGACACGTCGCCGTAAAACTTTGAAATCGCAGGGTCCACACTGTCGCCGGCATGGACGAGCCCGGCATAGGAGCCGAGACGGCCGGCGAGATCGTCGATCGCCTCATAGCGTCGCACCGCCTCGGCGAGCCACTTTCCGCCATCTTCGTTTGCTGTCCCTGTCGCCAGCTTGCCCCTGTAGTCCGTCTCGAAGGCGACGCAGTCGGCATCCATTCTCTCGAGGTCGCGCGCCACCTCCGGCGCCTCGATCCCGGAATAGAGGTCGGCCAGGTTCCACTCCGGAAGCTTGCCGGTCTTGCTCGCAGCTTTGGAGGGTGCAGCTTTGGAGGGCCTTGCCTTGGGGGCGGATTTTTTGGTGCTTGGCTTGCGGAGAGCGGGCTTGCCGGGAGCGGACTTCTTGAGAGCGGACTTGTTCAAGGCAGATTTGTTCAAGGCGGACTTGGAGCGCGAATTCATTGTGTGGGAAACCTGTGTTCAACAATCGCGGCGGCAGGCGGGGGCATCAAGGTTTAAGCGTGCGTTAATCGGCTTCGGCCAGAGTGCCCCGATTCGAGACAGATAGTAGTAGCGTGCGGGGAACACCATGGCTGCCAGTATTTTGATCGCCGACGACGACGCTGTAGCCCGCCGGCTGGTCGAGAACATGGTGCAGAAATGCGGCTATGAGACGGTCGTCGTGGACTCCGGTGACGCCGCAATTGCCGCCCTCACTGCCCCCGACGGACCGGCCATCGACGCCGTCATCCTCGACCTCGTCATGCCCGGCCTCGACGGCATGGGCGTATTGGCGAAGATCCGCGAAGCCGGCCTGAGCGTCCCCGTCATCGTGCAGACCGCTCATGGCGGTATCGACAACGTGATCTCCGCGATGCGCGCGGGCGCGGCCGATTTCGTCGTCAAGCCGGTCGGCGTCGAGCGGCTCCAGGTCTCGCTTCGCAACGCGCTCAACACGTCCGCGCTCAAGGGGGAATTGCAGCGCATCCGTCACAGCCGCGAAGGACGGCTCACCTTCTCCGACATCATCACCCGCTCCGAAGCGATGACGGGCGTGATGCGCGCCGCCCAGAAGGCGGCAAACTCCGCGATCCCCGTGCTGATCGAGGGCGAGTCCGGCGTCGGCAAGGAGATGTTCGCGCGCGCCATCCATGGCAGCGGCGAGCGCAAGGCCAAGCCGTTCGTTGCGGTCAATTGCGGCGCAATTCCCGACAACCTCGTCGAGTCCATCCTGTTCGGCCATGAGAAGGGCGCCTTCACCGGGGCCACCGAGCGGCACACGGGCAAGTTCGTCGAGGCTCATGGCGGCACGCTGTTTCTGGACGAGGTCAGCGAGCTGCCGCTGACGGCGCAGGTAAAGCTGCTGCGTGCGCTCCAGGAAGGCGCCGTGGAATCGGTCGGCGGCCGCAAGCCGCTCAAGGTCGACGTCCGCATCATCTCGGCCACCAATCGCAAGCTGCTGGAGCGGGTGAAGCAGGGACAATTCCGGGAAGACCTGTTCTACCGGCTGCACGTGCTGCCGCTGACGATCCCCTCGCTGCGCGCGCGGCGTGAGGATATCCCGCACCTGCTCAGGCATTTCATCGCGCGCTTTGCCGCCGAGGAGAGCCGCCCGATCACCGGGATCAGCGGCGAGGCGGTGGCCCATCTTGCCCAGCTCGACTGGCCCGGCAACATCCGCCAGCTCGAGAACGCGGTCTATCGCGCCGTGGTGATGAGCGACGGGGACCAGCTTGGTCTCGGCGACTTCCCTCTGCTCGCCTCGCAGGCGCATCCCGTCACGGATATTCCGACCGCTCCGTTGCTGCTCGAGCCGGCGGCGACGCCCTCCGTAGTGTCGGGTAATGAAATACCAATCGCCCCGCTCCCCGCGGTGGGAACGCTGTCTATGCTCACTGCGACCGGGGATGTCCGCCCGCTGGAGGACATGGAGAACGAGATCATCCGTTTCGCGATCTCGCATTATCGCGGCCAGATGTCCGAAGTGGCTCGCCGACTCAAAATCGGCCGCTCGACGCTCTACCGCAAACTCGACGAGGCCGGGGTTCCCGGGCATGGCGGCAAAAGCGGCGAGGAGACGCATTGAGCCCAGTGCGAACGAAGCTTCGCGCGGCGGTGCGAGATCGCTCTAAGCCGTTCGCGTGACGACGGAATTCGTCTGCGATTTGAACCGTGACTTGGAAGTGACAGCCAGAGGGAAAAGCGCGTGGCAGAAGCGTACAATCCGTTGCCAAGAGGCTCCCTTGAAGTCAGTTTGTCGTGAGTTGCCCCGGGCAGCGCTGGCCGCAAAATCGGGGCCTGTATATCGTCTGCGTCAGAATCGTTGCGTGCAGGCGTGCAACTTTCGAGAGGCCGGCGCGGTTTAGCCGAAACATCAATAAGCGATAACGAGCTGTTCCATGAAGGAACAGTTCACCCGAGGGGTGCGACACAATGCGTGACTGTTTGAACCACCGTGTGGGCTTTGACCGTGCCTTGATGACGGTCGCGGCGACCTTCCTCACGGTGTCGGCCAGCTCGGCCCTGGCGCAGGATCTGCCGCGCAGCAGCGCCGCGGAACTCGCGATCGAAGCCGCGATCCCGCGCCCCGAACCGGCAAACGTCCCGCCCCCGACTGCAGCCGACATCAAGCTCGACACCACCGCCACGGTGCAGGATTCCACGAAGGACGTCGCAAGGGATTCCGCCAAGGTGAACGTCGCGCCCACGGCGGACAAGGTGGAGACCAAGCCCTCCGACGTTGCCACCACACCCGCGCCGGAAGCGCCGAAGAGCGAGACTGCGAAAACCGAGCCGGCCAAGGCCGACACCGCAACGGCCACGCCGGCGGCTCCCGCAGCACCGGCCGCCGAACCGGTGAAGGCCGCAAGCAACGTGCCCACCGCCGACCAACCGGTCGCGGACAAGCTCAAGGACATCATCGGCGCTAAGACCTCGCGCCATTTCGACCGCAAGAACGAGCGTGCAGCGATTGAGAAGTTCTATGGCGCGCGCGACTTCGCGCCGGTCTGGACGCAAGGCGGCAACCTGACTGCTGCGGCCAAGGGCGTGATCGCACGGCTCAAGGACGCGGCGTCCGACGGTCTCAATCCCGCCGACTATCCGGTGCCGGATTTCGCCGCCACGACCCCCGATGCGCTGGCTGATGCCGAGCTCAAGCTCACCGCCAGCATGTTCGACTATGCCCGCCACGCCCAGAGCGGCCGCATGCATTGGTCGCAGGCCGGCGGCGACATTCTCTATCCCGAGCATCCGGTCGATCCCGGCGAAGTGCTCGCCAAGATCACGACGGCGGCGGACGCCTCCGCGGCGCTCGAGAGTTACAACCCGCCGCACAAGCTCTACAAGGAGCTGAAGGCCAAGCTCGCCGAGCTGCGCGGCCAGGGCAGCGGTCCGGTGATCGAGATCGCCGACGGCCCTGCGCTGAAATACACCCCTGCCGGCAAGAAGCAGGCTGAGATCGTCGTGGAAGATCCGCGCGTGCCGCAACTGCGCGCCAAGCTCGGCCTCGCCGAGAATGCCAGCGACACCCGCTACGACGCTGCGGTCGCCGAAGCCGTGCGCAAGTTCCAGACCGGCGCCGAGCTGAAGCCGACCGGCATCCTAGACGACAAGACGGTCAAGGCGCTCAACACCCCCAAGCGCGACAAGCAGATCGACGTGGTGCTGGTGAACATGGAGCGCTGGCGCTGGCTGCCGCGCGATCTCGGCGCGCCGGCGCTGGGTGACGCCTATGTCATCCTCAACATTCCCGATTTCACTTTGAAAGTGATGCAACGCGGCCAGCAGGTCTGGACCACACGCGTCGTCACCGGCAAGCCGGGCAAGCAAGCCACCCCGCTCCTCACCGAGACGATGAAGTACATCACGGTGAACCCGACCTGGAATGTGCCGCCATCCATCGTTTACAACGAGTACCTGCCGGCATTGCAGCAGGACCCGACCGTGCTTCAACGCATGGGCCTGAGGCTTGAGCAA
The DNA here is from genome assembly GCF_020194055.1 of Bradyrhizobium sp. NBAIM03. Lineage (NCBI taxonomy): Bacteria > Pseudomonadati > Pseudomonadota > Alphaproteobacteria > Hyphomicrobiales > Nitrobacteraceae > Bradyrhizobium > Bradyrhizobium sp. NBAIM03. The sequence goes on along the minus strand of NZ_JADYVS010000016.1, from coordinate 103,106 downwards.
AACCGCGACGGCTCGGTGCACATTTCGCAGCCGCCGGGCGAAGCCAACGCGCTCGGCCGCATCCGCTTCAACTTCCCGAACAAGTTCCTCGTCTATCAACACGACACGCCGGACAAGCATTTGTTCGCCAAGGAAGAGCGCGCCTTCAGCCATGGCTGCATGCGCGTGCAGAATCCGGATCAGTACGCCTCCGTTCTGCTCAACATCGTCATGCCGAACGAGAAGTACACGCCGGAGCGCATCCGCAGCATGTACGGCAAAAGCGAGATCGACCTGAAATTCCCGACCCCAATCCCGGTCAACATCACCTATCAGACCGCGTTCGTGGATGAGGCCGGCAAGCTGCAGTTCCGCAAGGACGTCTATGGCCGCGACGCGGCCATGATCAACGTCCTGAAGAACAACCGCGGCAAGGACCTCGAGGCCGTCGTGGCGCATTCCCAGCCGAGCTATTCGCGTCCGGCAACGACGCTGCCCTCCGGAGTGGCCGTGGCCAACAACGGCAGCGGCTTCGGCTCGTCCGGGCCGAACTTCTTCGAGCGGCTGTTCGGGGCGCCCACCCAGGCCGTGCCGCCGGCACCGGTCGGCCGCCGTCCGCAACAGCAGCGGGTGTTTACCCGCTGACGCCCGTCCCGCACTCGTTTTCCTGAAATTCTGCAAGGAAATCAGCGACCCCGTCCCCAGGATGGGGTCGTTGACGTTAACCATGCTGCGACCTGCGATGGGGCGGCGGGCGTTTTTTTGCCACAGTCAACCGGTTAGGATCGTAATCTGACTTGGTTTGGGGGCGGGAAGGTCAACCTTAAATTAACCTTCTCGCTTTAAGAAAGCGTTCATCCTCTTTCGCGCTGCTAACGGGGTTGGCGGGAGAGTCCATTTGAACGCTCGTCGACTGGGTGGGCTCATACGTGCTGACTGGTCTCGCACGCCAACTTGCTGTGCTGTCGTTGTCCCATGCGGGCGTGAAGGCCGGGTCCCGGATCGGCCTTGCGGCTGCATTGCTGCTTGCGGCCGCCGGTTCGGTTCATGACGCCGCCGCGCTGAACGAGACCAAGACGCTCTCGTTCCACCACACCCATTCCGGCGAAGACCTCACCGTCACCTTCAAGCGCGACGGGCGCTACGACGAGGCGGCGCTGAAGCAGCTCAACCACTTCCTGCGCGACTGGCGTACCCAGGAACAGACGGTCATGGACCGTCGCCTGTTCGACATCCTCTGGGAAGTCTATCGGGACGTCGACGGCAAGCAGCCGATTCAGATCATCTCCTCCTATCGCTCCCCCGCCACCAACGCCATGCTCCGCCGCCGCTCCTCCGGCGTGGCGCGCGCCAGCCAGCACATGCTGGGCCATGCGATAGACTTCTTCATCCCCGGCGTACCGCTGGAGCAGATCCGCTTCGCCGGCCTGCGCCTGCAGCGCGGCGGGGTCGGCTTCTATCCGACATCCGGCTCGCCTTTCGTGCACCTCGACACCGGCAGCGTCCGGCACTGGCCGCGGATGACGCATGACCAGCTCGCCCGCGTCTTCCCGGACGGCAAGACGGTGCATCTGCCGACCGATGGCGTGCCGCTGAAGAACTATGAGCTCGCCAAGGCCGAGATCGAGCGGCGCGGCAACGGCGATGATGCCGGCAGCAAGCCGAATTTCTTCGCAGCCTTGTTCAGGAGCAAGCCGGCAGCTCCGGCCGCCAGCGACGAGGATGACGAGGGCGCGCCCGCCCCGGCCGCGAAGCCGGCGGCACCGACCGTCGTCGCAGCCGCCGCCAAGCCCGCCGAGCCGGTGCCGACGCCGCGCGCCAAGCCGCAGATCGCCGCCGCGATCCAGCTCGCGTCGGCCGATGCGCAGATCGTCGCGCCGCCCAAGCCGAAGCCCGCGCCCGTGGCTGACAAGCCCGCTTCCGGCAAGCCTGTTGACGGAAAGCCGGAGACCCCGGCCGACATCATCAATGCGCGCGGCTTCTGGGATGACGTTCCGGCCACGCCGCAGCAGGCGACGCCGGCGCAGGTCGCCGCGCTGAAGGCGCGCCAGGCGCTGGCCGCGGCCACCGATCCGCAACCGACCGCGAGCGTGTCCAACGCGGCCCTGCAAGCCCTGGCTTACGCGCCGGCGGCGTCCCCGGTCGACCGCGGCAATGTCGTCGCCGCCTCGGCGCCGATCCCGCGCACCACCCGCCCCCGTAGCGTGGCTCAGGCGCCGGAGATCAACAGCGTGGTCGGCAAGAGCGTCGACGGCAGGGTCGCAACCGCGACCCGCCTGTCTGCGGCCAAGGGCGAGAGCATCTGGCTCAAGATCGTGATGCTGTCGCCGAGCGCCAGCCACGCGATGTCGGTGACGCTGATGGGCGAGCTCGATACCGCGGCGCTGCGCGGCTATTTCGTCAAGCCGCGCTCCGTGATCGCGATGGGCTTCTCCGACGACCCGATGCAGGGCCTGTCCTGCGACAATTTCTCGGGCAGCGCGACCGCAAAGCTCGAGACGACGTCGTTCGTCGTGCGCACCGCCGCGCTGCGCTGAGTCCTCTGTACCAGCAAAGCTCTCTCTGTTCGTCCTTGCCCGGGGTTGATCAAGCCGGCAAGCCGGCCGCGATGAGGCCGGCCTCGTGACGCTGCCGGTCGGGCTCGCGCTTGTAGTGCAGCGTCGCAAGATAAGCTGCCACCGAGAATCCCGGTTCGCGCTTCAAGACCTCGGCCGCGTGAGCGCCGGCCGCGATCGCGTTCTTCATCTGCGCGAATGTCGCCGCCAGGAACGCATGATGGGTATAGTCGGGGCGCGTGATCCTTGAAAACGCCTCGGCGGCCTCGGCGTATTTCTCCGCGCAATAATAGGCGCGGCCCAGATGGCTCCAGAAGCGCTCGGGATGATAGGGGTTGAGACGCATCGCTTTCCTGATCCAGTCGATGCCTTCCTCCGGCAGGCCCAGCCAGGTCAGAAGCTCTCCCTGTTGCACGACGACGAGGTCGTAGTTCGGATTGAGGGCGAGTGCACGCTCCTGGTGATAGGTGGCCTTTTCGTAGTCGTGTCGCGTCAGATTCAGCGCGGCGAGAATTCGGTGTACGTCCGCGTCGTTGTCGTCGAGCGCCAACGCAATTTCCAGCTCCGAAGCAACCTGCTCGAAGGTCGCCTCGCGGTCGGCGCACCAGCCATAGATCCAGCACTGACCGAGCACGCATGCCTTCCAGGCATGAGCGTGGGCATAGTTCGGATCCATCGCCAGCGCACGGTTGAGCAGCGTCTGCGCCTGAGCGTTGTCGTCGCGGGTTGATCGATGATGCAGGAGCTTTGCAGCCAGCACGCATTCGTAAGCGGGCATGTTGTCGGTCGGCTTGCGCTTGGTGCGGTCGTGCGTTGCGGCTTCTACTCGCCCCGGCAACGTCGCCACGATCGCGCGGGTCATCTCGTCCTGGATGGCGAAGATATCCCGGAGCTCGCGGTCGTAACGTTCGGCCCAGATATGGCGGTCGGTCTCTGCATCGATCAGCTGCACGGTGACGCGGACGCGCTCGCCGGCCTTGCGAACGCTGCCCTCGATGACATAGTCGACTCCGAACTCACGGCCGATGTCCTGGACCTTTACGGCCTTTCCCTTGTAGACGAACGTCGAGTTGCGGGAGATGACGAGCAGGTCGTGGAAGCGCGAAAGCTCGGTGATGATGTCCTCGGTGAGACCGTCAGCGAAGAACTCCTGCTCCGGATCGCCGCTCATATTGGCGAACGGCAGCACGGCGATGGACGGCTTCTTCGAAACACCCGGCGGCGTCAGAGCACGATTGGACCCGTCAGGCAGGCTTGCGGGCCCCTCCGCCAGCCGAATGCGGAAGATGCGGATTGGACGGGCGATGTTCTTGACGCTCTGTTCACCGAGATCGTCGAACTGAACGCCGTCGAGCCGGTCGCCGACCTGATCGCGCACCGCGCCGGAGACGCAGATTCCTCCGGGCTCGGCCAGCGTCTCCAGCCGCGCCGCGACGTTGACGCCATCGCCGAATATGTCGTTCTGATCGACGATGACGTCGCCGAGATTGATGCCGATGCGGAATTGGATCCACCGCGGCGGCGGGACGTCGGCATTGCGCCGCGCCATGCGGCGCTGAACCTCGGCCGCACATAGCACGGCATCGACGACGCTGTGGAATTCCGCGAGCATGCCGTCGCCGGTCGTCTTGATGATACGGCCGCGATTCTTGGCAATGGCAGGATCGATGAGCTCGACACGATGGGTCTTGAGGCGCGCAAGAGTGCCGGCCTCGTCGACCTCCATCAGCCGGCTGAAGCCGACCATGTCGGCAGCGAGAACCGCGGCAAGCCTGCGCTCTGGTCCCGGCACATCCATCGCTCGGTCCCTTCACCGAGCAACCTAGCAGATGCCGAGATTTTGCCCAAGCTTGGTGCGCTGCAACGCCGACCGGGCGGGGCGCCTCAGAGCATCCCCAGCGCCTGCATGTAGGTCTCGAGGATGGTCTCTGCCTCGGCGCGCTCGTTGGGGTCCTGCTTGCGCAGGCGCACGATGGTGCGCAGCGCCTTGACGTCGTAGCCGTTGCCCTTGCTTTCGGCATAGACGTCGCGGATGTCGTCGGAGATCGCCTTCTTCTCTTCCTCCAGCCGCTCGATGCGCTCGATGATGGATTTGAGCTGGTCCTTGGCGAATTTCGTCGCGGGCTCGTCGTCGCGGACGGCGGCGGAGGTGGCCATCTTGGTACTCCCAATGGAACTGGCAAAACGAGGTGACGCCGGCATCCCTCACCGCGCGTGCTGGGTAGACCCTTAGGGTCGGCGCTCCCAGCGTTCAAGCAAGCATCACGCTCGTCCACAGCGCGCCCACACCTTCCTGCGCCGACGCATAGAAAGCTGTTGTGTGGTGCGACTCAGGGCTCGGCGATGGGCCGTTCAATGCCCGTGGGGATGGACCTTCTTCATCGCCTCGAGCTGCTCGGGCGTGGCCGTGCCCTGGTGCTTCGCCTTCCAGGTCTCATAGGGCATGCCGTAGACGGCCTCCCGGCTCTCGTCCTTGCTCAAGGCGACGCCCTGCGCGTCCGCGGCGTCCTTGAGCCAGTTGGACAGGCAATTGCGGCAGAAGCCGGCCAGATTCATCAGGTCGATGTTCTGGACGTCGGTGCGGCTCCGCAGATGCTCGACCAAGCGCCGAAAAGCGGCCGCCTCGAGCTCCGTTCTGGTTTTGTCGTCGATTGCCATGGCTGTCTTCCTCAAGGTCCGTTCCGGGGCAGGGTTACGGGATCAGGTGGGTCTTGTCACAGATTTTGCCATATCGCGGCGCAAAGGGGCCACTGCCCGGCTGCCCCCGGCCCAACGCCAAATCGTCAATGATCTGGTATAGCTTCCGCGACAATGACTGCCGAATCTCCCCGCTCCCCGCTTTACCTGCTCGCCCGGTTGGTCCCGGTGCTGGTGGTCGCCCTGGCGTGCCTCTACGCCGGCCCGGCCTCCGCCGATTTCCGCCTCTGCAACAACACGTCGAGCCGGGTCGGGATCGCGCTCGGCTACAAGGACGCCGAGGGCTGGACCACCGAGGGCTGGTGGAACATCTCGTCCCGTTCCTGCGAGACGCTGCTGCGCGGCACGCTGGTCGCCCGGTACTACTACATCTACGCCATCGACTACGACCGCGGCGGCGAATGGTCGGGCCAAGCCTTCATGTGCTCCCGCGACAAGGAGTTCACCATCCGCGGCACCGAGGATTGCCTGGCCCGCGGCTATGACCGCACCGGCTATTTCGAGGTCGACACCGGCGAGCAGCGCGCCTGGACGGTGCAGCTGACCGACGCCAACGAACAGCCGGCGCAGCAGCGCGTGCCTGGCCTGCCCGGCCCGGTGGGCCCGGGCGGCGTTCCGGGTTTGCCCAATAGCCCGCCCGGTGCTACGCCCCCGGGCTCGCCCGGCCTGCCACCCCCGTCTGGAAATAAGCCATGAGGCGCCTTCGCCGTATCAAGATTCTCGCGACCCTGGGACCAGCCTCTTCAGACCTCGCGATGATCCGCCGCCTGTTCGAGGCCGGCGCCGACCTGTTCCGCATCAACATGAGCCACACCCCGCATGACAAGATGCGGGAGCTGGTGGCGACGATCCGCAACGTCGAGAGCAGCTACGGCCGGCCGATCGGCATCCTGGTCGACCTGCAGGGCCCGAAGCTGAGACTGGGCTCCTTTGCCGAAGGGGCGATCCAGCTCCAGAACGGACAGACCTTCACGCTGGATTCCGACAAGACGCCCGGCGATGCCACGCGCGTCCAGCTCCCGCATCCGGAGATCCTGGCGGCGCTCAGGCCCGGCCATGCGCTGCTGCTCGACGACGGCAAGGTGCGGCTGATCGCGGAGGAGACCTCGAAGGAGCATGCGGTGACGCGTGTCGTGGTCGGCGGCAAGATGAGCGACCGCAAGGGCGTCAGCCTGCCCGACACCGACCTGCCGGTCTCGGCGATGACGCCCAAGGACCGCGCCGACCTCGAGGCCGCCCTCGTCACCGGCGTCGACTGGATCGCGCTGTCCTTCGTGCAGCGCGCCGACGACGTCATCGAAGCCAAGAAGATGATCCGCGGCCGGGCCGCCGTGATGGCCAAGATCGAGAAGCCGCAGGCGATCGACCGCCTCGCCGACATCATCGAGGCTTCCGATGCGCTGATGGTGGCGCGCGGCGACCTCGGCGTCGAGCTGCCGCTGGAGCGGGTGCCGAGCCTGCAGAAGCAGATGACGCGGATGGCGCGCCGCGCCGGCAAGCCGGTGGTGATCGCGACCCAGATGCTGGAATCGATGATCCAGTCGCCGGTGCCGACCCGCGCCGAAGTCTCCGACGTCGCCACCGCGGTCTATGAGGGCGCCGACGCCATCATGCTGTCGGCGGAATCGGCGGCCGGCAAATTCCCGGTCGAGGCGGTCTCGACCATGAACCGCATCGGCGAGGAGGTCGAGCGCGATCCGACCTACCGTTCGGTGATCATGGCCCAACGTCCGGCGCCGGAATCCACCGCGGGCGATGCCATCGCCGACGCCGCGCGGCAGATCGCCGAGACGCTCGACCTGCCGGCCTTGATCTGCTGGACCTCATCGGGCTCGACCGCCGTGCGCGTGGCGCGCGAGCGGCCGAAGCCGCCGATCGTGGCGATCACGCCGAACATCACCGCCGGCCGCCGGCTCGCGGTCGCCTGGGGCGTGCATTGCGTGGTGGCGGAGGACGCGCGCGACCAGGACGACATGGTGAGCCGCGCCGGCCAGATCGCCTTCCGCGACGGTTTCGTCCGCGCCGGCCAGCGCGTCATCATCGTCGCCGGCGTGCCGCTCGGCATCCCCGGCACCACCAACATGGTGCGCATCGCCTCGGTCGGCCCCGAGGGCGACGCCAACATGTGAGGCCCGCCGGGGGCGGCCAAACAAAAAGTCGAAAAACAACCCCATGCACAGTAGCCGGCCACTCTGGCCGGTCTTGCCGGGGTTTTGCGAAAAGGCACGCTCGGGCAATGGCCTGAGCGCGATCAGGTCGCCTTTTGGCTCGCGGCGCGATTTCTTCAGGTCCCGACCAGCGCCGTGTTCGCAGGCAGCAGCGTCTGCTGCACCAGGCCGCTATCGCTAGGAACCGGTTATATGGCCACCACCGTAGAATCCGAAGCCCGCGCCCGCCCGACGCTGGGCATCGTGCTCATGGCGGCCGCGATGCTTTCGATTCCGCTGGTCGATGGCATCGCCAAATATCTGAGCGCCGATCATTCGCCGTTCTTCATCGCCTGGGCGCGCTACGCCGTGGCATGCGCCGTCGTTCTTCCGGTGGCCGCGATCAGGTACAAAGGAGAGATCTTTCCCGCCGAACGGCGCGCCTCCCATATGCTGCGGACGGTGTTCCTCGTCACCGGGATGACACTTTACTTCCTGTCCATCGCGACCGTTCCGCTGGCTACAGCCGTCAGCGCCTATTTCGTGGGGCCGGTCATCGCGGTCGCGCTCGCCGCCATGGTCCTGAAGGAGCGTTTGACGCAACGAAAGATCGCGAGCCTGGCGCTGGGCTTCACCGGCGCCATCGTCATTCTGCGCCCGGACGGCGACATCGAGCCCGGCATCCTGCTGGCGCTCGGCGCCGGGCTAACGTTCGCGCTCTATCTGATCGCAACGCGGCAGGCTTCTCTGGTCAGCGATCCCGTCAAGACGCTCGCCTTCCAGTGTGTCGTCGGCATGGTGCTCCTGACGCCACAAGCCATCTTGACCTGGACCACACCGGCTTGGGACGCTGTCATGTTCTTTCTGGCTTTGGGTGCGCTCTCTGCTGTCACTCATGTCCTGTCCATCGCGGCATTTCGCTTCGCCGAAGCGTCCACCCTGTCGCCGCTGGTCTATCTCGAACTGCTCGGTTCCACAGCCATCGGCTATCTTGTCTTCAAGGATATCCCGCAAGGCTCCACGATCGCCGGAGCCGTCCTCATTGTGACCGCCGGGCTCATTCTTCTGAAGCGTCCCACCGGGGTTGATCAGTCCGGCCGGGAAAATGCTGATGTAGCAGGATAACAGCGAGCCCGGGCGATCCCGGTGGCGGGTCGGCTCAGGCGCCGACCAGTGCCTTGGTCGTCGGCAGCAGCGTCTGCTGCACCACGAGGCCGCGGGCACGAGCGTCCATGACGCCGACGGCGCGCAGCGCCAGCAGGGTCACGGTCTGCACCGCATCGCGCATCTTGACGGGATCATCGAGATTGTCGGGCGCGAGCGGGCCGACGAGCGCCTCATGCAGCGCGCCGAGCAAGGCGGTGGCCGCAAGCGCGGTGTCCTGCGCCGGCAGATGGCCGGCACGCACGGCGGCGTCGATCCGGGAGGCGATCTCGCCGGCGATCTCGCGCCGGCTGGCAAGGCGCGAGGCGCTGACATCGACATCGACCCGCTCGGCCAGGATGCCCCAGGCCAGCCTGCGCTGCGACAACGTATGCACCGCCACCGTGGTCACGGCGGCCGCCAGCGCCGAGGACGGCCCCGGCGCGGCATCGGCCGCCCTTCGGATCGCCGCGAGCTCGTCGCGGGAGACCTCGGCAATGAGCTCGGAGATCAGCTCGGCCTTGGAGGGGAAATAGCGGTAGACGGTGCCGGCCGCGACATTGGCCCGGACCGCGACCGGCGCGATCTGCACCGCCGCCATCCCGCCTTCCGCCGCCGCCTCCCGCGCCGCCGCCAGTATGGCGCTGCGCCGCGCCGCAAGGCGCTTTACCACTTGATGCGTCCGCCGATAAACCATGGCGCGCTTCCTGTCCCACACGCCGGCCGCACGCCCTGCGGCCGAACGCTTCTCACGCAATAGATGCAAATCGCCCCGCAAGGACTGAACAACTATTCAGGGTGAATGACAAGATGCAAATGCGTGGGGCGTCATGGTGGGCGGACGGGGGCGTCAAACGAACCGATCGAGAGACTGAACGAGTATTCTTGGAGGGCTTGGATCGCACAATGTGAATTCAGTGGTCGGTGTTTCGCCTGTGAGTGTTCCGGCTGGATTGCGCTACGATCATATACTTATAGGTTCATTTATCCTGTTCGCAGCCAGACGTTGACGCGCGCCTGGTGCAGTGTGCTGATGGCATCGATCTTCACTGCCAGGCAGTTTTCGAAGCCTCGAAAGACTCGGCGCTCTCAAGCTGCGGTGGACAGTCTCATGGACGAACGGAGCGTGCGTCATGAAGCGGCTCTTGGGCCTCGCGCTCATTCTCTTTCTGATGCCGACGCCAGACCGCGCGGCAGCCGGTGAATTATTTTCGGTGCGGTGTGAAGGCGGCATTCCCGCCCGCCTCTACTTCGCGACGTTCGACGTCGATGCCAAAGCTGTCGTGTTTGAGACGCCGCCGATAGACCTCGAAACAAATTTCGGCATCACTACACGTTCTGGAGAAATCATTTCCAAAAACGATGGAAAGATCGAATTCATGCTGCGCGTTCGTCCAGGTCGGATCGGCCTGATCTTTGATAGCAACAAGAAGACGATGACTTGGCCGGGACTCGACGACCCCACCTTTCGGCCGACATTAACCCATCCGTGCACTGTCACGCCCCCGAGAAGCATTTTGAGCTTCGGGGTTCGCGATCCCATTCTGAATCCGATCTCTGTACGCTGTGAACACACGGGCGCTGTGTACTTCACGATGGATGCAGCTTCGAAACAAGCACTCTTCGAGCGTGGCAAGGAGGGAAGAGGGTTTCGCGGTGAAGTCACCGATGCCGGCCAGGATGACGTCACGCTCTCGATGAATTTCGAGGTCCCCCGCCGGGTCGTATGGAGCAGAAGCCGCCAGACCATCACGATTGAAGGCATCGATGGCGATGCAGCGCGACCTCGCACTGTCGTGCAATGTCAAGAAGTCCCGCCTCGAACAATGATGGAATTCCATAGAGAGTCGCAGCGGTAAGAGACGCCTCTCCACGGCAGCAACAATCAAAGAAAACGAAAGACTGGGCGACCGTGCCGACGACATGAACGTTGATGGTGCGTCGTCATGAGACGCAAACTCGCTGCACGCGGAGCAAGCTGCGCCATTCTCGCTCTGGCGTTGCCCACAGCCATCTTTTCGGCCGAGCAGCCGACCAAGAACCAAACCCTCCAAGTCCGATTCGCGGCACATTTGGTCCCGGCAAGCTCATCTTGGAGAGGAGAACGAAAGATGCTGCTCACAGCCGGATCCGAGCTGCCCGTTATGTACTTTCTCGATAAGCCTCCGAGCGATATTCGCACGTCAACATTACCCACGACGGCCAAGGAAGTACTGCTGGCGAGAGTGCGGCTACTGGGGACTGCGGCCGGCCTGGGTGGGCGGATTTCCACCGGGAGGCCGTGGGAACGATTCTCTCAGGGAGCGTCTCGCGGTCAGCCTCAGGGTTCTCGAAGTCCAGAGGGAAATGCATCGGTCGACTCGGTCTTCGACGCGACGTTCGGAGTAACTGATCAAACCCATTCCCTAATTCCGGTGCCGCGTACCAAGTCCGAGCTGGAGAGGGATTATTTTGTCGTCGTGTACGCGGACGATGGCGGTCATTGGCATTTGGCCGGATTTCCGATGAGCGAGGCAGAGTATCGGAGTTGGGAAGAGAAATTCTGGAACGATGAGCGCGAGCGCATGGGCATCAGGCCCTAAACGCTGCAGGTCGACCCGGAGGACCGATTCGAGCCCTCGACTACTCGCGACTTTGACGTGCAATCACGCAAAGTTCCCGCATCGATTCATACAACTTTAACGGCTATCCATAGTCATACGGTTGTAAATTGGAATTCGGCAATGCGTTTCACGAGCGGGCTTTCTGCGGTTCAGCGACCCGGCTCTGCTCGTGATGTTCCCGGCGCATATGGCGCCTTGATGCTGGAACGCGCGGCGATTTCTTCCGATCCGCGAGAGGTCATGTCCCTTCCCGCGGCCGACAGGCTGCGGCGGTCCTGGAGGGCGAAGCAGCGCGGCAATGCGCTTGCAGCGATCGCCGTTGTCGTCTGCTCGATGCTGGCAGGCGCGCTCTACACCCTGGCCATGGGAGAGGACGTCAACTGGGATTGGCAGAACTACCACGAATACAATGTCTGGGCCGTTCTCAACGGCCGCTATGGCGTCGATGTGGTCCCGCCGGGCTTTCAGACCTACTTCAATCCGCTCGTCTATTTCCCCGTCTACTATCTCCGCCACGTGCTGCCGGCGCCCTATGGGCTGATGATCATCGGCGCTGTTCACGGCCTCAACCTTGCGCTGATCTGCCTGTTCGCGCGTCTGGTGCTGCGCCAGGCCGCAACCATCGCGTCGGTCGCAGCAGTGGTCGTCATCGCTGCCTCGGGTCCGATGACGCTCTCGGAAGTCGGCACGAGCTTTTCCGACGTGCTGCTGGCCTTGCCCGTGATCGGCGGCTGCCTTCTGATCCTGGTGGCGGATCGCCGACCGGCGATCTGCGTCCTGCTCGCGGGATTGCTGATCGGTGCCGCCGTCGGGCTGAAGCTGACCAATGTCGTCTACGCGATCGGCGCTGCCGCGGCGCTGATCGTCTCCGCGCGTCCGCTGCGGGCGATCACGCTTCTTGGCATCGGCGGAATGGCCGGCGCGGCGCTCACCGGCGGGGTATGGTGCCTGATCACGTGGCGCGACACCGGCAATCCGATCTTCCCGCTGTTCAATGCACTATTCCAGTCGAGCGAGGTGGCCGGCGTCAACCTGATGGATGCGCAGTTCATGCCTCATGGCGTGCTCGACGCACTGGCCTACCCCTTCTACTGGCTGATCGGCGACCACCGAGGCGCGGAGCATCCGTTCCGCGACGCGCGCTTCGCGGTGGTGATGGTCCTGCTCGTGCTCGGCCTGTGGGTCCGCGCGAGGCGCAAGAGCGCGATCCTCACCCGGGGTGACGTGCAGCTGGTGGTGCTGTTTGCGGCCTCTTACCTCGCATGGCTCGGCCTGTTCTCGATCCAGCGCTATGTGGTGGTTCTGGAGCTCCTGTGCGGTCCGCTGATCGTTCTCCTGCTCACGCGCCTCGCCGCGAGCACCGGACCGTCATCGCTGACGGCGTCCCCTCGTCCGCTCGCCGTGTTGACGTTGACGCTCGCAGTCGCGATCGCAGCGTGGTCGCAGCCGGCGGACTGGTGGCACCGCCCCTGGTCCGACGTCTACCGGCCGAAGATCGCCCACGAGCTCGATCAGCCCGCGACCTATTTCATCCTCGGCAAGCCACTGGGCTATATCGCGCCGCAGCTGCCCTCCCAATCGCGCTTCTACCTGCTCGCCGATATCGCCGTGCCGATCGTCCCCGGCGGCATCTTCGACCAGCGCATTCGCGCCGGGCTGAAGACGCCGCTGCCCGGCGGCGTCCGCGAATTGCACATGCGCGGCGATCCGGACCGCAGCGCGCTGCTGGATCGCTACGAGCTCACCATCGATCGCTCCCGGCCCTGCGTCACCATTGAGGGCGCCCGCCCCGGCACGGTGATCGAAAGTTGCCCGCTGATCGCGCGGACTGCGCATTAGTCGCCGTCCGCGCGGAACTCAAACTTGAGAACCATCGCGCCTCTCGAACAGAGGCCTTACCCTTTGAGCGTACAATGAGTCATGGCAAGCTCGGCACAGACAATCCAGCATCAGTAAGGATCTACGCGTCCCTCACCGTGGTCGCTGCGGCCATTCTGCTGGCGGTTGTCATATTTGACTTCCAACTGGCAGCAGCCCAGTCGTTCCCATCGTTCGTACTTGACCCAGGCGGCTTTCCGGTTGGTCGAGATTTTCTGAACACTTGGATAGGCGGCCGATCGGCTTTTTCCGGCGGCCCTGCGGACTGGTTTGATTCCAGCGCCTACATGGCTGCGATAGCGAAAGTGACCGGCATTCCCGATTTGGCACCTCTGTATTGGTCGTATCCGCCGCATCTTCTGTTCTTCATTTGGCCCTTTGGTTTGCTCGGTTTTCTGCCGTCGTACATTGTGTGGTGCATCACCGGGCTTGCCCTGTATGTTTGGGCGGCAACATCATGTGGTGTCGAACGAAAATACTGGGTGTTTCTGGCCGTCGCACCTGCCGTCACGGTTAACGTATTCCTCGGCCAAAATGGCTTCTTGACCGCTGCGCTCTTGATCGGCGGTCTGGCAAAGCTCGAGCGGCGGCCGATACTCGCTGGAATTTTGTTTGGTATGCTGACTATCAAGCCGCAACTCGGACTCCTGCTTCCGATCGTGCTGGTGCTGGGAGGGCACTGGCGAGTCATTGGTTCAGCCGTCGTCATGACGGTGTCGCTTGTCGCCGCGACTGCAGCATGGTTTGGGCCAGAAATCTGGATCGCATATTGGCATAAAGTTTTGCCGCAACAGCACGAACTGCTCGACGTGGCAGGTATCATGGGCTGGCCGATCGTTGCCTCAGCCTTGATCAACGCCCGCCTTGCGGGTCTTCCGGCTGATTTGGCCTGGGTAGTGCAAGGAGCGGCGTCGGTATGCGCCGTCGGTGCGGTGGTTTGGACGTTCTGGCGCAAGCGCGATCCGGTCCTCTCACTAGCGCTCTTCGTTACCGCCACCTTCTTGTTTTCACCCTGGATCATGAACTACGACATGGTCGTATTCGGATGGATTGTCGCGCTTCTGCGTCAGCGCGGAAACGAAGCATTCGCCGATCAAATTCTTTCGCTTGCGTTGTGGATGCTGCCTATTCTGATGTTTCCATTCGGCTTCGCGCAAATACCGATTGCTCTACTGATCCTCCCCTTGTTCGCCGCTCGTCTGCTGTGGCGGTTGTCCAATGATAGATCAAAGCAAGCCTCGTCAGTGACGTCGCCAGCGTTAGCTTGAGTGGCGACATCTCCTGTTGCGCGACGCCATCGAGTTCGATGAAGACATCGAGTGCCCGTTCAATTGCGGGCGAGACGTCAACGGTTCGCACGGGAACCTCGCAGGCGAAAAAGGGGAGCCTTGGCTGTTGGCGCTCGCCAAACCGGCGCCTTTGACCTAAGCGAACTTTCCGCTTCGTGCTATACGCTGCATCTAAGCAGCAGGACGGAAAACCTATTGCGCGAAGATTATGAGCTAGTCGGTGGACGCGGATGTATCGAGAACTCTCCATCTGGAAACGAATTGACGCCAAAAGAGCAGTTCACTTCAGATGCTTTGAGGATGTTGCGTCGCACCTTTTCTGCGTCCAAAGCGCCGACTTCTATGCCTTGCCGGTGACGGTCGACGCCCGTCGCGAGCTCGACCGCCAATTCATCGAGCTCTTTATCGAAGTGGAGCCGAAGAAACGCAGTCGATGGTTCGCCACCGTTGAGCAGGCCGTTGCTGCACATGAGGAGGAGTTTTCCTCGATGGCTCGAATTATCGCCGAGCGGGAAAGGAAGCGATAACGCGGTGTCCGGAACGGGCCCATCGCAGCAGTTGAGGAATATCAACTGTTCCGCCGCCTAATGGTGCAGCCTCGATCACTGCGCTGACGGCGAACGCCTCACGCCCCAACGTCTCACCCGGAGACCGAGCATGACTGAACTCCTCAGCTCGTTCGCGTGAGAGCGAGCTGCGCCGATGCGGCCTCGGCACTCCGCCAGGCTGCGCAGCGTCCGAGGATCAGCCCGAACACGATCAGGATCGCCGGGAAGCCGACCGGTTGCCCGAGAAACAGGAAGCTCGCAAGCAGCGCGAAGACGAGCGCCAGCGCCATCACCTCGTGGCGTGCGAAACCTTCATCGAGCCCGGCGCGGATGAGGAACGCCACCGCGATGCCCAGCACGACCAGATCGTACATGAAAAGATAGGGCGTCGTGAGCAGCGTCGCCGTGGCGAGCATCGCCGCCTTGAGGGCGTAGGGCAGCCGGCTCCGCCACACCACGACCAGCGCCACGGCCACAGAAGCGGTCAACACCCACTGGAAGATCCATGCGAACTGCTCGGTGCCGCCGACATAGCGCACCAGCGCGAAGATGCTCTGCATCTTGAACCAGGGCGCCCTGCCTTCGGTCAGGAAGGCCTGGGAGAACATCGGAATCCAGTGGAAGAACGCCTGCCAGCTTTCGGTGCCGAAGGCGAGCCAGGACATCGCGGCGATCGCGACGGTGACGATCGCGGCGGTGAACAGCACGGTCCATTCGGCGGCGGCGAAGAGAACCAGCGGAAACAAGAGACCGTATTGCGGCTTGTAGCTGAGAAGGCCGAGACAGATGCCGGCCAGCACCGGCCGCGTCGGCAGCAGATAGAGCATGCCGCCGATCAGCGAGGCCGTGAGGAAACCGTTCTGCCCGACCAGGATGTTGAGGAAGGCTGCCGGAAATCCAACCGCAATCACAAGGCCCGCATTGCGTCCGATGATCGCGCGCATCACGGCGAGATAAGGCACCATGCTGAAGGCGGCCCAGCCGATGAAGGCGATCGCATAGGGAAATTGCGCGAGGAAGGACGCGACGAACAGGAAGGGCGGCGGATAGTGCCAGGCGAAATGGCCGACGAAATCCTGCTTGAGCAGCGCAAGCTCGACCTGCTTCTGAATGTCCCAATCCCAGGCCTGCGCGGGATGCCCCTCGAGCGCCAGTCTTCCGGCCGCCCAGACGTTGACGAAATCAGTGGGGATGCCGCGCCCGTCGGCGTCAAAGATCCAGAGATGGGCGAGATAGGCCGTCGGAAAATACGCCAGCGTGACGATCGCCAGCACGAAGGAGATGTTGACGAGGATCGCTGGGACCGCACCGTGACGGCCGATTGCAGGCGGAACGGAGGAGGCTTCGGCCATGCGGCTTCCTTGCGCGATGATGTGAGGCGGATGCGCCCAAGCCATACACCCGAGTGGCTTGAAGGAGGCTTAAGCCTGATCGTCGAACGCCCCGCGCCGATTCCTGGACAACGCAAAAGAGCCCCGTCGATGACGGGGCCCTTCGCTATTCCGCTGGTCGTCCGGCCTTACTTGAGGCTGGTCGAGATCGAGCTGAACTTCGTGTTCAGCGTGGTGCCGAGGTTGTTGACGACGGTGATGATCGCCAGCGCGATGCCGGCAGCGATCAGGCCGTATTCAATGGCGGTGGCGCCGGATTCATCCTTCATGAAACGCGCAACGAGGTTCTTCATAGAGTGCTCCAAATGAGTACACGAGGCTACAACTGATCTGGTCTCTTCGGCTTCCCAGCGCCGCCCGACCATGGCAACGGAACGTAGAGGCAAAGAATTGCACCGCAGTTAATTTGGCTGCGTAAACACCGAGCGGATTGCGTGTATCGGCCCATGGTAAATCCAAGTTCGAAACAATCCGTTAAATTGTAAGCATCTGACGCCGGCCTGGCGCGGCCGGTTTACCCGAAGTTATGACCGGCGTGGTCCAATGCCGCCCGCTCGGGCCGGCAAGAACAACCAGGACGACGAGACGGCATGTCCCTTTCTTTCGCCAACAGCATCGCGGTGCAGGGCCGCGCGCGTGCCCTGGTGCCGTTGTGCGTCGGCGCCGGCGCCTATCTGTTCTTCCTGTTCCTGGGCGATACGCTGCTTCAGGATTCCGACTCGTTCTGGCAGATCAAGATCGGGCAATGGATCCTCGATCACCGCGCCATGCCCATGATCGATTTCTATTCCTTCACGCGGACGGGCGCGCCGTGGATCTCGACGTCCTGGCTGTCGCAGGTCGCGTTCTCCTTCTCGCATGCACAATGGGGCTGGGCAGGCCCCGTCATCCTCACCGCGGCCGCCATCGCGCTCGCACTCGCGATCCTCGTGTATCTGCTCGAGGCGCATATCGGAGCTCCGCGCGCGGTGCTGTTTGCGATGCTGGCGCTGCTGCTGTCGATCCATCACGTGCTGGCGCGGCCGCATATTCTGGCGCTGCCGGTGATGGTGGCGTGGGTCGGCTTGCTGATGGCGGCTGCGAGCCGCCGGAGCGCGCCGTCCTGGACCTGGCTGCCGCTGATGGCGCTGTGGGCGAACCTGCACGGCGGCTTCGTGCTCGGGCTCGCGCTGATCGGCCCGATCTCGCTCGAAGTGGTCGAGCATGCCGAGAAGGGACGGCGGCTCGCCCTGTTCATGCGCTGGGTGCTGTTCGGAATCGGGGCGCTGATCGCGAGCTGCTGCACGCCGTACGGCTGGCGAACGCTGCAGGGCGCGACCAACATTCTCAGCCTCGGCGAGTTGCTGACACTGATCGTCGAATGGATGCCGGCGAACTTCGCCACGTTCACCCCGTTCGAAGGCGCCCTGCTCGCCCTGATCGCATTCGGTTATTATCGCGGCCTGGTGCTGTCAGCACCCCGGATCTTCCTGATCCTGTTCCTGACCTGGAGCGCGCTGAGCCACGTCAGGAGCATCGACGCATTTGCATTCCTGGTGCCGCTGGTGCTGGCAAAGCCGCTCGGCGAGATGTTCCCGCAGCCGGCGCTTGAGCCCGCCGGTGCCGACAGCTGGCCGGGCCGCTATGTCACGGCGCTCGGCGCGCTGATGATCGTGGCGGCAAGCTGGACCTCGACCTCGCTCTATCTGGGGCACCACCGCTTCACCTTCACGATGACGCAGACGCCGGTTGCCGCGGTCGACCTGCTCGAGCAACGCAAGGTGCAGCGCGTCTTCAACGCCTACCAGTTCGGCGGCTATCTGATCTCGCGCGATATCCCTGTTTTCGTCGACGGCCGCGCCGAGCTCTACGGCGAGAAATTCATCATGGACTTCTTCAAGGCGACCGAGGGCAAGAAGCCCGAGCTGCTGCCACGCCTGCTCGACGAGCACAAGATCGATGCGACGCTGCTGGGCGCGGATGCGCCGGGCCCGCAGATCCTCGACCAGCTCAAAGGCTGGAAGCGGATCTATGCGGACGACATCGCCGTGATCCACGTGCGCGACGCCGCAGACGGCGCGACCGCGGCGCCTTCGAAGTGACGACCCGCTCCAGCGCGCGTGTTCGGCCTCAGCGACTTCATCAGATGGTTTCCAGCAAGCCGATCCTGACAGATCCGGCGCGTTCCGCCCCGGACCGAGCCGTGGCGATGATCGTGCTTGCGATGCTGGCTGTGGTCTCGTTTGTTCCGGTGCTGCTGACGCCCATTCCGGCGATGGTCGATTATCCCAATCACCTCGCCCGCATGTCTGTTCTGAGCCAGAACGGCACCGCGGGTGCAAATCCGTATTACGAGGTGAGGTGGGCCTTCTATCCCAACCTCGGAATGGACCTGCTGGTCCCGCAGCTGGCGCGGCTGATGAGCGTCGAGAACGCGACGCGGCTGTTTCTGTTGCTGAGCCAATGCCTGATCGTCACCGGTGCGCTTCTGCTCGAATGGGTCCGGAAGGGACGCATCCATCTCGCCGGTTTCGCCGCGCTTGCTTTCCTCTATTGCCTGCCGTTCAGCTGGGGTTTCGTGAACTTCGAGTTCGGGCTCGGCCTCGCGCTCTGGGGCATCGCCGTCTATCTGATGCTGGCCGAAGGCCCCTGGCCGCTGCGCTTCATGGCCAATCTGATCTTCGTCGCCGCGCTCTATGTGGCGCATTTCTTTTCGCTCGGCATCTATGGCGCAACGCTCGGCCTTTTCGAGCTGTCGCGCATCCGCCAAGGGCGGGTCGCTTATCCCGTCGCGGCCGCGCGGCTTGGCGCGCTAGCCCTACCGGCGCTTGCGCTGCTTGCGATCATGCATGTCACGGCAGGCGCGATCGGAAGCCAAGGCAACGATTGGTTCCTCGCATTCAAGCCGGTCTGGCCGCTCCGCATCATGAACGGTTACAATCTGACGGCCGCGGCGGTGACGGGGCTGACCCTCATGACCGCGTTGCTGTTCGCCGCAAGGCGCGGCTTGCTCAGGCTCGAGCCCGCCGGGATCTGGATCGCGCTCGGTCTTGCGCTCCTGTACGTGGCCATTCCCTCGAGACTGTTCGGGACCTCTTTCGCCGACCTCCGCGTGTTTCCTGCTGCGGCGCTGATCCTGCCGGCGTTCTGCTCGCTGTCGCTGCCAAGCCGGGCTTGGCGGATGGCTGCACTCGCTGCGATCAGCAGCATCACGCTGATCAATCTCGCCGTTGTCTTCACGGTATGGCTGCCCTACCGCGCTGACTACGCGGCCATTGTCGAGTCGTTCCGCAAGCTCGAACGCGGCTCGCGCGTCCTCGTCAGCAATGCGGACGAAGCTGGCGACCCGCCCTTCGCCGATCTCACCGCGTATCCGATGTATTATGCGCCAACGCTGGCGGTGCACTATGCCAATGCGTTCGTGCCCAATCTCTTCACGGAGGCGGGCAAGCAGCCTGTTCGGGCCGTCGAGGCCGTGCGCCATCTTGCCACTCCGGATGGCGGACTGGTGTCCTCAGGCCTGCTCACCGCGATAGCAGCGGGCCACCCGCCGGCGGACTCGCCGCGCTTTGTCCGCACCTGGTACCGGGATTTCGACTACCTCTATGTGCTGGGACCGCGGGCCGCAAACCCGCTGCCGGATCTGCTGGAACTATTGGAGACCTCGGATCGGTTCGTGCTCTACAGGATTCGCCGCAAGTCCTGAGAAAGGCGACCTTAACCACCTGCCCGTAGACTTCCGTCCCTGCAACCCAGCTGGACTCCTTCGCATGGCGGCCAATTCCGGACCGATCCGCTACAGCCTCGTCATTCCCGTCTTCAACGAGGAAGCCGTACTGCCGATATTGTTACGCCGGCTCGACTTCCTGCTGTCCCGGCTCGACGGGCCGGCAGAGGCGATTTTCGTCGACGACGGCAGCAGCGATTCCAGCTCGATCGTGCTACAGGCACTCGCTGTGCGCGACGCCCGCTTTCGCTATATCGGCCTGTCGCGGAATTTCGGCCATCAAGTCGCCATCACCGCCGGCATGGACGCCGCGCAGGGTGACGCGATCATCGTCATGGACGCCGATCTGCAGGATCCGCCCGAAGTGATCGAGCAATTGATCGCAAAATGGCAGGAAGGCAACGACGTCGTCCACGCCCGCCGCCTGTCGCGCGAGGGAGAGAGCCGATTCAAGCGCGCGACCGCACACCTGTTCTACCGGCTGCTCGGCAAGATGTCCTCCGTCGGCATCCCCGCCGACGTCGGTGACTTCCGCCTGATCGATCGCAAGGTGCTGGACGCGCTCAGGCAGATGCCGGAGCAGGATCGCTTCGTACGCGGCATGATCGCCTGGCTCGGCTTCCGCCAGGCCGAGGTCACCTTCCATCGTCTCGAGCGCGCCGCGGGCGAGACCAAGTACCCCCTGTTCAAGATGATCCGCCTAGCGGTGAACGCCGCGCTCGGCTTTTCTGATCTGCCCTTGCGCCTGGCGATCTGGTGCGGATTGACCGTCTCGGCATTCGCTCTGCTCTACGGCGGCTGGGTCGTCGTGATGTGGCTGAGCAACGACGCTCATCTCGTGACCGGCTGGTCCTCGACCATCGTCCTCCTCTCGCTGTTGTGTGGAATGAACATGCTGATGACGGGGATCGTGGGCCTTTACGTCGGCCGCATCCATGCCGAAGTAAAGCGCCGTCCACTGTACGTGGTCCAGAAGCGAGCCGGCTTCGATCGCAACGAGGCGGCGACCGTACCCGCCAAGCACGCAATCAACGAGTGATCCGCCGCAATCATCTCGGACGTGAGGCCAACACCTGGTCTTCGATGCTGCTGCCGAGCGGGCTTTACTGCATCTCCCGACGCTTGTGGACGACCGCCACATCGTCGCTGTACACGCGCTGCCAGTGCGGCAACCGATCAAGCATCGCTGTGGCGGGCGTATTCGGTGCGAGCAGCGTCGCGCGGATCTTGTAGTCGTCGAGCAGCTTGAGAAAATCTCCGAGGTCAATCAGCGCCAGGGCGCGATTGTAGCGGTCGATGAACGGTCCGCCGAAGAGTTCCGCGCGGCCGTCGATGAAGGTTGGAATGCCGGCAAAGACCAAATAGCCGCCGAAGGAATAATCGTTGAGCAGCGGCCCCGCCTTGGCGAGATCGGCACGGGCGACGGCCGCCTCGGGGGTGATGAGGTGAGCCGGCCGGATGTCGCGCGCCAGCGCCAATCCACTCATCGCGGCCAAGATGCCGAATGCCGCCAGGTTCAAGCCGCGCGAGGAGCGGTCGGTCTCGTTCCCGCTCGGCCCGCCGAACCTCCGGGCCAGCGGGGCCGCGAGGTAGAGCGGCGCCAGCATGGCCAGCAGATCCGCATTGCGCATCTGCGCCAGCGCGAAATGGAGCAAGCCGATCACCACCAGGGTCCGCACGACCGGCAGCGTGACGCCGCGCGAGAGCGCGAAGATGCCCCCCAGCAACAGCAGCTCGAAGCCGCCGATGCGGCTGAAATCCTGCGGCCGCCATTCCGCGATCCAGGCGAGCGCGGGACCGAGGCCGAGTGTCGTGATCGGCATCAGCAGCGGTTCCGGCCCGTGCGGCGTCAGGCAGGATGCGGCGACGGCAAGCAGTGTGAATGGCACCCAGCGCAGCAGCACGCGTGGCCATCGGCTTCGCTCCTCGCGCAGCAGCGCCTC
This sequence comes from Bradyrhizobium sp. NBAIM03, assembly GCF_020194055.1. Lineage (NCBI taxonomy): Bacteria > Pseudomonadati > Pseudomonadota > Alphaproteobacteria > Hyphomicrobiales > Nitrobacteraceae > Bradyrhizobium > Bradyrhizobium sp. NBAIM03. Next base: position 81,227 of record NZ_JADYVS010000016.1, on the reverse strand, counting down.
GAGCACCACGGGTCCAATCAAGCCAAGCGCCAGCACTCCGCTGCCGTGCAGATTGCCCCACACGACCAGCAGCGGCAGGGCCCAGTATGGTGGCGGCCTGCCATGATCCATGCAACGCACCAGGGCAGCCGCCCAGATCACCATGATGGGCATCACGAGCACGTGTGGCCGCGCCAACATGTGCGGCGCCGTCAGGATGACGGCCGCGATCACCATGATCAGCGTCTGGGTCGGCGACAGCTCGCGCAGCAGGAAGTATGTGAGCAGACCAAAGGCGAGTGCGATCGCCGCGGCCGCGACGACGACGACGCCGGACCAGCCGGACAGGACGTAGGCTCCGGCATAGATGACTTCCGACAGCCATTCGAACGTGATCCAGGGCGCGCCATGCTTCGAAAACGAAAATGGATCACTCGTCGGCAGGGCCCCATGCGCCATGATCCAGCGCCCGAGCTCGACGTGAGAATAGCTGTCGGGATCTCCGAGCAGCTTCGGGCCGACAGCCAGCAATACAGCGTAGACGGCGAGCCCCACAGCCCAAGGGAGCACTGCACGCGCCGAAAACGGTTGAACCGCGCTGGAGACGACCTGATCAGTCATGGCGGGCCAAGCTAGGCCTTAATTGTTAAGGTGTTCTTTAATGTTTCACCGATCGCGCGTGCGGAAGCGAGAGAACCGCCATCGCAACGCCCGGGCCCTCCGCCAAAACGCCACGCGGGCGCTATCGCACGAGATCGATCAGGAGCAACGCGGCGCTTGTGAACAGTCCTGCGATCGGCACCCAAATGGGCACGAAGAACACGCCGGCGGGAGGCTTGGATTCTCTCGTCTTGATGCGAAGAAGCGCCAGGTTGACCAGGACGAAGATCCCGAGCGTCAGGCGTGAGGTCCATTCGGCCAATCCGGTCAAGGGAATGCCGAGCGCGAGGATCAGGATGGCGCCCACGCCGAAGAGGGTTGCAACCACCGGCGCTCCGCTTCTGGCGTTCACCCCGGCCAGAAAGGCCGGAAGGCTGCCTTGGTCCGCAAGCCCGTACAGCACACGTCCGATCATCAGCATGTGAACGATGATCCCGTTGACCGTCGCAACGATCGCGATGACGCTCAATACCGAGAGGGGAAGACCAGTCAACCGCTGAAAGACCAAAGCAAGCGGAGCCGAGGCGTGCGCGAGCTCGGCCGGGTGCACCGCGACCACCGCAACCCAGACGACAATCATGTAGAGGAGCGCCGTCACGCCGAGGGTGATGAAGAGCGCCCAAGGCAGCGTTTGGGACGGATTTTTCATTTCCTCGGAGATGTTCACGAGGTGCTCGAACCCGATGAATGCAAACACGGCGAGCAGCGATGTCTGTGCGATCCCGGTCCACGCTGCTTTATCGTTCAGGGGAGCCAACAGTTCGGGCAGCCGGGAGACCAGGGCGTCGCCCTCAAACAGCCCGGCTCCGACAATGAGGACCAATCCTCCGATCTCCACGACCGTCATCAAGCCGGCGAAGCTGATGGACTGAACCGCGGAGAGGCAGGCGATCGCTCCCATCGCGAGCACGACGCCCGCGATGATCCAGCTGGCAGGCAGCGGCAGGAACACGCTGATGTAGCCGGCGCTCCCCACAGTGATGGTCGCGCCCGAAATCGTCGCTGCAGCCACCACGAGCAACCCTGTGGCACCGCTGAGCCATTTTCGATGAAACGCGGCCTGGACATAGGCGGCCTCGCTCGCCGCGACCGGCAGTCGCGTGCCCAGTTCGGCAAAGCTCCCGGCCGTCACGCCCATCACGACCGCGGCAACGAGGAACGCCAGAGGTGCATGCATTCCGCTCCGGGCAGCGGCCGCGCCCACCAGGACGTAGATGCCGGCGCCGATCGTCACGCCGAGCCCATAGAGGACCGCGTGCGTGAGCGTCAGCGATCTGACCAGTTTCGTAGACCCGAGCGGCGCCACCTCCTGCATCACCAAGCGTCAATGCGAAAACAGGATCGGCACCGGCGGCTTGGACAGCAGGCCCCTGGTCGCGCCGCCGAGCACGAATTCCCGCCACCTCGGCGTTCCGTACGCGCCCATCACGAGGACGTCGATGCCGTGGGACAGCACGTAAGATGTGAGGACCTCGTCGATCGGCTTGCTCTCGGCATCGATCTCATCCAGCACGACCTCGATGCCGTGACGAGCCAGGTTCTTCGCCAGTTCTCGGCCGGAATGTCTGGAATCCAGGGGCTTTTCGTTGGTGACAGTCACGACGCGTACACTTCTTGCGCTTTCAAGCAAAGGAAGTGCGTCGGAAACCGCTCGCGCAGCGGTGCGGCTGAAGTCCCAAGCCACGCAGATGGCATCGAGCCGCAACGGACGCGACCGCGGGCCGGTGGGCAGGATCAGCGTCGGCCTGCCGGATTCGAAGATCACCTCCTCGGCGTACCCCAGATCATGGGAGTCCGGCACCGCCATGATCGTGAGATCCCGAAGCCTTGCATAGTCAACCAGCAGCGCGGCCTCGCTGGCGGTTGCACAGTGCTCGAAGATGGTCTCATGCCGGACGCCGGATTTGTCGGCGGAGGCTTCGAATGCGGCAAGCAGGGCTTTCGCATTCTCGCGGCTCTTGGCGGCCTCGCGCGCAATAAGCGCGGGTATGTCCAGGATGACATCCCCGAGCAGGCTTGCGCGCACCTCCGCATGGACCTCGCAGGAAATGGCTGCGAGGTGCGCCCCCAGGGTGGCGGCCACCGAGACGGCATCGTCGATCACTGAAACCGGCGTCGGCTCCGGGTAGCTCGCCAGGGTCAACAGAACATCCTTGAAAGCCATGTGTGCCTCCTTTGACGAGTCGGAACCTAACGCCGTCGAGATGCTCCTTCTTGACCCACCGCAACCGATTCAAACCGGATGGCTGTGGCAAAACGGCCCAGGCTCGAACGATGGCGCCGGAACAGAACGCTCTGGTTCGGCGGCGCCTGCCTTGCGGGAGGGCCAGCGCAATGCGAGCTCGCGAAGGCGCGCTCGGACAATAAAAAACGCGGCGTTACCGCCGCGTTTTTCGATTCTCAACTGCCGCTTGGAATTACGCCTGCGGCTGCGGCTCCAGGCCGGGATCCGGATCGGGACGCGGGCGCGGCTTGCCGGCCGGGGGCACGGCGGAGGCGCGCGGTGTGGTCGGCTCGAGCACGGACTCGCGGTTCGGCTTCTTGCCCTTGAGCAGGTCGACGATCTCGTCGCCGGTCAGCGTCTCGAACTCGAGCAGGCCCTTGGCCAGCGTCTCGAGATCGGCGCGCTTCTCGGTGAGGATGCGCGTCGCCTCCTTGTAGCCTTCCTCGACCAGACGCTTGATCTCGGAATCGATCTTCTGGACGGTGGCTTCGGAGGCGTTCTGCGTGCGCGACACCGACATGCCGAGGAAGACCTCGTCCTGGTTCTCGCCATAGGAGACGGTGCCGAGCTCTTCCGACAGGCCCCAGCGCGTCACCATCATGCGGGCCAGGCGCGTGGCCTGCTCGATGTCGGACGCCGCGCCCGAGGTCACCTTCTCGCGGCCGAAGATCAGCTCTTCGGCGACGCGGCCGCCCATCATGATGGCGAGGCGCGAGGTCATCTGCTCCAGCGACATCGACAGCTTGTCGCGCTCGGGCAGCTGCATGACCATGCCGAGCGCACGGCCGCGCGGGATGATGGTCGCCTTGTGGATCGGATCGGTCGCGGGCACGTTGAGGCCGACGATGGCGTGGCCGCCCTCGTGGTAGGCCGTGAGCAACTTCTCTTCCTCGGTCATGACGAGCGACTTGCGCTCGGCGCCCATCATCACCTTGTCCTTGGCCTCCTCGAACTCGGCCTGCGTCACCATCCGCTTGTTGCGGCGGGCGGCGGTCAAAGCGGCCTCGTTGACGAGGTTCATCAGGTCGGCGCCGGAGAAGCCCGGGGTGCCGCGCGCAATGGTCTTGAGGTTGATATCGGGCGCCAGCGGAACCTTGCGAACATGCACCTTCAGGATCTGCTCGCGGCCGACGACGTCGGGGTTCGGCACCACGACCTGACGGTCGAAGCGGCCCGGACGCAGCAGCGCGGGATCGAGCACGTCGGGGCGGTTGGTGGCGGCGATCAGGATCACGCCCTCGTTGGCCTCGAAGCCGTCCATCTCGACCAGCAGCTGGTTCAGCGTCTGCTCGCGCTCGTCATTGCCGCCGCCGAGACCGGCGCCGCGGTGACGACCGACGGCATCGATTTCGTCGATGAAGATGATGCAGGGCGCATTCTTCTTGGCCTGCTCGAACATGTCGCGGACGCGGCTCGCGCCGACGCCGACGAACATCTCGACGAAGTCGGAACCGGAGATGGTGAAGAACGGCACGTTGGCTTCGCCCGCGACCGCACGCGCGATCAGGGTCTTACCGGTGCCGGGCGGGCCGACCAGCAGCACGCCGCGCGGAATGCGGCCGCCGAGGCGCTGGAATTTGCCGGGGTCGCGCAGGAACTCGACGATCTCCTGCAGGTCCTGCTTGGCTTCGTCGACGCCGGCGACGTCTTCGAAGGTGACGCGGCCATGGGCCTCCGTCAGCATCTTCGCACGCGACTTGCCGAAGCCCATCGCCTTGCCGGCGCCGCCCTGCATCTGCCGCGACAGGAAAATCCAGACGCCGATCAGCGCGATGAAGGGCAGCCAGGAGACCAAGAGCGAGACGAACCACGGCACGTTGTCGCCGGGCGGCTTCGCGGTGATCTGCACCTTGCTGTCATAGAGGCGCTTCACCAGCGTCGGGTCGTTCGGCGCGTAAGTCTGGAAGCTGGAGCCGTTGGTGAAGGTGCCGTGGATGTCCGGCCCCTGGATCACGACGTCGCGCACATTGCCGCGGTCAACTTCGCTCAGCAGCTGCGAGAAGGCGATGTCCTGCGAGGAGGCCCGCTGACCCGGATTCTGGAAGAGCGTGAACAACGCCAACAGCAGCAAGACAATGATGACCCAGAGGGCGAAATTGCGCAGATTGGCGTTCATCGATCTTCCTTCGTGGTCGCGCGGATCGCGGCCGTGATCCTTGGGCAGTTGATTTGGTCAATGCGAGGAAATCCCAAGGAATCCTCATCGTTAGACGGATACAATTTAGGTGCCGCCCCGGTCGCTGCCAAGGGAACGAGATGGGACTATTTATCCCATCTTAGCGCGATTCCCGCTGAAATCATGGCGTCCGAACCCGGGTTTTTCCTGCCTGGTTAAGGTGGCCTGACGGCACGGACGCGAATTGACCGGTGTCATGATCCGCTCTCGTCGCGCTCATCTGCCCTTGCGCCGCCGGGCCGGCGCCGGCGCGATCTGGATACGCCCGCCGGCAAGGCTGATCAAGGCTCCCGCGAGGGTCTGCTTCAGAACCGGCCGGCCATTTGCGGCTGCACCGGGGCCGGCGATCGCCCGATCAAGCACCGACATCAGGGTTTCGACCTTGCCGAGTTCCGCCGGCCCTTCATGGCCGAGCGCGTTGATGGCCCGCAGCAGGAGCCGCAGCCGCACCTCCTCCGGCAGGGCGGCAAAGGTCGCGGCCTCGAAGCTCCTGACACTCGCCTGCGGCGCATCGCCGCGATCCCGCAGGCGGAGGAAGCGCTCGGCGCCGTCGGCAAGCACCTCGACCGCCGCATTGGCCCGCGCCAGCCTTGCCGCGAGCCGCGCCAGATTTCTGGCGTCGCCGCCCTCGGCCGCGAGGAGCGGCAGCAGCGCGCGCAGCCGCGGCCGTGTGTAGGCGGTGTCCCGGTTGGTGGGATCCTCGGCAAAGCCGATCCTCGCCCGCCGCAATGTCGCGATCAGCTGCGATTTCGGAACGTCGAGCAACGGACGCGCCAGCACGATTCCGTCGCGCTCGGTGAATGGAGCCATGGCCGAGAGTCCGGCAAGTCCGCTGCCGCGGAACAGGCGCATCAACAGGGTCTCGGCCTGGTCGTCGCGGGTGTGTGCCGTCAGCACATGGCTCGCGCCGGCGGCACGGGCGGCCTGTGCGAGCAGGCGGTAACGGGCCTCGCGCGCGGCGGCAGGCAGCCCCGTCTTCGGCTTTTCACCGCGCCAGCGCAAGGTCCGGTGCGGCAATCCGAGCGCCGCGGCGAGCCGCTTGACCTCGCGCGCCTCACGGGCGGCCTCCGGGCGCAGGCCGTGATCAATCGTGACGACCGTGATTTGCGGGCCTCGCGCGAGGCTGCGCTGCCAGCGCGCTGCAAGCCACATCAGCGCAACCGAGTCGGGCCCGCCGGAGACCGCGAGCACCAGCGCCGGGGCATCTCTCAGGCCCGCGAAGAGCCGCCTCGCCTCGCGCGCCGAGATCGGTGAATCGTCGTCGTCTGACATGACGCTGCAATCATCCGCGGATTGACCGAATGTTTAGCGCAACGCCATCCGCTTTGTCAGCGGATCAGCACTTCACCCGCTTCTGCTCGCGATCGACGGCGGCTTTGACGCCGGCGGAGGCGCGGGGATATTTGCGGCCGATCTCGCCGAAGGCGGCGCAGGCGGCCTCCTTCTCCTTCAGCGCGGCGAGCGACTGGCCGAGCCGCAGCAGCGCATCCGGCGCCTTGGCCGATTTCTCGTATTTGGTGGTGACGGCGAGGAACGCTTCGGCGGAATCGCGATATTGCTGGCGCTGGAAATAGCTCTCGCCTAGCCAGTATTGCGCGTCGCCGACCAGCGGGTCGCTCGGAAATTTCTGCGTGAAGTTCTTCATGGTCTGCTCGGCCAGCGCGTAGTCCTTGCGCTGCATGTAGCCGATGCCGAGGTCGAACTCGTCGCGGGGCGTCGCCGACGGCGGCAGGGTGGCCAAAGCAGCGCCACCGGCCGGTGCGGGATAACCCGATTGTGCCGGCGGATAGCCGGGCTGCGCTGCCGGCGGCACACCTTGTTGGTAGCGCGGGCTGGTGTTGGCGAGATCGAGCGGCTCGCCCGCATTGCGGCCGCCGCCAGGCGTGACCGCCGGCATCGGCTGCTGCCCGCCGCCGAGTGCGCGCGGCGCGCCGGGTGCATTCGGGTTCTGGTTGGGGTCGAAGGCATCGCCGCGGCGGCGTGTGCCGGGAGCGCCGGGCGCCGGCTGCTCCTGAACGATCGGCGCGGGCGCGGCGATCTGCGGCTGCTCGTAGCTCGGCTGCGCGGCTTGCTGTTGCGGCGGCGGCTGGCGATAGCCGGGCGCGACCTGACCTGGTGCAATCTGGCTGGGTGCGATCTGCGCGGGCGGCATCGCCGCGACGTTGGGTGCCTGCCCGGGCGCCCCTTGCGCGCCGCCCTCGAGCGCCCGCAGGCGCTCTTCGAGCTGGCGGTTGCGATATTGCAGCTCCTCGTTCTGGCCGGTGAGCTGGCGCAGCCGGTTCTCCAGCCGCTCGATCCGCATCTCAGGGTCGACATCATCCGACTGCCCGTAGACCGATTGCGCAAGCGCGGGCGAGCACAAAGAGAGCAGCGCGGCGGTCGCCGCGGTACCGGTAAAAGCCTTAAATCTGGATGACATCTTGCCCTGACGACGAAAGCGAAATGGCCTGCGACGGAACCCTCGACGCGCCACACATCGAAGTGGAGTACGCCAAAAATGTGACTGATACCAAGGGGTTTTCAGTCACAGAATGCTGAAACGAAACCGGCGCCCGAGAGGGCGCCGGCATCATCCAATTGCAAAGCTGAACGGGGCCTGACTGACCACCGGGGACCTGACCGAGCGTCAGGAGCTGGCGTTCAGGACAGTGACGGCGCGGCGGTTCTGCGACCAGCAGGAGATGTCGTTACAGACGGCGACCGGCCGTTCCTTGCCGTAGGAGATCGTGCGCATGCGGTTCGGGTCGATGCCGCGCGAGGCGAGGAACGAACGGACCGACTGGGCACGGCGGGCGCCGAGCGCGATGTTGTATTCGCGGGTGCCGCGCTCGTCGGCATGACCTTCGATGGTGAAGGAGTAGCGCGGATAGGTCTGCAGCCACTGCGCCTGCTTCTCCAGGGTCACGATCGCCTGCGGGGTCAGATCGGTCTGGTCGCTTTCGAAGAACACGCGGTCGCCGACGTTGACGACGAAGTCCTGCTGGCTGCCGGGCGTCGCCGCATTGGCCATCGCATCCGTCGCGGCATTCTTGTTGGCGCAGGCGCCCATCGACAGCGCGACGGCGAGCACCGCGGCCAGCTTCAATCCCTGGAGGATACGCATAGGATGTCTCATTCCGGAGCCTCCACGCTCACGTTAGTCCACTGCTGTCCGGTCTACAGGGGGTTGGTTAAGCGAACGTTCCGTCAACCTTGACGGAACCTTGCCTCAGCCGGTCAAATGCCCCCAACCAGCGAAAAGCAAACGTCATGGTTAATGGGTTGTAAATGTGGCGCGAGGGTGAAGGCAAGCCGCGTCGGCCGGCAAAAGAGCCGGCACTTGCTGGAATTTTGGGCCGAAATGACCGGGGAGCGCCCGCCTAGACCGAACCGAGCGCTTGAGAGGCCACGTCCAGGGTCCGCGGCGTGGTGAGCAGAATCGGCCGCGTGGCGGCCTGCCGGGGGATGCTGCGTTCAAACAGCATGCGCCGCTCGAACGCGCTGGAGCGCATGATCGGAAAGCGCGCCAGCACCTTGTCCCGCTGCCGCCGGACGTCGGTGGCCATCAGGACCGCCTTCTTGGTGGGCCAGCCCGGAAAGCCCCGCGGCTCCGGCGAAATGGTCTCGTGCAGGAAGATGCGGCGGTAGAACGCCTGATGATCGGTCCGGATCATGGCAAGGCCGGTGTCGGCGTTGAAATGATCGCACGCGACAAAGGCGAGGCGGACGGTCAAATAGGGCAGCTCGGGAAAACGGTGGTGCTTGTCGGGATCTGCAACGAGCCGGCATGGATCGACAAAAACCTCGCCGCGATCGAGGCGGGGATGCAGGATGTCGCCGAACACCTCGGTGGTATAGGACATCCGCCATTCCGACGTCAGCAGATGGATGCGGACGGAGCTGCAAAGCTCTCCGTCAACATAGACCCCGAAATTCCAGGTGTTGGGCGTTTCGTCGAAACGATCGCTGACGCGCAGCGAAGGTGATGGCTCGATCAGACCGGCCTGCAGATAGGCGCGGTAGCGCATCAGATACAGGTTGTCCTTGTCCTCGGGCGTTTCGATGAGCCGATAATCGATGCGGTCAAACAACGCGGCGCCTCGTGGAAGGAGCGCCGTGTTCGGTTCGGCTCCGGACTTCATCTGCAACCTCTGACTCCAAGCAACTTCCACGAGTAGCCAGACCTTAATGGTTCCTTAACGGAATTGCAAAGCTATAGAATCGTTAGGGTTAACCTTTGCGAGCCCGCAAGACTACGGTGCACACGGGAGCCGATTGCGAGAGTGGAGCTGCCGGGAAGGGATCGGGCCTATCGCGACGACACAAGGGCGAGCTGGTCGTCGGGCACGCGACGACCATGCGAGGCGTTGAGCAATTGCCGGATCCGCACCGCCGGTACGGGCCGGCTGAACAGGTAGCCCTGCCCTTCGGTCACGGTGCCGTCGGCGCTGATCAGCTCGAGCTGCTCGTTGGTCTCGATGCCTTCCACCACGACGGCCATGCCGAGGTCGGCGGACAGCCGCGCGACACCGCGCAGCAGCGTCAGCGGCCGGTCGGAATCGATGCCTTCGAGGAAGGAGCGATCGATCTTCACCTTCTGCATCGGGAAATTGTGCAGGTAGCTGAGGCTGGAGTAGCCGGTGCCGAAATCGTCGAGCGAGATGCGCACGCCGAGCGCATGCAATTGCGACAGGATGTCGTGGGTGAGCTGGGTGTTGCGCAGCAGCGAGGACTCGGTGATCTCGATCTCCAGACGATGCGCCGGCAGGCCCGACACTTCGAGCGCGTAGCGGATTTCGCTCAGGACGTCGCGCTGGTGGAATTGTTGCGGCGAGAAATTAACGGCGACGCTGACACCCTCCGGCCACTTCATGCATTCCATGCAGGCGCGGCGCAGGATCCAGCGGCCGAGATCGACGATCAGGCCCATGTCCTCGGCGACCGGGATGATGTCGACCGGCGAGACCGTGCCGCGCACCGGATGATTCCAGCGCAGCAGCGCTTCGCAGGTGGTGATCTTGCCGGACCTCAGATTGACCAGCGGCTGGAAGAACAGCTCGAATTCCTCGTTGGCGAGCGCCTTGCGCAGATCGAGCTCGAGGATGCGGCGCGCCTCGACGGTCGCGGCCATCTCGTCGCGGAAGAAACAATAGGTGCCGCGGCCGTCGGCTTTGGCGCGGTACAGCGCCATGTCGGCGTTCTTGAGCAGCGTGTCGGCGCTGGTGCCCTCCGGCGAGGTCAGCGCGATGCCGACGCTGGCGCCGATCTCGACCAGATGATTGTCGATGCGGTACCGCTCGCTCAACCGCTCGACGATGCGGCGGGCGAGTGCCGCGGCATCCTCGGGCGACGTGAGGTTCTGCTGGAACACGACGAACTCGTCGCCGCCGAACCGGGCGACGAAATCCTCGGGGCGCAGCATCTCGCGCAGGCGGTTGGCGACGGCGCACAGGAGCTGGTCGCCGCAGGGATGGCCCAGCGTGTCGTTGACCTGCTTGAACTGGTCGAGGTCGATGAACAGCAGCGCGGAGAGCTGCGCCGCATCGTGGGAGACAGCCAGCAGGTGCTCGATCTGGTCGCGGAAGTTGACCCTGTTCGGCAACGCCGTCAGGTCGTCGTATCGCGCAAGATGGGTGATCTTGGCCTCGGCGTTGCGCCGCTCGGTGATGTCCTCGAGCAGCAGCACCGCCCCTCCGTCCGCCATCGGCTGAACGGTCCAGCACAGCGACCGATTTCGCTCCAGGTTCGCCTCGGCGGTGATGATCTCCTTCTCCCGCGAACTTTCGATGCCGGCGACGATATGCTCGCCGTCCGCGCTCGAGATGGATCTTGCCTGCACGCACGCCGCGATGATGTCGCGCGCACTGGCGCCGCTCCGAGGCAGTTGGTCGGGCAGGTTCATCATCGCCGCGAAGCGGTGATTCATCACCGCGAGCTGGCCATCGCGATGGAACATGCAAAGACCGTGCGGCATGTTGTTGAGGGCGGTATCGAACTGGCCCGCAAGTGCGGCTTCGCGCTCGCGCGCCACCACGGCGCCCATGAAGATCCGGTGCAAGTTGACCGAGAGCTGCATGATCGCCAGCAGGAAGGCCGCGCTCACAACGGCCATCGCGATGTAGTAGGGCGTGCCGCGCCACGCCAATGCCAGCACCGCCGGGGCGAAAATGAGCAGCGCCTGCAGATGGAAGATCGACGGTCGTCCGTACGCCCTTCCCGCTCCCCCTGCGGCAATGCCTGTCGTGACCGACAGGGCAATCATATGCGCGACCGCGTCGTCGGTGGCGAGCAGAGTCGTGCCGCACCAGATGCCGATCGCTGCAGCTTGGATCTTCGCGCCGATCTGATACCGCGCCTGCCAGCGTTTGGCCGCCTCGGCGGTCACGCTCGACTTGCGTCCCTGATAGCGACGCAAATCGATCGCCCGCACCGTTCCGGCCAAGACGAGCAGCGCCACGCACGCCCAAATCAGGGGCTCACCTGTCTTCAGCGCAGTCAGCGCAGCACCGATCGACACGAAGATGAGACCGGCCAGCAGCGGTCCGGGCGCTTCAAAGAGCGAATCGATCTGCGCCGCCGGATTGACCGGCGGCGGCTGCCCCTGCTCTCCGCTCTGGCTTGCGAACTGCATTTTGGTTTGTACGCGCGTCCTGTTCAGCGCGTAGTCTTACCCAGCCGAGATGAAGCTTTTCTGAGGGAACATCGTTAAAGTCGGGTTGTTTTTCGGCAATAGCGAAATGATTTCCGCTGGAATATCAAGCAGGTAGGCAAGCCTTGCCGGGCGCAAGGTGAAGGAAGTGTTGCCGGTCACGGCAAACTCGGAAAAAATCGGCGCGGTTTTTCGAAAACATCGCGCGTCTGAACGCGCGATGTTTCAACTGCGCCGTTGTCAGCCCGAGGTCGAGGACAACAGCGGCGACCATGCCGGGTCCGAGGCAAAGCCCGGCGTCGGCACCTTCAATTCGTTGCGGCCGGAGATGTCGACCGAGTACAGCGACGGCCCGCCATTGCCGCCGGGATCGCGGAAGAACATCAGCACGCGGCCGTTCGGCGAGAAGGTCGGGCCTTCGTTGTGAAAGCCGGAGGTGAGCAGCCGCTCGCCCGAGCCGTCGGGCTTCATGACGCCGATCGCGAACTGCCCGCCGCCCTGCCGGGTGAAGGCGATGTAGTCGCCCTTCGGCGACCACACCGGCGTCGAATAGCTGGCGTTGGTGTCGTCCTTGGAGAAGGAGATGCGCTGCGCCTGTCCGCCGCCCGCACTCATCACGTAGATCTGCGACCTGCCGCCACGATCGGACTCGAAGCAGATGCGGCTGCCGTCGGGCGAATAGGACGGCGAGGTGTCGATCGCCGGCGTGTCGGTGAGACGCGTAGTCGAACGCGAACGCAGATCCATCACGAACAGGTTGGAATTGCCGCCCTGCTGCAGGCTCATGATGACGCGCTGGCCGTCCGGCGAGAAGCGCGGCGCGAAGGTCATGCCGGGGAAGTTGCCGACGATCTCGCGCTGGCCGGTCTCGATGTTGTAGAGATAGACCTTCGGATCGCCCTGGCCGAACTCCATGTAGGTGATCTCTTGCGAGTTCGGCGAGAAGCGCGGGGTCAGCACGAGATCGGAGCCGCGGGTCAGATAGCGCACATTGGCGCCGTCCTGATCCATGATCGCGAGCCGCTTGACGCGGCGCTCCTTCGGCCCGGTCTCGTCCACGAACACGACGCGGCTGTCGAAATAGCCCTTCTCGCCGGTCATGCGCTCGTAGATCTGGTCGGAGATGATGTGGGCGATGCGGCGCCAATATTCCGGCGAGGTGAAATATTGTTGGCCGGCGAGCTGCTGGCCGGAGATGACGTCCCACAGACGGAATTCGGCCTTGAGCCGCCCGTCCGGCTGCCGCGTCATGCGGCCGGTGACGAGCGCCTGCGCGTTGATGGTCTTCCAGTTCTGGAATTGCGGCGCGACATCCATGTTGTTGATGCGCTCGATGAAGGCGGCCTGATCGATCGGCGCGAACAGGCCCGAGCGCTTCAGATTGTTGGTGATGACCTGCGTGACGCCGTTGCCGACGTCGCCGTCGGAGGGCGAGCCGGGCAGGAAGTTGCTGATCGCGATCGGGATCGGCTGGAATTCGGTGGGATTGATTTCAAGCCGCTTTTGCGGTTGGGCGAGCGCATGTCCAGCCCCAAGCGTCGCAAGCGCGGATCCGGTCAGCGTCATGAAGCGGCGGCGGTTCATCGATCGAATGTCATTCATCGCAAAATTCTTTTGTTCGGATCACAACATATCCTTCAGGCCGAAGCGCATCGGAATGGTTTTCCAAGTGTCATACTGCTGCTTCGGCAGGAACGAATAGACTTGACACTGGACGATGGCACGCTTGCCACTCTCCGCCACGGCCTGAGCGATCGACCTGGACGGCCCACGCGCTGCAACGACAACCGGCTCGGATGCCAGTGTTCCATCGATCTTCATAAAAATATCGATGTCGACTTCGTATTGGTCGGCATCCTGCCCGTTGTAGGTGGGCGTGAAGCAGCGCCTGACCGCCGACATGAACGCGCCCTGCCAGGTCGCAACATTGTTGGCGGCCGTCCCGGTTGCTGCTCCCAGCGACGCTGATGCATTCAACGCCGAGCCGGTCTGCTCGTGCCGGGTCGCGGCGCGCTTGTCGAGGTCGCGCTGGATCTGCGCGGGGTCGAAGGTGCGCTCCTTGGGCTTGGGCTGCTGCTGCGGCTGCACCGCCGCGACCTTCTGCTCCACGGGCTTGGGCGGCGGCTTCTTGGCCTCCATCTTCTTCTGCAGCTCGGCGATCGGATCTTCCTTGGCCGGATCAGGCTTCTTTTCCTGCGGCTTCGGCTCTTCCTTCGGCTTGGCCTCCGCCACGGGCTTCGGCGGCTCCGGCTTCTTCTCCACCGGCTTCTCGACCGGCTTCGGCGGCGGCTCCGGCTGGGAGTTGGTCTTGATCAGCTCTTTCTTCTCGGTGACCTTGCCGACGGCGTCTTCCTCGGGCTTGGGCTCCGCGATCTTCTCGACCTTCGGCTTCGGCTCTTCCTTCTTGCCGGTCTTCTGCCCCGCCATCATCTTGGCGAGCTGATCGGAGGAGATGATGTCGATCGGAAGCGATTCCTGCGTAGCGATGTAGGCCTTGCTGCTGAAGGTGACGAGCCCCCATCCCAGCACGAGGACATGCAGGGCAATCGACGCAACGAGTGTCTTGTCGACGTTCACCTTCACGGCCTCAAGACCCCTGATCCGCTTCCGTGACGAGCGCCAGCTTCTTGAATCCGGCGCCCGAGAGCTGGCCCATCACCTTGGCCACGGTGCCGTAATCCGCCTTCTTGTCGGCGCGCAGATAGATGCGTTCCTCGAGGCCGCCGCGCGCATCGGTGATCGCCTTCAGCTTCGGGATCAGCTCGTTCAGCGCAATCTCGGTGTCGTTGATGAACACCTTGCCCTTGATGTCGACCGACATCTGGATCGGCTTCTGGTCGTTGTTTTCGAGGCTCTTGGCACTGGTCTGGGGCAGGTCGAGCGGGACGCCGACCGTCAACATCGGTGCCGACACCATGAAGATGATGAGCAGCACCAGCATGACGTCGACCATCGGCGTGACGTTGATCTCGGCCACGACCGGCTTGCGCCGGCCGCGGCGCCCGCCGCCGCCGGACGAACTCGCAACGTTCATGGCCATGATCGCGTGCCCAGATTGCCCTTCACACTATACATGCCGTCCGTCAGCCCCGCTCGTCGATCTGACGAGACAGAATGGCTGAAAATTCATCAGCAAAGCCCTCGAGTCGCTGGGCCTGCCGGTTCACCTCGGAGGTGAACTTATTGTAGAAAATAGTGGCAGGAATGGCGGCGATAAGGCCGACGGCGGTCGCAAACAGCGCCTCGGCGATACCGGGGGCGACCACCGCCAGAGAGGTATTTTTCGAGGCCGCGATCGACTGGAAGCTCGACATGATGCCCCAGACCGTGCCGAACAGGCCGACGAAGGGGCCGGCGGAGCCGACGGTCGCCAGCACCAGAAGGCGCCGTTCCAGCCGCTCGACCTCGCGTGCAATCGAGACGTTCATCACCTTGTCGATGCGCATCTGAAGCCCTGCGACCGAGCGGGCATGGCTCTCGAACGAGCGCTTCCACTCGCGCATCGCCGCCACGAAGCAGGCCGCCATGGAATGCGTCGGCTTGGCCGACAGCGTGCGATAGAGCTCCTCGATCGACTCGCCGGACCAGAACGCCTGCTCGAACCGGTCCATCGAGCGGCGGGTGCGCGCGTAGAGAAAGATCTTGTCGATGGCGATCGCCCAGACCCAGACCGAGCAGGCCAGAAGCCCCAGCATCACCGCTTTCACGATCCAGTGAGCCTGCCAGAACAGCGCGATCAGCGACACGTCGGCGGAGGCAGCAACCGGAAGGGCTGACTGAGCCAATTCGGCCGGATTCATAAGCAGTATCCTCTCAAGGCGATCGTTACCTAATGTCCTTCGGCCAGCAAATCGCGGCCGGTGTTCCCCAACAGCCGCGCTGGACCCGCGCGGCGGGCAAGCCCGCTCAAAGCCTTGTCTTTCTGGGGTGCAGGGCTCGTCCAAAGGCTCGTCAAAAGCCGGCCGCCTGCATTCCCCGCCAAGATGTCAAAACTAAGGGGCCTCGACCCCAGGCCTTGACGTCGGGCTCCGGGCACGCCTGTCCGCACATACCAGAGCCCGCCGATGGTTAATGCGGGGTTACCGGCGGCGCATTTGGCTGCAGGAAAGACAGTCCGTGCAGGGGGATGGACCCCGGATCCCGTGTTCCAGACGCACCGGCCGGAGGAACCTGCTCTCGTGCCAAAAATTGTCCGGAAAATCACTCTCAGCGAGGTCCTGCCATGTCCATCAACCCCAAGACGACCGCCGCGATCGGCGATCACCCGCTCCACCCCATGCTGATTCCGTTCCCCGTCGCGTTCCTGGTCGGCGCTCCCATCGCCGATCTGGCCTTCATCGGAACCGGCGACGGTTTTTGGGCACGCGCCGCGATGTGGCTGATCGGCGCCGGCATCGTCATGGCGCTGGTTGCCGCCGCAGCCGGCTTCACCGACTTCTTCAGCGAGCCACGCATCCGCCGCCTGAACGATGCCTGGTACCACATGGTCGGCAATCTCGCGGCGGTGGTGCTGGCCCTGGTCAATTTCTATCTCCGCTACGCCCAAGGCGCGGAGGCGGCGATCAAGCCCTGGGGCGTCGTGCTGTCCCTGGTCGTGGTCGGCATCCTCCTGTTCACGGGATGGAAGGGCTGGGAAATGGTCTATCGCCACCACGTCGCGGTGCTGGATGCGCCGGGCCAGACCAGCTCGGAGCCGGTCAACCCGCATCATGGCGGCGAAAGCCACCGCCGCGCCGCCTGAGCGACAGTCAAGCGGACGAAGCGGCCGCAAGGCAATTGGTGAGCCGCGCGGGATTGCCGATTGCGGTGCAGCCGCCAGGCACGTCACCGGTCACGACAGTCCCGGCGCCGATCTTGGCGAAGTCGCCGATCTCGATGTCGCCGAGGATGGTCGCGCCGGAGCCGATGAACACGCCGCGACCGATGCGAGGCGAGCGCATCGGCAGGTCGCCATGGCGTCCGATGCTGACATTCTGAAGGATGGTCACCTCGTCGCCGATGACGACATTGGCACCGATCACGATGCCGGTGGCATGGTCGAGATAAACCGACGAGCCGAGGCTCGCGGCCGGATGAATGCTGACCTGCAGGACGTTCGAAGCCTCGTTCTGCAACAGCAGCGCCGCATCACGATGGTCATGACGCCATAGCCAGTGCGAGACGCGCCAGGACTGCAGGGCGACATAGCCCTTGAAGTGCAGCAGCGGCGGCAACAATCCGGCGATGGCGGGATCACGGAGCACGATGGCGCGCAGATCGCGGCCGGCCGCTTCGACCAGATCCGGTTGGCCGCGAAAGGCATCGCGGGAAAACGTCGTGAAGCGCTCGCGATCGGCGGCGCTGCCGCCCAGCCGACGCCCGATCAGATCGGCCAAGGCAGCGGTAAAATCGTCATGGGCAAGGATGGCATCGGCGACAGCCTTGCCGAAGACGGGATCCGCCGCTGCGGCGCGCCGCGCCTCGCCGCGTATCTCCTGCCAGAGGATGTCGCTCGCCACGATCGCAGTCTCCGTCCGCATTGCCGCCTGCGGTGTTTTGACGCTTGCTTCTCGCTGTCGAATATAGGACGCAGGCCGCCTGCGCGCCAATTGGCGTCGGCAACACGCGCGGCCACCTGTGCGCCATGCTCCCCGTAAGGCTACGGGCTTGCTTGCCAGAGAGCTGCGGCCAGCCTTCGGCCGAAGCCCGCGGTGGCATCCGCGGGTTTTGGTACCCGCCGGACGCCAAGCTGCCGGCCAGTTCCGAATCCACGTCATCCGAGGTCACGCTCAAATATGCCGCTCAACGCCCCCGCCGACGACCAGCACGACGACATCATGTATCCATCCGCCCTGCCGTTCCTGCTGGTCCATCTCGGCTGCCTTGCGGCAATCTGGTCGGGCGTCACCTGGGAGGCGGTCGCGATCTGCGTCTCACTCTATTGCTTGCGGATGTTCGCGATCGGAGCCGGCTACCATCGCTATTTCTCGCATCGGGCGTTTGCGACCAGCCGGGTGTTTCAGTTCATCCTGGCCTGCCTTGCGCAAAGCAGCGCCCAGAAGAGCGTGTTGTGGTGGGCCGCCAAGCATCGCCACCATCACCTGCATTCCGACACTGAAAACGACGTGCATTCACCGCGTCACCGCGGCTTCCTCTATAGCCATCTCGGCTGGATCTTTTACCGGCAGCACGACGCAACCGACCTCGTGAAGGTCGGCGATCTCGCCGCCTATCCCGAGCTGATGTGGCTGCATCGGCTGGAGCTGCTGCCGGCCTTCGTGCTGGCAGGGCTCTGCTTCCTGGTCGCAGGATGGTCGGGTCTGGTGGTCGGCTTCCTCTGGAGCACGGTGCTGGTCTATCACGCGACCTTCTGCATCAATTCGCTTGCCCATGTGCACGGGCGCAAGCGCTACGTGACCGGCGATGATTCCCGTAACAACTGGCTGCTGGCATTGGTCACGCTCGGTGAAGGCTGGCACAACAATCACCACGCCTATCAGAGCAGCGTGCGACAGGGCTTTCGCTGGTGGGAGGTCGACGTGACCTATTACATCCTGACGCTGCTGTCGTGGATCGGCGTCGTCTGGAACATGAAGGCGCCGCCCGAACAGGTGCTGCGCAACGAGCAGCCGCTCGGCGCGCGGGTCATCCAGCGGGCGGCCCGCGAGCTCGCCGGACGGTTCGATGCGCAAACCCTGGCGCATGCGATCTCGTCGGCACGCCGCCGGGCCGATCTCGCCCAGTTGCAGCTGCCGTCGCTGCACGACATTCTCAATCGCGCGCACGAAGGTGTCGACGCGCTGACGCATCTGCATCTGCCGAAGATTCCGACCCGCGAGGAGTTTCTCGCGGAAGCCAAGGCGATGTTCGCGCGCACGCGATCGCTCAACGAGATCGTCGACCACGCCTACGAATACTTCCTGGCCTCGGTTCACGCGCAACTCGCCACGGCGCGCTGAAGCTTCACGCCATGCGACACCGGCCGGCAGCGGTCATGCTGCCGGGGCGCGTCCATCGCGGGCGCGGCCGGGGTCAGCTTGCTTGCGGAGGCTGAGCGCATAGAGCCAGCCGCCTGCGGCGATCAGCACCGGCAGGACGAAAAGCGCGAAATCGCGGAGCAGGATCATGGGACGATACTTCCCTGCGCGAACGACACAGCGCGGCTGAGTGCGTACGATGCGCCCCAATATAGATTGGCGCTGAGAAACAACCGCCAGGACTCGCCGAGCTGCCATTCCGGGTAGAGCTGAACTTCCGTGGGCCACCCATTGAGGAACGCGATCGCCACCGGCACCACAGGGCCGAAGCGCTCGAACAACACGGCCGCGCGCTCGAACAATGCGAGGCGCTGGCTGATTTGTTTGCGTTCAATGTAGGTCATGATCGTGCCCGTCGGCGCCGCGGAGGCGCAGTCAAGGCTTGGTCGGTGCTCGCGCGGTCCGGGTTCTATCGATCCTGCACATCTGCGTGATGGGCCTCGCAAAGCCCTCGCAGGCGCTTCGCATCGCCAGGACGACCATCGAAGTGTGACATAAGCCAAACCGCCCGCCTGCGGGTTGCGCAGACGGGCGGCTCGGGGCCATCAGGACTTTGGGGGCATGCGCCTGAAGGCTTTGAGAGGTGCAATTCTTCGGATCAGCCCTGCTGCTGATCGGTCGGCGGCGGGGTCGGACGCGTCTTGTGCTGCGCCATGAACTGGTCGAACTCTTCCTTGTCCTTGGCGTGACGCAGGCGGTCGAGGAAGTTCTTGAACTCGACCTGCTCTTCCTCGAGCCGGCGCAGCGTCTCACTGCGATACTCGTCGAAGGCGCGGTTGCCGGAGGACTGCGGGCCGAAGCCAAAACCGAAGCCGCGGCGCTCCATGCGGTCGCGCATGCGATCCATCTTGTACTGCATCTTTTCCATCTTGTTCTGCCAGCGATCCTGATTGCTCCAGCACGACATTCTTCTGCTCCCGAGTGTGAAAAAGAGAAGGGCAAGTCCGATCGGCCACCAGATGATGAAGCCGAGAATGGTCACGGCGATCCAGCCGGGATGCCAGGGCGTGTCCAGCATGCGGGGGCGCTCGTAATATTGCTGTTGGTTCGACGGGCCGCGCCAGCGATTGACATCAGCGGTGTAGGCCATTTCCCTTCTCCATCACGGCACCAGCGCCGTTGTGAATGTAAATAACATTTACATAGCTAGACCATCCCGCGATTTTGTCAAGCTGGCAGCAAGACACGGCCGCGTGATTACTATCGCAATCTTATTTCGGCTTGCCCCAGGGGCTGCCGGGCGGCAGGCTCGAACCGGAGGGAGCCTCCGGCGGCACCGGCGGCGGCTCGGCGCCCCTGGCCGGAGGACGGCGGTCGATCGGGAAGCCGAGGCCGCGCAGATAGATCAGCACCTCGGCCTCCAGCAGCTCGTCCGGCGACATCGGCAGCTTGCGTCGCGCAGCATCGCCGCGGGAAAACAGCGAGGCCACGCCATGCGACATCGACCAGATGTGCAGCGCCATCATCATCGCCGGCGGGCGGGGTGTGCCGGGCGGCGTCAGTGCGGCGAGCCGCTCGGCTGCGGCTCGAATGATGTTGAAGGCGCGTTCGCTGGCCGCCTGAAGTGCGGGATTGGCATCGACCGGCACGCCCGATTCGAACATCGCGTTGTAGAAGGCCGGCTCCGCGCGGGCAAAGGCGAGATAGGCCTTGCCGACGCGCTCGAAGGCGGTGACGGTGTCGGGCCGCCCGTCGTCCCAGGCCGCCGACAGGCGCGCCTCGAACTGCTCGAAACCGCGCTGGGCGATAGAGGACAGCAGCTCGTCACGGTCGCGGAAATGCCGGTAGGGCGCCGCCGCACTGACTCCGGCCATGCGCGCGGCGTCGGCGAAGGTGAAGCCGGCCGCCCCCTTCTCGGCGATCAGCCCGAGGGCCGCCTGCAACAGGGCTTCCTTCAGATTGCCGTGGTGATAGCCGCGCTCGGCGCGGCGCTGCTCCTTGCGCCAGCTCATGTGAACGAGCTTTACATGAGCCGGGCGTGAAGGTCACTAGCGGGAATCGCTCGTGATTAACCCGTATTCTCCGCAGTCATTCCGGGCGGCTCATAGAGCCGAACTATGGTGCGCGCTTGCGCACCTGAGAATGTCGAGATTCCGGGTTCGGTCCTGCGGACCGCCCCGGAATGACGCCCACTTGGCCGCCCGGATACCTATTCGCTCAGGGCTACATCTCCGGAATCGGCAGCACGGGCATGACTTCGATCGCCTCGCCCGGGAAGACCGCAAAATGCGGATGGTTCTCGAACAGCTTTGCAGCGTCCTCCTGCGAGGCGGCACGCACCACCGTGAAACCGGTCAGCGCGTTGCTGACCTCGGTGATTCCGCTCCCGTCGATCCTGCGGGTCTTGCCGAGCGGGCCGCCCATCTCGACGATCACGGACTTGTGCTTCTCGACCCAGCCGTGCCAGGCGGCCATGCCCTCCTGCTCCTTCGCCTTCCGCTCGGCCTCGGGCATCGCGCGCCACGCCGCCATTTTCGATCCGCTCGTGCTGCCGAGATAGACGGCGAGAAATTTGTGTTCGGTGCTCATGGGTTTTCTCCTCAGGGTTGATTGGGAATCGCGCAGCCGCCGTCTCGTCTACGTCTTCAGGTCGCCAAACCCGGCGACGATCTCCTGCACTTCGGGCGAGTAGTCGGCCATCTCCTGCACCTGGCGGACCTCGATGATCTCGTTGGCTGAAGCGGGACATTTCTTGGCCCATGCGATCGCCTCGGCGCGCGAGGCGACCTCGATCATCCAATAGCCACCCAGGACTTCCTTGGCTTCCGCGAAGGGCCCGTCGGTGACGATGGGCTGGCCGGTCGCAAACGAGACGCGTGCCCCGGTCGACGGCGGGTGCAGCCCATCGAGCGTGATCAGCACGCCTGCGTCCTTCAGCGCCTCGTTGTAGCGCATCATCGCGGCGACGCGCTCGGGATCGAGCTGCAGCTCCGGCGGCGCGTTCTCGTAGCCGAGCGGGATCATCAGCATCATGAATCGCATGGGATTTCCTCGCTGCTCTCAGTCACTCCGATATGTCCTGCGGGCGGAAACGGCTGGCCCGCGCTCCCCTCCAAGACGAACGGCCTTCTGCCGGGCCGACAGCGGGACAGAAATTATTTAGAGGCCGGAGTGCAGCCGGCTGGCGCATTCTGGGACCGGATCGGGCTCGATCGGCTCGGCGAGGCCTTTCATGCCGGAACGAAAGCGCAGTAAAAGGAACCGGCGCTTCGCGCGCTGCTCCCGGACACAGGACAGATCAGCCAATGCCGCAGGCCCCGCAAAAAGTCGCCCTCGTCACCGGTGCCGCCCGCGGCATCGGGCTTGCGACCGCGAAGAAATTCTTGGCCGAGGGCTGGCGCGTGGCCCTGCTCGACATCGAGCACGAACTGCTCGGCCGCGCGGTCGCGGACATCGGCCAGAGCGAGGCGACGCTGGCGCTGACCTGCGATGTCGCCGACGCGGCCGCAGTCAGCACCGCAATGACGACGAACGAGCGGCGGTTCGGCCGGCTGGACGCGCTGGTCAACAATGCCGGCATCGCGGTGTTCGCGCCGCTGATGGAGACGTCGGATGCCGACTGGCGCCGCGTGCTCGAGGTCAACCTCACCGGACCGTTCCTCTGCACCAAGGCCGCGGTGCCCCTGATGCGCGACGGTGGTGGCGGCGCCATCGTCAACATCACCTCGATCTCAGCCGTGCGCGCTTCGACACTGCGCTCGGCCTACGGCACCAGCAAAGCAGGCCTTGCACACCTTACCAAGCAGCTCGCGGTCGAGCTCGCCTCCCTCAACATCCGCGTCAACGCGGTCGCACCGGGGCCGGTCGACACCGCGATGGCGAAGCAGGTGCACACCAAGGAGATCCGCGCCGACTATCACGACGCCATTCCGCTCAACCGCTACGGCCTGGAAGAGGAACTCGCGGAAGCGATCTATTTCCTGTGCTCGGACCGCGCGAGCTACATCACCGGCCAAATTTTGGCCGTGGACGGCGGCTTCGATGCGGCGGGCATCGGCCTGCCGACGCTGCGCGGGCAAAGGCGCAACGGGTAGGCGCAGGATTTGTAGGGTGGGCAAAGGCGCAACGCGCCGATCCCAAATTTGCGGTGCGGATGGTGGGCACGCTACGCTTTGCCCACCCTACGAAAGCGAGTTGGTGGAGAGTTCATGCAACGCATCACCTTTCTCAAAGCTCTGATGCTTGCATCCGCGCTGCTCGCCGCCGCGCCTGCGGCGGCCGAGATCCGCATCATCCAGTCCCCGGGCGGACAGGTCGGGCCGTTCCTCGATCTGTTCGAAAAGGTCCGCGACAGTGGCGAGCGCGTGGTGATCGACGGCCCCTGCCTGTCCGCCTGCACGCTGGTGCTGAGCATCGTGCCGGGCGAGCGCATCTGCGTCACCAAGCGCGCCGTGCTCGGCTTCCATGCCGCACGCTCGGTTGACCGGCGCGGCCGCTTCTATGCCGAGCCGGAAGCATCGGTCGCGGTGCTTGCCGCCTATCCCGGTCCGGTGCGCGACTGGATCAGCCGACGTGGCGGTCTGACCTCGCGGTTGCTGCTGTTGAAGGGGCGCGATCTCGCCGCGATCTATCCGCGTTGCCGCTGATACAGCCGGCAGCCGCCACCGCTTTCAAAACAGCGTCTGGATCACTGGCGCCAGCTTCGCGCTGGCGCAAATGAGCATTCCCCAAAGAGCAAAGTTGATCTGTAGCGCCGCCGCCATCGGTCGCTCCCCTTGCAAGTGACGTCCATCCCAGTTTGTAGCTTTTATGACTCACCAATAACGATTCTGACGTGCAGAGCACAGCCCAATCTTGCGCCAATTGTTGTGCGATGCAGCTCGCTTCACGAAGCGGCCTCACTGCGTCCGCAAAGTGATGCGAAAGCACGACTCATATTCGGCCATGCCGGCAAGTTTGTTTTGCCTTGAGTTCCATTGAACCGACGATGCGCGTGTCTCACGCAGATTCTGCGCGCCGATTGTGGAGGCAAAAGCCCGGCATGATTCGACACGGCTTGATCGTGCTCACTTTTTGCACAGCGCTGATCGGATGCGCAGAGGCGCCAGCGCAGGAACGCCGCGCCATTGCATGGGATGGCCTCGGCAAGGATCCGAACCGTCCGCATGTGGCCAAGCGGCGCGTCACGACCGGCGCGCCGGCTGCAAGTGATCCCAATCAGGAGCGCGAAAAAGTGCTCGGCACATTGCGCCCCTATTCCGAGGCGTGGTGGGCGGTCCAGGACGAGATACAGGCGGAGAACGACAGGAAGCTGGGCGCCAAGCTCGTGATCTGTCCTCGCTGCGTGGAATCGTCGCCGCCGCCCGAGGACGTCACCGGATCAATCCGGTGAAAGGACAACGGCTGATCGGCGCCTGACGTAACGAAACGTACGTCCCCTCTCCCGCAGCATTGGAGAGAGGGGATCGCAACGTGACGGTCGCGCCCAAAGCGCGATGCGATAGGATAAATCGTCATCGCGCTTTAGGTTGTTGTTTGAGCATGATCTTTTCGGAAAACCGCTTCACACTTTTCCGGATCATGCTCCTATCACATGCCCTCGGCCGGGCAATTCACCATCCAGGGAATGCCGAACTTGTCGACACACATGCCGAAGCCCTTGGCCCAGAACGTCTTGCTGAAGGGCATGGTGACGCTGCCGCCGTCGGCAAGCGCGTTGAACTTGCGCTCACCATCCGCGGGGTCCTTGACTGTAATCGAGATTGCAAAGCCCTGCGGCTTCTGGAAATGCTCGGCCGGCGAGTCGGAGGCCATCAATACCGTGCCGTCCGGCAGTGACATCCGCGCATGCATGATCATCTTCTCGCGGCCGGGCGTAGCCGGCACCTCCGGCGGAGCATCCGATGCGCGCATCATCGCGTCGATCTTGCCGCCGAGAACCTTGGCGTAATAGTTGAACGCTGCTTCGCAATTGTCCTGGTAGAACAGATAGGGATTGAGCATCGTTTCTCTCCTCTTCGTTTGCAGTGAGGCTTATTGCTTCTCGGTGAGCTTCTTCAGGCCGGCGAGGCCGGTCTCGAAATCCTTGCCGATCATGCTGTCCATGTTGAAGAACACCTGCATCAGCTTGGACAGGAACGGGGCCGGACCGTACATTACCCATGTGACGAGTGTGGCATCGCCTTGCGGCACAAAGGTGAACTCGGCGGTGTTGTGGCCTTCGAACGGCCGCTCGAAATCAAGCTTGATGCGGAGCTTGGAGGGGCCGTTCGCCTCCAGGATCTCCATATGGCCGGCGCCGACCTTGTTGTTGCCTTCCCAGGCATAGGTCGCACCCTTCCCTGCCGCGGTTCCGCCGAACGTCCGCTTCATGGCGGGATCGCGGGTCTCATACGGCGACCAGGCGGTCCAGCGATGGAAATCGGCAACCAGCGGATAGATCACAGCGGCCGGTGCCTTGACGGCGAGCGAGCGTTCCACACGGAACGTGTCGGGTTTCGTCAGGGCGAAGACGAGGACCGCGGCAAGGCCGGCGGCGAGAACGATGGCGATGACGGCAATGGCTTTCAGCATGGATGGCTCCCCTGGTACGGGATTAAGACGAAGGGGAACGGCGGGGGCCGACAATGGGAGAGAATTTCTTTGGCGCACTGCCCACCGCTCGTCATGGCCGGGCTTATCCCGGCCATCCACGTTCTTGGCGTAGATGGAAAGACCGTGGATGCTCGGGACAAGCCCGGGCATGACGATGTGGAGGCAGACGGGCCTACTTTGCCTTCGTACCCAACTTCACGCTGCCATCGCTGCGCTTCGGCTGGCTGTCCCGGATCAGGCGATCGAGATGCATGCGGATGTGGGCGGCTTCGGCCGAGGTGTTGGCGAGCGCGATGGCGCGGTCGAAGGCGATTCGGGCTTCGTCGTTGCGGCCGAGCTGCATCAGGAAGGCGCCGCGCACGCCGTAGAAATGGAAATAATTGGCGAGCTTCGGCGCCAGCGGCTCGATCAGCTCGAGCGCGGCCTGCGGCCCGCGCACCTTGGAGACCGCGACCGCCCGATTGAGCGTCACCACCGGCGAGGGCTGCACCACTTCGAGCGCGCCGTAGAGCAGGTCGATCTCCGTCCAGTCGGTCTCCTCCGGCGTCGCCGCGCGCGCATGCAGGGCGGCGATCGCGGCCTGGATCTGGTAGGGCCCGCTGCGGCGGTGGCGCATCGCCTTGTCGATCAGCGCGAGGCCCTCCGCGATCATGGTGCCGTTCCACAACGAACGATCCTGATCGTCCAGCAGGATCAGCGACCCGTCCGCGGCAAAGCGCGCCGCGCTGCGCGCGTGCTGCAACAGGATCAGCGCGGTCAGGCCCATGATCTCCGGCTCGCTCGGAAACAGCCGCAGCAGCAGCCGCGCCAGCCGGATCGCCTCCTCGCACAGCGGCTTCCTGATCTCCGCGGTGTCACCGCTCGCCGAATAGCCTTCATTGAAGATCAGGTAGATCATCGCCGCGACGCCGGCGAGCCGCTCAGAGCGCTCGACCGCGCCCGGCGCCTCGAACGGCGTCCCGGCCTCGGCCACCTTTGCCTTGGCGCGCGTGATGCGCTGCTCCATCGCCGCTTCCGAGACCAGGAACGCGCGGGCGATCTGCTTCACCGTGAGGCCCGAGACGATGCGCAGCGCCAGCGCGATCTGCTGCGTCGCCGGCAGTCCCGGATGGCAGCAGATGAACATCAGCCGCAAGATGTCGTCGCGATAGTGCGAGCCGTCGAGCCGCTCGGCGAGTTCGCCCTCGGCGTCGTCGAGATCGGAGATCGCCTGGTCGTCCTCAGGCAGCGGCTGCTGCCTGCGCGCGCGTCGCACTTCGTCGATCGCGACGTTGCGGCCGACCATGATCAGCCAGGCCGCGGGATCGCGCGGCGGCCCATTCTGCGGCCAGGTCTTGAGCGCGCGCAGGCAGGCGTTCTGAAACGCCTCCTCGGCGGTGTCGAGATCGCGGAAATAGCGCAGCAGCGCGCCGACCGCCTGGGGTCGCGCCGAAGTCAGCGCAGTCTCGATCCAGGCGGTATCGGCCTCGCTCACGTCAGGTTTCCTCCGGGCCGGAACACACCGACGGGACGCACCTCATAGGCGCCGCCGGGATTGACGGCACCCAGCTCGCGTGCGACGTCGAGCGCGTCGTCGAGATTCTTGCAGTCGACGATGTAGAAGCCGAGGAGCTGCTCCTTGGTCTCGGCATAGGGACCGTCGAGCACCAGCGGCGGATCCTCCTTGCGCAGCGTCGCCGCCGCGGTCGTCGGCAACAGCCGCGCCACCGGCCCGAGTCGACCCTGCCTGGTGAGCTTCTCCTGCACCACGGTGAGCTTCTTCATCACGGCCTCGTCCTGTTCCTTGCTCCAGGAGCCGACGAAATCCTCATCGTGATAGCAAAGAATGGCGTAAAGCATGGGCAGCACTTCCCTCGTCTGTTCTGAAGACGCGCCAATATGCCCCGCCCCGACAGCGCTGCGGAAAAAATTTGCAAGAAAAATCCGGCAGATCGTGCCAAGGAGGGCCTTCTTGCGCGGAACCTGAAGAGGCACTTCGAATGACCATGGGCACACTGGCCGTCCTGATCAACAGCACGCAGCAGAACTGGCTGCCGGAGCGCTGGAAGGCCCGCTTCGACGCGGTCTGCGGGGGACGCCGCGTGGTGCTGCTGCCGGACGCCGGGCTCGATCCGACGGAGGTGCATTATGCGGCGGTGTGGAAGCCGGTGCCCGGCGATCTCGGTGCGTTCCCCAATCTGCGGGCGATCTTCAACCTTGGCGCCGGCGTTGACGCGCTAATGGCGGACAAGAGCCTGCCCGAGGTGCCGCTGGTGCGCGTCGCCGTGCCCGATCTCACCAATCGCATGACCGAATATGTCGTGCTGCACGTTCTGATGCATCACCGCCAGGAGCTTTACCTGCGGCAATCGCAGCGCGAGAAGCGCTGGGAGCCCAGATATCAGTGGCCGGCGAGCGCGATCACGGTCGGCGTCATGGGGCTGGGCACGCTCGGCGCCGATGCGGCCGACGTGCTGCGGCGGCTCGGCTTCCGCGTCGCCGGCTGGAGCCGCAGCCCGCGCACGATCGAGGGCGTCGAATGCTTCCATGGCGCCGCCGGAATGGACGCGTTCCTGCGCAAGACCGATATCCTGGTCTGCCTGCTGCCGCTGACATCAGACACGCACGGCATCCTCAACCGCGAGGTCTTCGCCAAGCTCAATCGCACCAGCCCGCTCGGCGCGCCGGTGCTGATCAATGCCGGCCGCGGCGGCCTGCAGAACGAGGCCGATATTCTCGCCTGCCTCGACGACGGCACGCTCGGCGCCGCCTCGCTCGACGTCTTCGTGCAGGAGCCGCAGCCGAAGGACAGCCGGTTCTGGACCCACCCCAAGGTGGTGTTGACGCCGCACAATGCCGCCGACACCGACGCGGATGCGATCTCGGCCTATGTCGCCGAGCAGATCGCCCGGTTTGAGGCGGGCGGCGCGCTGGAGAACGTGGTGGACCGAACGCGGGGATATTGAAGCTTCGCTTCCAGCTTATCCTTTGGCGCCGATCATCACGTCGATCGCGCACTTGACGATCGCCTCCAGCTCCTTGCGCGGCACGCGGGCGCGGGAGCGGATGGCGATGGTGTGGATGGTGGCCGATGCGATCTGTGCCAGCGCGAACGGATCGGCGCTCTCCGGCAGCTCGCCTTTCTCCTTGGCGCGGCGGAAGCAACTGGCAAAGGCCTTGTCGAGCCCGGTGAGGCCGTCCAGCACCATGGCGCGGATCTCGGGATCGCCGACCGCCTCGGAGGCCGCGGTCACGACCGTGAAGCAACCGCGCGGTCCGGTGTCGCCGGACAGATAGATGTCCAGCGCGGCTGCGTAGATGCGCTCCAGCCGCTGGCGCAGCGGCATCTCCTCGCGGAAGATCGCGACCATCGCCGCGCCCGCCTCGTCGCGGTAGCGCTGATAGCTCTTGATGTAGAGCTCGCGCTTGTCGCCGAAGGCGCCGTAGAGGCTCGGCCGGTTCATGCCGGTGGCTGCGCTGAGATCGTCGAGCGAGGTGGCCGCGAAACCCTGCTTGCGGAACAGGTCGAGCGCCTTGCCGAGCGCGATATCGGGCTCGTAGGCGCGCGGACGGCCGCGGCGCTTAGGCCCACCGCGACGCTCGGACTCGCCGCGACGCTCGGGCTGATTGGCAGCAGCTGGCGGCTTCGATTTTTGTACCATTCCGCAAGTTATTCCTTGACCTCACCCATATTATGCAAGATGGTACAAAAATCAATCTGGCCAGGTTGAGCGACACCCAAAGAGGAATTGCCCAAGGAGGCTACAGATGGATCTCTATTTCTCGCCGCTTGCCTGCTCGATGGCGACACGCGTCGCGCTGTATGAAGCCGGCGCCGAGGCGAACTACCTCGAAGTCGATCCGCCGACCAAGAAGGTCTTGAGCGACGGCTCCGACTTCCGCACCGTGAATCCGATCGGCCTCGTGCCGACGCTGCGCACCGATGAAGGCATGGTGCTGACCGAGAACGCTGCGATCCTGCAATATGTCGCGGACCGTTACCCGCAAGCCGGCCTCGGCGCGAGCGCCGGCATCGAGCGCACGCGGCTGCATCAATGGCTCTGCTTCATCGGCGCCGAGCTGCACAAGGGTCTCTTCATCCCCATGCTCGACCGCAAGGCGCCGCAGGAAGTCAAGGCCTATGCCCTGGAAAAGAACCTGTCGCGGCTCGACTATCTCGACAATTACCTGAAGGGACGCGAGTTCCTGCTCGACCATTTCAGCGTGGCCGATGCCTATCTCGTCACGGTCATCAACTGGACCATGGCGACGCCGCCGATCGAGCTTGCGAAATGGCCGAACCTGAAGGCGTATCACGAGCGGCTGCGTCAGCGACCTTCGATTGCCAAGGCGATCGCGGAGGAGTTCGAGCTGTACAAGGCCGAGCTCGCGCGGAAGAAGGCGGCGGCCTGAGGCCGCACGCGAGCTCCTTATTCGCGCGGCAGCGCGCTATCTCGGCGCCTGCAGCGCGATGCCGTAGCGGCGGTAGATCCGGTCTATCGTGCCGTCGCTGCGCAGCCGCTCCACGGCTGCGTCGATGGCTTCGCGCAACGCATCGTCCGGGCGGACCATGCCGACGCCGACGTTCCAGTTCAGATCGGCCGTGCTCTCGTCGCGATCGAGGATCCGGAGCGGTTTGTCCGGGTGGGTCAGATTGAAATAGCTGGCGGCGGTGGGCGTGACCGCGGCGGCGTCGATCTCGCGGTTCGACACGGCCTCCAGGCTGTCGCTCTCGAAGCCGAAGGTCGATATCGGCACGCGCCGCTGACCGATGATCATGGCTGCGATCGATCCAACCTGCACGCCCACCTTGGTCGATTCGTTGAGGCTGGCGAAGGACGTGAGCGTGCTGGATGACGGCACGGCGAGCGCGACGCCTGTGCGATAATAAGGCTTGGAGATTCTCAGACGGGTTTCGCCTTGCGCTTCGCGATCGGCGATGACGTCCAGGAGAATGTCGCAGCCGGCGCTGCGCATCTGGTACTGCGTGATGATCCAGTCGAGCCGCAGCGAGACACCGAGCTCGCGTGCCAGCACCCGACCGAGTTCGACCTGGAAGCCGGGCGGATCGCCGGTCTTGTGCGCGAAGGGAAGCGAATTGGGATGTGCGCAGAGCCCGATCACGCCGCTGGAGCGGATCGCCTCCAGGGGGCGCGCCGCCGCCTGCCCCGACAGGACGATGGCGGCAGCGACGATGACCGGGGCAAATGTCTTCATTCCACACTCTATGCTAGTCAGCCGTCGCGCGGTTTCAGGGCGCGGATGTACTTGACCATCTGGTCGATCTGGGCGTCGGTGAAGGCGCCGTCAAAGGCTGGCATCGCTCCTTGCTTGCCGAGCTTGATGCGACTGCGGATATAGTCGTCGTCGCGCGGCGAATTCATCAGTTGCGGCCCCTTCCCAGCGGCCCGGCCACCGTCGGAGTGACAGAAGCCGCAAGTCCCCGCAAACACCTGCTCGACCTCGAACGCCGCGTTCTCCGGCGCGGGTGTGGCGGATTGGGCCTGGGCCATCGCAGCCCACAGCAACGAGGCGCCCAGCCCCGCCAAAATCGTCTTGCAAGACAGTCTCAACAGCTACGCTCCATTCCTGATCCGCGCACCGCCGCGACATCGATCGAGGAGCGGGCTTGCGCCCGCTCCAGGATCGGAACATCTGCGGCAGACTATTTCAGGCTGAAGACGACCAGGGCGCCGTCGTCACGCGGCATGCTCTTGTAGACGCCGCCGAAGTTCGGCGCATATTCGTCCGCCAGCATCCCGCCGAAGCCCGCCGTCACCGCGATATATTGCTTGCCGCCGACGGAGTAGCTGACGATGCCGCCCTGATGGCCGGTGCCGTTGTTGTGCCTCCATAGCTCGGCGCCGGTTTCGGCATCATAGGCGTGCAGCACGCCACGCGAATCAGGCACGAAGACGAGGTTGCCTGCGGTCGACAGCACGCTTCCGAGCGGAGGCTCGGGATAGCGAACCTCCCATTTCTTCGCGCCCGTGATGGGATCGCGCGCGTCGAGATGTCCGTAGATCTCGCCACCCGGAGGAGGCACCATCTTGAAATCGGCACCGATGTTGAGCTGGACCTGCGGCGTGGTGACCGGTGTCGTCTTCTGGATATCCAGCGTCATGCACCATTCCTGTCCGATCTTGTAATAGAGACCGGTCTTGGGGCTGTAGGAGCCGGCGTTCCAGCTGATGCCGCCGCCGATGAACGGACACAGCGGTGGTTCGGTGACCTTGCCGACCGGGAAATCGCGACGGCCGATCAGCGCGCCGGTCTTGGGATCGATATCCTTGACGAAGTTGATGTTCTCGACCAGCCGCCAGACGTTCTTCACTTTGAGATTGCGGTCGTAGACGAAGACAAAGCCGCCCTTGTTCGGATGGACGACGTATTTCTGGCCATCACGCTCGAGCATCACGAATTCGCCGACCGAGCTGTCGAAGTCCCAGGCATCGTGCGGCAGTTCCTGATGGTAGAATTTCAGCTTGCCGGTATCGATGTCGAGGCCGATCACCGAGCTCGTATAGAGGTTATCGCCGGGACGCGCGCCCTGGGTCTTGTAGTCTGGACCCGACCAATCGTAGAGCGGCGCCGGATTCGCAGTGCCCCACAGGACAGTGTTGGTCTCGGAATCGTAGGTGCCCGGCATCCAGCCGCCACCACCGCCGGTGCGCCAGGACTCGTTGCCCCAGGTCTTCATCGCCTCTTCGGTGCCTGCGACCGTGAGGAACTCCCACTTCTTCTTTCCGGTTGCGGCATCGAGCGCGAAGATCGGGCCGCGGCCCGGCCATTCGCCGCCTTGCGCGCCGATGATCACGCTGCCCTTGGCGTAGAGCGGCGCGCCGGTGAAGCCGACCGTCAGCTTCTGCGAGTCGATCAGCCTGGTCTCCCAGAGAACCTTTCCGGTCTTGGCGTCCAGCCCGAAGACACGACCGTCCATGGTGCCGACGAAGACCTTGCCTTCGCCGAGAGCGACGCCGCGGTTATAGGGCGAGTGGGTCTGGCGGCTGATCAGCGCTTCATCCAGCTCCGGAAAGAACGACCAGATCACCTCGCCGCTGGCGCCGTTCAGCGCGAAGACCCGGCTGTAAGAGCCCGAATAGTACAGCACGCCGTCGGCGACGAGCGGCATCGACTGCAGGCCGCGCGTCGATCGCCCGGGAATGTGCATCCATGCCACGCCCAGATTGCCGACATTGCTCGTATTGATCTGTGTAAGCGGGCTGTAGTGATGGGATTTGTACGAACCGTGATAGGTGAGCCAATCGTTCTGGCCGGCGGCCTCGATCCGGGCCGTATCCACGGACTGAGCCAATGCCGCCGTCGCTGCAAGTGTCGCAACGACAACGACAGCCAAGGCCGAGCTGAGCCACTGTTTCCTCATTTGCACTTCCTCCCGCTCTTGTGTTTGTTGATTGCGTCTCGTGAATGCGGCTTGCGAGGGGTATTTGCAGTTCAGTGTGCGTCGATCGTCCTCCATCGGACCGAATCGTCA
Source organism: Bradyrhizobium sp. NBAIM03 (assembly GCF_020194055.1). NCBI lineage: Bacteria > Pseudomonadati > Pseudomonadota > Alphaproteobacteria > Hyphomicrobiales > Nitrobacteraceae > Bradyrhizobium > Bradyrhizobium sp. NBAIM03. Next base: position 48,536 of record NZ_JADYVS010000016.1, on the reverse strand, counting down.
ACAGACGTCCCCTCTCTCGGCGCATCGCGCCGAGGAGCCACGTTCACCGGAGTGGTTGCTGTTGTACTTCTGCTTGCCGTTACACTGTACGACGGATCACAGGGCGTGCAAATATGGAATGCGCGCCGAAGTCAATTCGATGCAGCGCGACTTGAAACGGCAGCGACGCTGACCGTTTTTGCTTTCGATCCGCCGATCCCGGAACAAGTCGTCTTATCCGTAAAGCACCTTCGGCAGAATCGTGACGATGCTCGGCCACAGCGTCAGCAGCAGCACGAATCCGATCATGATCATGAGGTACGGCATCGTGACGCGGGCGATATAGCCGAGACCGTCATCGGTCAGCCCCTGGATCACGAACAGGTTGAAGCCGACGGGCGGCGTGATCTGCGCCATCTCCACGGCGAGCACAAGGAAGACGCCGAACCAGACCTCGTCGAAGCCGGCACCCTTCACGATCGGCAGCACGATCGGCAGCGTCATCACGATCATCGAGAAGCCGTCGAGGAAACAGCCGAGCACGAGATAGAAGACGATCAGCGCCACGATCAGCATGAAGGGCGACAGGCCGAGGCTCTTGACGAACGCGGCCACCGCCTGCGGGATGCCGAGGAAGGCCGCGGCATTGCCGAGGATCGAAGCCCCCAGCACGATCAGCGCGATCATCGAGCAAGTGACGACCGAGCCGATCAAGACGTCGCGGATCACCTGCTGCGACATTGCGCCTTGCGCCCAGGCAACCAGGGCCGCGCCGAGCACGCCGACCGCGGCAGCTTCCGAGGGCGTTGCGAGCCCGCCATACATCGAGCCGAGCACGCATGCGATCAGGAACAGCGCCGGCGCGAGATCCTTCAGTGCTGCAAAGCGCTCGCTCCACTGCACCTGCGAGAGCTTGGCTTCGGTCTCGGGCACCATCGCGGGTTTGAGGGTGGTGTGCAGCATCACCCAGGCCATGAACGTCGCGGCCAGCAGGAAGCCCGGCAACACGCCGGCGGTGAACAGCTTCAGGATCGAGACGTCGCCAAGCACGCCGTAGATGATCATGATGTTGGAGGGCGGGATCAGGAAGCCCAGCGTGCCGGCGCCGGCGAGCGAGCCGATCGCGATGTCACGGGAATAACCTCGGCGCGTGAGCTCGCTGAGCGACATGCGGCCGATCACCTGCGTTGTCGCAGCCGACGAGCCCGAGATCGCCGCGAAGATGGTGCAGCCGATCACGTTCACATGCAGCAGGCGCCCGGGCAGCAGCCCGGCCCAGGGCGCCAATCCCTGAAACAGGGAGCGTGACAGACGGGTGCGGAATAGCAACTCGCCCATCAGGATGAACAACGGCAGCGCCAGCAGCTCCTGCGTGGTCAGGATGTTCCAGGCGTATTGCGGCAGCAGCTTGTCGAGCGGGACCGAACGGAACATCGCGAGCAGCAGCGTCGCGGTCAGCGCAAGCGTGAGGCCGATCCAGACGCCGCAAGCTAGCAGCACAAACAGGATCGCGAACAGGGCGACGACTTCGATGGTCATGCGATCTTGGATCCGGATGCGGGCAAGGCGGTCATTCGACGGGCGAGGCCTTCATGCGATGGTCCTCCAGCGGCAGGCCGAGCGCGGCCTGGATCGCACGCGCGAGGAACTGCAGCGTCAGCAGCAACATGCCGAAGGTGACGATCGCTTGCGGAAACCACAGCGGCGTGTCGCTCGAGGTCGAGACCTGGCCGCGCACGAAGGCGCTCCAGGCGAATTTCACCATGGCCATGGTCAGGAACGCCATGAAGGCGAAGCCGGCCGCCGCCGAGAGGATCTCGAGCGCGCGCTGCACCGGCACGGGTGCGTTCTTCAGGAGCAGCACGACGCGGATGTGGCCGCCGACGCGCAGCGTCATGGCGGCACCGAAAGTGAAGGCCGCCGCCATCAGATAGGAGGAATATTCCCACGCGATCGAGATGGTCGGCGGGAAGAACGGTAGGAAGTTCGAGAGGAAGCGGGTCGCGACCTCGCACAGCATCAACAGCGTCAGCATCAGGAGACAGAAGCCGCCGATCCAGCCATCGAGCCGGCCGAGGCGATCGATGCCGTCGAGGACGATGCGCAGCGGCGCAGGCGCCGCCGCGTTGAGGCTTTGCGATGCTTCAGGCGAAAGGCTCACCACGCCTCGCCCTCAGCCGCGCTTAATTTCGGCGAGATAGGCCCGCACCGGCTTGTCGGCCGCCGTCACGCGCTTGAGGAAGGCATCCAACTGCGGCGCGGTCTTGGCCCGGATGTCCTTCATCATGGCGTCCGAGACCGGCACCACCTCCATGCCGCCCTCCTTGAGGCGGTTGAGGCTGTCGACATCGGCCTTGAGCGAATTGGCCCAGAAGCCGGGCTCCATCTTCGCCGCGATGTCAGCGACCAGCTTCTGTTGATCGGCGCCGAGCGCCTTCCAGGCATCGAGATTGACGGTGAGCATCTGCGACGACCAGACATGGTTGGTCGGGTAGACGTATTTCAGGAACTCCCAGAACTTGCCGTCGACGCCGGACACCGACGAGGTGGAGACCCCGGCCACCGCGCCGGAGGCGAGTGCGGGGATCGTTTCGCCCCAAGGGATCATCACCGCCGCCATACCGATGGCATTGAGCATCTCGACCGCATTCTTGTCGGGCACGCGGATCTTGATGTTCTTGAGGCCCTCGACGTCGGCGACCTTCGCCTTCAGATGCAGATATTGCGTCGGCCACGGCACGATGTAGAGTATTTTCTGGTTGTTGCGCGCAGCGATCTTCTCGTATTCAGGCCGCACATATTTGTGCAGCACCTTGAGCTCCTCCACGGAGCCGCAGAGGAAGGGGATGCTCTCGACGCCCATGAAGGGCTCGTCGCCGACCTGCTGGATGTTGAGGACGTCGGCGAGCGGCACCAGGCCGTCGCGCACGGCCCGCAAGTGCTCGGGCCCCTTGAAGCCGAGCTGGCCGCCGGCCTTCACGGTGATGGCGACCGCACCATTGCTCTGCTTCTTCACCTCCTCCGCAAACGCCATCGCGTTCTGGGTGTGGAAATTGCCGTCGGGCCAGACCGTCGACATATCCCAGCTCGTTGCCGCCCGTGCGCGAGTCGAGATGTGGCCGGCGGCGAGCAGCGTCGCTGCGCCCACAGTGAAGTTCCGTCGCGTAATCATTGCTCCCCTCCGTTTACCGAGCGTGTTGATGCATCAACGCGCGTACCCATAGACCTTGACTGCGTTCTCCGAAGACACGAGACCGCTTGCGACGTCGTCGTTGACGGCCGCGCGATCGCGCTCCCTGGGATCGCCGATGCCGGCACCGCCGGGCGTCAGCACGACCAGCCGGTCGTCCGGCGGCACCTGCTGAAAGCCCTTGCCGCGCAGCTTCTTGCCGGATTTGAGACCGACATAGCCGGCCTCGCCGTTCTGGCCGCCGTCCCGCCCGCGCGGCGGGTGGTCGATGCGGTCGAACGCGGCGAGGATGTCGAACGGCGCATCGACCCCGCTGCCGACTTCGATTATCTGGCCGAGGCCGCCGCGGGTGCGCCCTGCCCCGCCGGAATCCGGGCGCAGCTCCTTGCGCCAGAAGATCAGCGGCGTCTGCGTCTCCGCGATCTCGACCGGCGTGCCGCGCACGCCGCTTGGGTAAGCGGTCGCCGACAGCCCGTCCTTGCCGAAGCGCGCACCGGTGCCGCCGTTGGAGGTGACTGCCATCGAGAACCCGTAATTGCCGCCGGCGCCGGAGCGGGTCTGGCCGCGCACGTTGAGATTCCACAGGCAGGAGGTGCCTTCGGCGGGCACGCGCTGGGGTATGATCTGGCGCAGGCAGCCGAACACGACGTCCGGCAGCATCTGGCCGATCACGTGGCGCGACGCCACGGGCGCCGGCTTTGGCGCATTGAGGATGGCACCAGCCGGCGCCGACACCGTCAGCGGCGAGAGCGAGCCGGCATTATTCGGGATCTGCGAGGCGACGACGCAGCCGAGGCCGAACACGGTGTAGGCGGTGGTGTAGGACAGCGGCACGTTGATGCCGAATTTTGACGCGGCGGACGTGCCGTCGAAATCGACGTGGATGCCGGTATCCGAGATGGTCAGCGTCGCCGCCAGCGTCACCGGGGCATCATATCCGTCGACCACCATGGTGTTGCGCCAGCTGCCCTTCGGCAGCTTTGCAATCTCGGCCAGCACGGCCTCGCGCGAGCGGTCGCAGATGTAGTCGCCGAGCTCGTCGAGCGTCTCGATGCCGAACTCGCTCATCATCTCGACCAGGCGCTCGCAGCCAACGTCGTTGCAGCCGGCGAGCGAATAGGTGTCGCCCTCGGTGTCGATCGGAAGCCGCGTGTTGGTGCGGATCATCGCCATCAGCGTCTCGTTGACGACGCCCTGGTCGATCAGCTTCAGCATGGGGATGTAGAGCCCCTCCATGAACACGTCGGTGGCATCGGGCCCGAAGCCGATGCCGCCGATGTCCATGAGATGGCTGGTGCAGGAGAACAGTGCGACGACCTTGCCGTCCTTGAAGCAGGGCGTGGTGACGACGAAATCGTTGAGATGACCGGTCCCCATCCAGGGATCGTTGGTGATGTAGGCATCGCCCTGCTTCATCGTCTCGATCGGGAAGTGAGCGATGAAGTGCTTGACCGATTCCGCCATCGAGTTGACGTGGCCGGGTGTGCCGGTCACCGCCTGCGCCAGCATCCGCCCCCTGAGGTCGAACACGCCGGCCGAGAGGTCGCCGCATTCGCGCACGATCGGGCTGAAGGCGGTGCGCAAGAGCACCTGCGCCTGCTCCTCGACCACGGCGATCAGCCGGTGCCACATGATCTGAAGGTCGATCAGGCTCGCGCCATTTGCCTTGCTCATGATCAGGCCGCCTTTCGTTCCATGACGATGCTGCCGGCACCGTCGATATGGGCGTCGAAACTGGTGGAGACGAAGGTCGAGGTTTCGTCTTCCGCGATCACGGCGGGGCCTGCGATGGTCGCCCCTGGCGCCATGTCCTCGCGCCGATAGAGCGGGATCTCGATCACTTCGCCGGCCCGGCCGTCGAAGAATTTTCGGCTGCCGGACGCCTTGGCCGCGGGCTGGCGCGCCACGGAAGCGACGGCGGACGGATTGCGCGCCTCGGTGGTCGCGAGCACCGACCAGCTCAACACCTCGATCGCCGCGCCCGGGATCGGTCGCTCGAACATCGCCGAATAGTCGGCCTCGAACTTTTGCCGCAGACCGGCGAGATCGGCCGTCGTCAGCGGACGGTTCGGCAGCTCGACGGTGATCTCGTGGCCCTGGCCGACATAGCGCATGAAAGCCGCGCGGCGCTCGCGCACCGGCGCGCCGGCCGCGCCCGGCTCGACCAGCGCGCGCGCTTCGGTCACCATGTCCTGAAGCAAGTCAGAGACCGCCTCGGTATCGAAATCATCGAGCCGGACGTGACGGCTGCGCACCAATTCATACGCGATGGGAGCCGCCAGAAATCCGACCGCCGAGCCGACGCCGGCGTTCGAGGGCACGATCACGCGGGAGACGCCGATCTTCTCGGCAACGCGCGCCGCATGCAGCGGCGCGGCGCCGCCGAAGGCGATCAGCGTGTGCTGGCCGACCACCGCGCCGCGCTCGACAGCGTGCACGCGCGCGGCGCTCGCCATGTTCTCGCAGACCACCTCGTGCACGGCATAAGCCGCTGTTTCCGCCGACAGGCCGAGCGGCGCACCGACATCGCGCAGCAGCGCCTGTTTCGACAGCTCCGGATCGAGCTTGATCGTGCCGGCCGCAAAGGCGTCAGGATCGATCATGCCGAGCGCAACGTCGGCATCCGTCACCGCGGGGCGCTGACCGCCGCGGCCATAGCAGGCCGGTCCCGGCTCCGACGAGGCGCTCTCCGGGCCGACGGTGACGCGCTTCATCGCGTCGACATGGGCGATCGAACCGCCGCCGGCGCCGATCTCGACCATCTCGATCACGGGGATGCGCACCGGCAGGCCGGAGCCCTTGAGGAAGCGCGCGGCGCGATCGACCTCGAACACGCGCGAGGTCTCGGGCTGGTATTTCTCGATCAGGCAGATTTTCGCGGTGGTGCCGCCCATGTCGAAGGACAGCACCTTGCTCTCCCCGAGTCGCGCCGCGATCTGCGCCGCGAAGATCGCGCCGCCGGCCGGCCCGGATTCGACGAGACGCACCGGAAAGCGCCGCGCGGTCTCGATCGAGGTGACGCCGCCGCCTGAGGTGACGAGGTAGATCGCGCCGCGGAACTGCTCGACCTGCAGGGCGTCGGCCATGCGGGCGAGATAACCGTCGATCAGGGGTTGCACATAGGCGTTCGCGACCGCAGTCGATGTGCGCTCATACTCGCGAATTTCGGGACAGACGGCGGAAGACAATGTGACGGAGATGCCGGGCATCTCCTCGGCCATGATCGCCGCTGCGCGTTGCTCGTGCTCGGGATTGGCGTAGGAGTGTAGGAAGGCGACCGCGACGCTCTCGACGCCGAGTTCACGCAATTTCGGCGCGAGCGCGCGCACAGCCGTCTCGTCGAGCGGGAGGCGGACGGCGCCGTGGGCGTCGATGCGCTCGGGCACGGTGAAGCGGAGGCCGCGCGGCGCCAGCGGCTTCGGCTTGTCGATGCTGAGATCGTACTGGTCGTAGCGGCTCTCGGTGCCGATATCGAGCACGTCGCGAAAGCCTTCGGTTGCGATCAGCGCCGTCTTGGCGCCGCGCCGCTCGATGATAGCGTTGGTCGCAAGCGTCGTGCCGTGGATGAAGACGTCGATATCGCTGATATGCGCGCGCGCATCGGCAAGAATGAGCCGCATGCCGTCCAGCACCGCCTGCTCGGGCCGCTGCGGCGTCGTCAGCACCTTGCGGGTTTTGCGGTCTTGTCCCACGTCCAGCACGATGTCGGTGAACGTGCCACCGATATCAACGGCAAGCCGCACCTCGGCTCCCTCGAGCATTCCAATTTCTCCGTGCTGATCGTCAAGTTCGGGTCCAAAAGCACAGCAATTCCCGTGCCATGAGGCATGCCTGCAACGCTGTGCCCGGCTATTTTGCGCGGCACCTATGCAATAGGCAAGGCGTGTTCGCGCCTGAGCGATCAGAGCAGGAATGCAAGCGCCGCTTCACAGCGCTCCTCGACCTTCAGCGTCAGGAGATCGTCGGCGCGGGTGCGGCCGAGATTGACCGCGGCGATGGGGATATTGCGCCGCGCGGCGGCTTGGACGAAGCGGAAGCCGGAATAGACCATCAGTGACGAGCCGACGATCAGCATGGCATCGGCTTCTGCCAGATGATCCTGCGCCGTGGCCACCACCTCGCGCGGCACGTTCTCACCGAAGAACACCACGTCGGGCTTGAGGATGCCGCCGCAGGCTTCGCAAGGTGGCACCTCGAAGGAGGAAAAATCCTCGTGCTCCAGATCGGCGTCGCCGTCGGGTGCATCGGCGGCATCGAGCGTCAGCCATGCCGCATTGGCGCGGCCGAGCGCATGCTGAAACTCCTCGCGCGGCGTCTTCGCCCCGCAGCCCATGCAGCGGACCAGATCGAGCCGGCCGTGCAGGTCGATCACCTGCCGATGGCCGGCCGACTGATGCAGCCGGTCGACGTTCTGGGTCAGCAGCATCCCGCACCGGCCGTTCGCCTCGAGCCGGGCCAGCGCGCGATGCGCATCGTTGGGCCTCGCCCGGCCGAACCGCCGCCAGCCGATCAGGCTGCGCGCCCAATAGCGCCGGCGGGTCTGCTCGTCCGACATGAAGGCCTGGAAGTTGACGGGCTGGGTCCGCTTCCAATTGCCCTGGCTGTCGCGATAGTCGGGAATCCCGGAATTGGTGCTGCAGCCGGCGCCCGTCAGCACGAACAGGCGTTCGTGCCGGCCGATGAAATCCTGGAGCGGAGGTTTTGCCGGAGGGGCATTCGTCATGGCGCATGATGTAGTTCGCGCCGGCCCGTTTTGCCAGATGACGACAATCCCGGCGCATGGCGGCCGCATAGCCGCTATCGCGGCGACCGCCGTCCCGTGAGATCGAGCGGACGAGCTTTCTCTTGTCCCGCGATCCGCGCGGCCTGCTGCAGCGTCAGCCTGAACTCGTCCCGCTTCTCGTGCACCGAGGCGATCGCATGCCCGACTGCAACGCCGAGGCCGACCAGTGCGGCTTCGGAGAGCTGCAGGCTCGCCTCGATGGTTTCCGGCACCGCATCGGTTGCGCCGATCGCGTAAAGGTGCCGGGCATGATCGGCGTCCCGCGCACGCGAGACGATCAGCACGTCCGGCCGCACCGCCCGGATCCGCTCGACGACGGCATCGATCGCCGGCCGCGACTGGATGGTGATGATCACGCCGGTCGTCTGCATCAAGCCGCAGGCTTCGAGGAAACCCGGCTCTGTCGCATCGCCAAAATAGACCTTGTGACCGTCGCGGCGGTCGCGCGCCACGTCGACGGCCGCGTGATCGACCGCGATGTAGTTCAGGCCATGGCTGGTCAGCAGGGAGCAGACGACCTTTCCAACACGGCCATAGCCGACCACGATGGCTTGCGCCCGGTCGCCGGGCGGCCGGACCGCGAGCTCGGGATCGGGCGTGCGTTCGCTGCTCAGCTTCGCGGCCAATCGTCGCCCGAGCATGCCCAGAAGCGGCGTCAGGGCCATCGTCACGGCGGTGACGGCGACGGCAAAGCTCGACACGCGGGGCTCGATCATGCCTCCGGCCGCCGCCATTCCGATGCTGACGAAGGCGAATTCGCCGACGGGGCCCAGCAGGAAGCCGATCTCGATCGCCGCGGGCCATGACAGCCTGAAGAGGCGCCCCAGGATGATCAGCACGATCGCCTTGCCGACGAGAATGCCGACGACGGCGGCCAGCAGCCAGCCGGGCTCGCGCAGGAACACACGGACGTCGATCGCCATCCCGACTGTGAAGAAGAAGATGCCCAGCAGCAGGCCCTTGAACGGCTCGACGGTGGCCTCGATGGCCTTGCCATATTCGGTTTCCGCCAGCATCAGTCCTGCAACGAAGGCTCCGAGCGCCATCGACAGGCCAGCCTGGTGGGCGGCAAGGCCTGCGCCGACGATGACGAACAAGGTCGCGGCAACGAACAACTCCGTCGAATGGGTGCCTGCGACCATCTGGAAGAGCGGACGGATCAGCAGCCGTCCGACCAGAGTGAGGAAGGCTACCGCCAGCACAGCCTTCAGGACCGCACTGGAGATGTGCGCCACGACCGAGCCACCGCTTCCCGCGCCGAGCACCGAGACGAAAACCAGAATGGGGACGACTGCGAGGTCTTGAGCCAGCAGCACCGAGAAGCTGGCGCGCCCGGCCGAGGTGGAAAGCCGCCTCTCGGCGGACAGGAGCTCGAGCACGATCGCCGTCGAGGACAGCGCAAGGCTCGCGCCGAGGATCACGGCCGTATCGGAGCTCTGCCCGAAGAGAAGCGCCACGCCGAAAATCATGGCCGACGTCGCGAGGACTTGCAGGCCGCCGAGCCCGAACACCAGACGCCGCATCGTCATGAGCCGTCTGAAAGACAGCTCGAGCCCGATCAGGAATAGCAGGAACACGATGCCGAGATTGGCGATACCCTCGACGTTCTGGGCGTCCGTCACGGTGAACCAGTACAGGACCGGGACGTCCTTGACGAGCGAGCCGAGCCCGAGCGGACCGAGAATGGCGCCGGCCCCGAGATAGCCCAGCACGGGATTGATGCCCCAATGCCGGACCATTGGCACCACCACGCCGGCAGTCCCGAGCACCACCAGCGCGTCACTATAGGCATTGATGTTGATGGTTGTGGTCACGGGCCCTTCACGTGTCGGCGCCCGCCAATAGCGGCAGCGCCATCCACGGTCGATAGCACACGGCGCCGCAGATCCCCAACCGGTCGCGCCCCTCTATCCCACGCGAGGCGCGCGCAACCCCAAGCCGGTTTTCAGCTTGCCCAGTTCTCCCGAAACTCTGGAAACAGCGTCAGGCCCCCGCAGGCATAGATGGTCTGGCCGGTGATGTAGCTGGCGTCGTCCGAGGCGAGGAAGGCGAACACCGCGGCGATCTCTTCCGGCGTGCCGACGCGCCCCATCGGAATGTGGGAGGTGACGACGCCGCGCTTCTCCGGATCGCCGGTCCACGCCGCATTGATCGGCGTGTCGATCGCGCCGGGACCAACCGCATTGACGCGGATGCGCTGGCCGGCGAATTCCAGCGCCAGCGTGCGCGTCAGATTGGCCATGCCGCCCTTGCTGATCGAGTAAGCGAGATAGCCGGGTTTGGGGATGATCTGGTGGACGCTGGAGCAGTTGATGATGCTGCCGCCTGCCCCGCGCGCGACGAAATGCGCCAGCGCCTTCTGCGCACACAGCACGGCGCCGTTCAGGTTGACGTCGATGATGCGGCGATAGGTTTCGACGTCGAGCGCCTCGCTCGGCGATTCCCGCTGGAAGCCGGCATTGTTGACGAGACAGTCGAGGCGCTTGAAACGCGCCAGGACCGTCTCGAACATCGCGGCGATGTCCTGCTCATTGCCGATATCGGCCTTGACGACGATATGGTCGAGCCTGCCGTGGCCGCGATCGCTCGATGCGGTTCGTGCGAGCGCGAGCGTCTCGTCCGCCCCCTCGGGACTGCCGAAATAATTGATGGCGACGGTCGCGCCTTCCTGGGCGAGCCGGATGGCGACGGCACGGCCGATGCCTTGTGAGGCGCCGGTCACCAGCGCGTACTGGCCGACGAGGCGCGAGGGAAACGGGGTCGAGCGTTCGGTTTGCGGCATGTGTTTTCTCCGGGATGCATCATCATGGATGGAACCGGCGTTTTGTTCCATCCCTCGCAGATGCCGGGATCTAGTCAGCTCGCTGCGCGCGCGGCGAGGTCAAGATCTGATAGAGGATGATCGCGCCGAAGGTCGCGGTGCCGATGCCGCCGATCGTGAATGCACCGAATTTGAGCGTGAGATCGCCGGCCCCTGCGATCAGCGCCACCGCGACCGTGATGAGGTTCGCAGGATTAGCGAAGTCGACCTTGTTCTCGACCCAGATTCGTCCGGCCATCGCCGCGATCAATCCGAACAGCACGATCGAAAGCCCCCCGATGACGGGACCCGGGATGGACAGGATGAGCGCGCCGAATTTCGGCGAGAAGCCGAGCAGGATCGACACCAAGGCTGCGAACGCAAACAGCAGGGTCGAATAGACCTTGGTCGCCGCCATCACGCCGATGTTCTCGGCGTAGGTGGTGACGCCGGTACCACCGCCGCACGCCGCCACGATGGTAGCTAAGCTGTCGGCGAACAGGGCGCGGCCAAGATAAGAATCGAGGCTTCGGCCGGTCATGGCGCCAACGGCCTTGATGTGCCCGAGGTTCTCGGCAACGAGAATGACGGCAACCGGCGCGATGAGGAAGATCGCATCGGCATGGAAGCTCGGCGCAGTGAAGTTCGGCAGCCCGAGCCACGGCGCGGCCGACAATTGCGTGAAGTCGATCGGCCTGCCGAAGCCGAGGCCGTTCGCGAACAGCAGGTACAAGAAATAGCCGCCGACCGCCCCGAGAATGATCGGTAGGCGGCGCCACAGGCCTGGTGCTGCAACGGCGACCACGCCGATGATCAAGACGGTGGCGAGGCCGATCCAGGTGTCGAATGCGTTGGCGCTCACTGCCTTGACCGCCACCGGCGCGAGATTGAGGCCGATCGCGGCGACGACGGCGCCGGTAACGGCCGGCGGCAGCAGCCGCTCGATCCAGCCGACACCGGACCACATCACGACCAGCGAAATCAGGCCATACAGCACTCCGGCGCCGACGATGCCGCCGAGCGCAACCGACAGGTTCGGGTTCGGCCCCTGCCCGGCATAGCCGGTGGCGGCGATGACGACGGCGATGAAGGCGAAGCTCGAGCCGAGATAGCTCGGCACGCGCCCGGCGACGATGACGAAGAAGATCAGCGTGCCGACGCCGGAGAACAGAACTGCAACGTTGGGATCGAACCCCATCAACAGCGGCGCGATGATCGTCGCACCGGACATCGCGACGCAATGTTGAAGACCCGAGACGATGGTCTGGCCCCAGGACAGCCGCTCCTCCGGCATAATCACGCCCGAGGTCTTGAGCTTCCAACGTGGAAAATAACTCTGCTCGTCCGAGCCTGTTGCGATCGTCATGTTCCCACCCAAGTTCGACGCAACGACCGATGGTCGTGCCAACAGACAAAAATGTGATTGTCGCTTCTGCGGCGCCCATCACATGATGCAAATCATCCACGATCAATCCGTTCCCGAGCCTACATTATGACACAGATTGCGATCCCGTCAGCCATCCAGCGCCGGCACAAGATCCTCTACGTCCAGGTGCTGATCGCGATCGCACTCGGCGTGCTCATCGGCTATGTCTATCCCGATCTCGGCAAGGCCTTGAAGCCGCTCGGCGACGGCTTCATCGCGCTGATCAAGATGATGATCGCGCCCGTGATCTTCTGCACCGTGGTGCACGGCATCTCCTCGATGGGCGATCTGAAGCGGGTCGGCCGGGTCGGGCTGAAATCGCTGATCTATTTCGAGACGGTCTCGACCGTGGCCCTCGCGGTCGGCCTTCTGGTCGGGGAGATTCTCCAGCCCGGGCACGGCTTCAACATCGATCCAGCCACGATCGACCCGAATTCGGTGGCGACCTACGTCACCAAGGCCAAGGAAGAGGGAATCGTCGCCCACCTGATGGCGATCATTCCCGACAGCTATCTCGGCGCCATCGCGCGCGGCGACCTCTTGCAGGTGCTGCTGATCTCGATTCTCTCCGGCTTCGCCATCGCCTTTCTCGGCAAGGCCGGCGAGCCCATCGCGGACGCAATCGACAAGGCGGCGAAGATGTTCTTCGGCATCATCCGCATCATCGTGCGCGTCGCGCCGATCGGCGCCTTCGGCGCCATGGCGTTCACCGTCGGCGCCTACGGCCTCGGCTCGCTGCTCAATCTCGCCGCGCTGATCGGCACGTTCTATCTGACCAGTATCCTGTTCGTGCTGATCGTGCTGGGTTCGATCGCCCGGCTCGCCGGCTTCTCGATCCTGCGCTTCATCGCCTATATCAAGGACGAACTCTTGATCGTGCTCGGCACCTCGTCCTCCGAGACCGTGCTGCCGCAGATGATCCAGAAGATGGAGCATCTCGGCGCCTCACGCTCCGTGGTCGGCCTCGTCATCCCGACCGGCTACAGCTTCAACCTCGACGGGACCAACATCTACATGACGCTGGCGACGCTGTTCCTGGCGCAGGCGACCAACACCCATCTGACCATCTGGCAGGAGCTCGGCATTTTGGGCATCGCCATGATCACCTCCAAGGGGGCCTCGGGCGTGACCGGCGCCGGCTTCATCACGCTCGCTGCGACCCTGTCGATCGTGCCTGATATCCCGATCCAGTCGATCGCGATCCTGGTCGGCATCGACAAGTTCATGAGTGAATGCCGCGCGCTCACCAACCTGATCGGCAATGGCGTTGCCTGCGTGGTCATCAGCATCTCCGAAGGCGAGCTCGACCGCGACGCGCTGCACGAGACCATGGCGCATCCGCTGGAGATCGGCGAGGCGCTGGAGCCGGGTGGAGGCGCGGCATCCTAGGCCGCGCAATCGGTGGGCAGACGAAGCCTGGTTCCGATGCGGTAGTTTCCCGGAGTAGAAAATCGATGCGGCCCGCGTCACAACAATGGCGTTGGGATCACGGATTTATACTCATTTTTTTCCGCCCGACGCGCTGGGGGCAGGGCGTCGGGCTTTTGAAAATCACAGCCAGATCCAGAGCGCCAAGCGGGATCAGACGATCCCGCCATCGATGCGCGGCAAATTGGCGGCAAGTTCGATCCGCCGCGTGATCCCGATCGCCTGCAGGAACGCCTCGTCATGGCTGACGACCAGCAGTGCGCCGTCATAGGCCCGCAAGCCGGCCTCGACGGCTTCGATGGACTCGAAGTCGAGATGATTGGTCGGCTCGTCCAGGATCAGCAGCGACGGCGGCGGCTGCCCGCCCAGAACGCAAGCGAGGCCCGCGCGGAAGATTTGCCCGCCGCTCAGGCTCCCGGCGATTTGCAAGGCGGCATCGGCGCGAAACATGAACCGGGCCAGCGCGGCATGGCACTCGTTCGCACCGGCCTTCGGATTGAGACGCCGAAAATTGTCCAGGATGGAGCGCGCCGGGTCGAGCAGGCTGACCTTCTGGTCGAACAACGCGAAATCCGGCCTGAGCCGCACGATGCCCGCAAGCGGACGCAGCTCGCCCACGATGAGCTTCAGCAGCGTCGTCTTGCCGGAGCCATTGGGCCCGACCAGCGCGACGCGCTCCGGCCCGACCACCGCAAATGAGAGGTCGCGCACGACTGGCTGCTCCGGCCAAAAGCCAGCGCTGACACCGTCAAGCCAAAGCACCTCCCTCCCCGCCGGCAGGTCGGTTGCGGGCAATTTGACCGAGAGCGGCTGAAGAACCTCGACGCGCCGGCGCGCCGTGTCGATGGCTTGAAGCGCTTCCGCGCGCTGCCGCTCGGCGATTTGCGCATTCTTGCCGCCGGTGTCCTCGCTGCGATCCTTGCGGGCGCCGGCCAGGATGCGCGGCATGTCGCCCTTGGCGCGCTTCTTTCTGCCGCCGCTGTCCTTGCGCGCTTTCTTCTCCGCGGCCTCCCGCGCCCTCCCGTCGATCTCGGACAGCCGGTTCTCGGCAAGCGCGAGATCGTGCCTCACAGCCGCGAGCTCGATGGCCTTCTGCGTTCGAAAGCTGCTCCAATTGCCACCATATCGCGTCGCGCCGAGCGACGTCAGCTCGACGATCGCATCCATGGTGTCGAGCAGTGTCCGGTCGTGGCTGACGATAATCGCGCCGCCGCGCCAGGCAGCCAGCAGATCGGTGACGGCCTTGCGTCCGTCCTGGTCGAGATTGTTGGTGGGCTCGTCCAGCAGCAGGAAGTCAGGCGCAGCGAACACCAGCGCGGCGAGACGAACCCGCGTGATCTGGCCACCGGACAGGCACGACAGCGCCGTATCGGGAGACGGATCGAACCCGAGGCGCGCCAACGCGGCCTCAAGCCGCGTCTCGAGCGTCCAGTCGACCGCAGCGACCTCGTCGGCGGAGGCGTCGCCCCGCTCGGCACGGCGCATCAACTCGAGCGCCGGCCGCACGCCGAACAGATCCGCCACGGTCCCGCCGGCAAGAACCTGCACGTCCTGGCGTAACAAGCCGATAGTGCCGTTGATCAGAACGCGTCCCGACTGAGGAATATGTTCGCCGAGCATCGACGCAAGCAGCGTCGTCTTGCCAACGCCGTTACGGCCGACGAGACCAGTTCGCTCGGCGCCGAATGTCAGATCGAGGTTTGAGAAGAGAGAGCGCCCGTCAGGCGTGGACAGCGACAGGTTCGACAGGATGATTGAAGCAGGCATGGAATTCCCCGTGAGCAAGGCGGATGGGCGTTGCGGTCGGGGTGAAATCCATGGCTGCGAAGATCCTGATTGAGGAACTCTCTAACTAGTCCCATCAAAGGGCGAGATCAAGGCGCGGCACGAGGAGACAACAGGCGTGATGGGCGCTGTCGTCCTTCCTCGCCGTGCACCATCAGCCCTTGAGCGCGGTCACCACCACCTCAATTAGCGCACCGCCGCCGAGATCGGCGACGCCGACGGTGGCGCGGGTCGGCAGGTTGTCGCCGAAGAATTCGGTCCAGGCCGCGTCCATCTCTTTCTTCTTGGAGAGATCGGTGACGAAGATCGAGGCGCTGACCACGCGGCTCTTGTCGGTTCCCGCCTCTTTCAGATAGCCGGCGATCTTGCCGAGGATGCTGCGGGTCTGCTCGCCCATCGAGACCGAGGTGTCGTCGGCGATCGTGCCGCCGAGGAAGACGAAGCCATTGGCTTCGACGGCGCGGTGCATGATGGGCGTGCGGATGCTGCGGGTGATGCTCATGATATCCTCTTGTTTAGAGCGTGGAAGGGTGGAAGCGGTCGATGCCGAGTTCGCCGATACGGGTCTGGGTGCCGCCGTTGACGATCAGTTCCGCCATCACGGCGCCGGCGCCAGGGCCGAGCTGGAAACCGTGCAGCGAGAAGCCGAACTGGTGATAGAGGCCCTTGTGACGCGAGCTCGGCCCGAACACGGGAATGTCGTCCTTCATCTTGGCTTCAATGCCGGCCCAGGCACGGACGATGTTGGCGCTGCGCATCACCGGAAACAGCTCGAACACGGTCTGCGCACTGGTCGCAAGGCTCTTCCAGTCCAGCACCGTCTCGTTGCGATCCTGATAGGGCGTCGCCAGATGGCCGCCGCCGATCAGCACGGTGCCGTTCTTGAACTGCTTGAAGGACAGCTTTCGACCACGCAGGATCACGACGGGGTCGATGAAGTGCGGCACGCGCGAGGTGATCATCAGCATCGGCGCCACGGTTTCGACCGGGACGGGCTCGCCGAGATGAGCCGCGATCCTGCCGGCCCAGGCGCCGGCAGCATTCACCAGCACCGGCGCGGCAAAGCTCTCCGACCCGGCATCGACGTGCCAGAGGCCGTCACGGTGCCGGATGCTGCCGGCAGCTACGCCTTCGCGCACAGTTGCGCCCAATTGCTCGGCCTTGCGGCGGAACGCCGTCGTCGTCTGCGCCGGATTGGCCGCACCGTCACGCCGAGAAACCACACCGCCGGGACAGGTCTCGGCCACCGCCGGCACCAGCCGGCGCAGTTCGGCGGCGTCGATCAGCTCCTCGTGGGTGAAGCCCAGCGCATTGAGCTCGGCGACGCGCGCGCGGCAGAGGGCGAGTTCTTCCTCGTTCTCGGCGACCAGCACCTGGCCGTAGCTCTCGAAGCTGCAATCGTCGTCGACGAGATCCGTGATCTTCTCCCAGATGTCCATCGAGCGGATCGACAGCGGAATCTCGGGAATGTGCCGCGCGAGCTGCCGGACGCCGCCGGCATTGACGCCCGAGGCGTGACGGCCGGCATAGTCCTTCTCGATCAGCACCGGCTTCAGGCCGGCGAGACACAGATGCAGCGTGGTCGAGCACCCGTGGATGCCGCCGCCAATGACGATCGCATCCACATTTGTGCTCATCCGCGCACCACAGCCTTGACGTCGGCCTCGCTCTTGGGAACGGCGGCGAGTTCGGCCAGCGTGATCGGCTTCACCGGCGCGCGCAGCCGGTAGTAACCGATCTCCTGCGGGGTCTTGCCGCGCGCCCGCGCCATCAGCTCGGTGACGGTGAGGCCGCAGAGCCGGCCCTGGCACGGGCCCATGCCGGTGCGGCGATAGGCCTTGAGCTGATTCGGCCCGGTCGCGCCGATCGCGACAGAATCGAGAACGTCCTTTGCCGTGACCTCTTCGCAACGACAGACGATGGTATCGCCTGAAGGAATCCGGAACTGCGGCGCGGGGCGGAACAGCGTGTCGAGGAACAGGCGACCACGCTCAGCCTTGGCGAGGTCGGAACGGAGCGTCGCCATTGCGGGAAGTTTTGCGGCAGAAGCGGGCGCCAGTGCTTCGACGGCGGCGCGCGCGGCAATGCGACCGCGCACCACGGCTGCACTCGCGCCGCCGATGCCGGCCCCGTCACCGGCGATCGCGATGCCGGCGACCGACGAATTGCCGCTCGCGTCGAGCACTGGCGACCAGCACAATTGCAGATCATCCCAGCGATGCTCGATGCCGGCTGACATCGCCAGATTGACGTTGGGCATGACGCCCTGATGCAGCAGCAACAGGTCCGCAGCGATGGTCTCGCGCTTGCCGCCGGCGACGTAGCTCACGCTGGCAAGCTGGCCATCACCGGAAGCCGCAAGCTCGGTGACGCCGGAGACGACCTGCACCTTCGCCCTCACCTCGCGCATCATCGACAGGCCCTTGGCGAAATAGGGCGAGGTGAGGAAGGCGAAAGCGTGCGGGAGCGCAGCGAAATAATTACCGCGCTGGGTGGTGTCGAGGATGCGATCGATGCGGCCGCCAAGCCGCAGTATCTGCGCGGCGAGCAGCCAGAGCAGCGGCCCCTGCCCTGCGATCACGGTGCGTCCGTCGGGCACCAGCGCCGAGGACTTCAGCATGGTCTGCGCCGCGCCCGCGGTCATCACGCCCGGCAGCGTCCAGCCGGGAATTGGGAACGGCCGCTCCAGCGCACCGGTCGCGAGAATCACGCGTTTCGCCTTGACGAAGGCCGAGGCGCCGCCGATCGAGACGGCGATATCGAGATTGCGGTCGAGGCTCCAGACGGTGGCGCGGTGAATGACCTCCGCATTGCTCGCGCGCAGCGACTGCACGAGATCGGCCCCGACCCAATAATCGGCGCCGAGCTGATTGCGCTCGGTAACCGGCGTCGAGGCGATGGCGCGAAACACCTGGCCACCGGGGCCGATGTTCTCGTCGAGCAGCAGCGTCGAGAGGCCGGCCTCGGCGGATGTTGCGGCAGCAGCAAGGCCCGCGGGCCCGGCGCCGATCACCACGACGTCATAGTTTTCGCGCTTGGGAGCCACGCTCATTTTCCGATCTCCCGCTTGCCCTTCTGGATTTCGATCTGCATGCCCTCGGCGACGGGCACGAGGCACCCTTGCCGGTTGCCGACGCCGTCGATGGTGACGAGGCAGTCGAAGCAGACGCCCATCATGCAATAAGGCAGACGCGGCGCGCCGCTCACCGCGGTGGAACGCCGTGCGTCAACGCCGGAGGCCAGCAGTGCGGCGGAGACGGTGTCGCCCTGGCGCGCTGCGACCGCGACGCCGTCGACGAAGATCTGCACCTGTGGCCGCTTGTCCTGTTCGGATCGCTTGAACATGGGGATGCCTCTTGGCTCCTTCTCAGAATCTCTAGTAGCCGCTGCTATTCGCAGCACCTGCGCCACCAAAACGGCTGGCCGAGAACGCGCCGACCAGCTCCGGCTCGAGCGCGCCCTGCGCCACCATGCGCGCGATCTCGAAGGCGTGGTTGGAGGCGAGCGTCACGCCGGAATGGCAGCAGGCGACGAAGGCACCGGGATGCGTCTCCGACTGATCGTAGATCGGAAAGCCGTCCTGCGGCATGACGCGGATTCCGGACCAGCTCCTGACCACGTTGAGCCGCGCCAGATGCGGAAACATGCGCTGCGCGCGATCGGCCATGACGCCGCTGATCGACGGCTTCAGCGTGCGATCATCGAGCTCGTCCTCCTTGCTGTCGCCGATCATCACCGTGCCCTCGTCGGTCTGGCGGATCGTGGTCAGCGGATGCGGCAGGAACGGCATGGTGCGCTCGGTCACGACGACCTGGCCGCGCGTCGGGCCCATCGGCGCAAAGAGGCCGACCATCGGCGCTAACGCCTGGTTGGCATTGCCGGCGGCAAGCACGATCTTGCCGGCACGCAGCTCGCCCTGCGGCGTGGTCAGGCGAAATTCGCCGCCGCTCTTGCTGATCGTCGAGACCGGGCGCTCCGGAAAATAGTCGATGCCGAACGCAATGAAGCCGGTGTGGAAGGCGCGGAAGGTGCGCAGCGAATTGACGTGGCCGTCGAGCGGACAATAGCTGCCGCCGGAGACCTCGGGGCCGATCAGAGGCAGCGCCTCCTTCACCTCGGACGGCCGCAGCATCTCCATCTTGTAGTCGGCCGCGCCGACCTGGTTGTGCATGCGCTTGACGAGCTCGGTGCGCTGGCCGAATTCGTCCTCGCCGAGCGTGAGATGAAAACCGCCGTTCTGCTGCAGGGCGACGTCGAGGCCGGTCTGCTGCTTCAGCTCGGAGGCCAGCCGGCCCCACGCCTGCGAGGCCTGCACGGTCCACCGCGTATAGGCCGGCATGCCGAGCCCTTTGCTCTGCACCCACACCAATGCGAAGTTCGCGCGCGAGGCGCGCTTGGTGATGTCGCCTTCGTCGAGCACGGCGACCTTCTTGCCGAGCCGGCCGAGGCCCCAGGCAATGGCGGAGCCGAGCAGTCCGCCGCCGACGACGGCGACGTCGTAATCTCCTGACATGAGTTCTCCTATCGTCCCGTATCGCCCTTGCCAGCGAGCACACGGTCGAGCCCGTAGAAGCGGTCGAGCAAAATGAGGGCGGCCATGGTGATTGCGATCACGCAGGCCGAGACCGACGTCACGAGCGGATCGATGTTGTCCTGGATGTAAAGGAACATGCGGACCGGCAACGTCTCGGTCCCGGGCGCAGCAAGGAAGACGGTCATGGTGAGATCGTCGAAGGACTGGATGAAGGCGAGCGCCCAACCGCTAATCACGCCGGGCAGGATCAGCGGCAAGGTCACGCGGCGGAACAGCGTCCAGCCGCCGGCGCCGAGCGAGACCGCCGCCATCTCGACCGTGCGGTCCATGCCGGTCGCCGCCGCCAGCGTCAGCCGCAGCGCGAACGGGAACACGATGATGACATGCGCGACGATCAGCGCCGCGAAGCTACCGCCGAGACCGGCCGAAGTGAAGAAGCGCAGGAAGGCGATGCCGAGCACCACATGCGGGATCATCAGCGGCGACAGGAACAGCGCCGCCAGCACATCACGACCACGGAAGCGATAGCGCGCGATCGCCAGCGCCGCCGGCACCGCGAACAGCAGCGCCACGAGGGAGGACAACGCGCCAAGGCCGAGGCTGACCCAGAAGGCGTGAATGAATTCGGGGTAATTCAGGATCGTCTTGAACCAGCGCAGCGAAAACCCGTTGGTCGGCAGCGACAGAAAACCTTCGGGCGTGAAGGCGACGAGGCAGACCACCAGGATCGGCGCCACCATGATGATGACGAAGACGGTGTGGAAGATCAGCGCGAGCGGACCGTTCCGGCTCATCGGAACACCTCCGCATAGCGGCGTTCGATCAGTGCGTTGCTGCCGACGACGATCAGCACCAATGCGGCTAGCAGCAGCGTTGCGACGGCGGCACCGAGTGGCCAGTTCAGCGTGTTGAGGAATTCGTCATAGGCGAGCGTCGCGGCGACCTTGAGGCGGCGGCCGCCGATGATCGCCGGCGTCGCGAAGGCGCTGGCCGAGAGCGAGAACACGATGATGGCGCCCGACAGCACGCCCGGCATGATCTGGGGCATGATGATGCGGCGGATGATGGTCGCAGGGCCCGCGCCGAGCGACATCGCAGCATTCTCGATCTGCGGATCGAGCCGCTGCAGCGCCGCCCACACCGAGAGCACCATGAACGGCATCATCACATGCGCGAGCGCGATCACCACGCCTGTTTCGGTGAACATGAAGGGAATGGGGGAGCCGATCAGCCCGAGCGACATCAGCAGCTTGTTGACGAGGCCGTTGTTGCCACCGAACAGCAGGGCCCAGCCCAGCGTGCGCGCCACCACGGAGATGAGAAGCGGCCCCGGAATGACCAGGAGGAAAAAACTCTTCCAGCGGCCGCTCATGCGGTTGAGGATATAGGCTTCCGGTGCCCCGAGTAGCGCCGTGAGCAGTGTGGTCAGGATGGCGATGCGGAACGTCCGCCAGAACATCTCGGCGTAATACGGATCGGTCGCGATCTCGTGCCAGTTCTTGAGGATGAAGACCGGCTCGATGCCCTTGTACTGGCCCCAATCGTGGAACGACAGCATCACCGTCATTGCCAGCGGAATCAGCAGCACGCCGACGAACAGCATCAAGGCGGGTGCGGTCAGCACCCACGGCGCGCGCAGGCTGCGCTCCTCGGCCGCCATGCTCATGCGCCGGCCCTCACGCGAACGCTCATGTCTTCGGGCCGCCAGGTGAGGCGAACCGCGTCCCCTTCGGCCGGCTGCGCTTTGCCGTCGTTCTGGCGGATCACGATCGCCGGGCCGCATTCACTGTCGCACTGGAACAGCCAGTGATTGCCCTGGAAGATGCGCGTGATGATTTTTGCGCTGAGCCCTGTATCGCCAAAGCCGATTCTTTCGGGGCGAACGCTGACGGTGACGGGACCGCCGAGCCCAGCCGGCGCCGGTGCGCGCCAGGAGCCGGCCACCAACTGCGTCGGCGCGACGGTCCGGTCGATCGTTCCGGCAAAATCGTTGGTCTTGCCAAGGAATTGCGAGACGAAGGCCGAGGCCGGCCTTTCATAGGTCTCTTGTGGCGTGCCGATCTGCTCGATCTTGCCCTGACTCATCACCACGATGCGATCCGACAGCGACATCGCCTCGTTCTGGTCATGCGTGACCAGGATCGTGGTGGTGCCGACGGTGCGCTGGATCTGGCGCAGCTCGATCTGCATCTCCTCGCGCAGCTTGGCGTCGAGGTTCGACAGCGGCTCGTCGAGCAGCAGCACGCTCGGCTTGATCACCAGCGCACGCGCCAGTGCCACGCGCTGCTGCTGGCCGCCGGACATGCGACGCGGATGGCGATCCTCGTATCCGGCGAGGCCCACCATCGCGAGTGCGGCGCGGACGCGTTCGGACCTTTCAGCGCGCGGCACGCCACGCATCTCCAGGCCAAAGGCAACGTTCTCCGCCGCGGTCATGTGCGGAAACAGCGCGTAGCTCTGGAACACGATGCCGAGGCCGCGCTTGGCCGGATGGATCACGGTCAGGTCCTTGCCCTCAAGGCGGATCGCGCCGCGCGTCGGATCGAGGAAGCCCGCGATCATCTGCAGCGTCGTGGTCTTGCCGCAGCCGGACGGGCCGAGGAAGGAGATGAACTCCCCCTTCCCCACCGACAGGCTGAAGTCATCGACCACAGTCTGCGTGCCGAACTGCTTTGCGACCCGATCGAGCTCGAGATAGGCCATGACGCTGTCTCCGCGGCGACCGATCAGCGTTCGACCTCGCGATTCCAGCGCTTGGTCCACTCCTCGCGCTTCTCGTTGATCACGGTCCAGTCCGGATTGTAGAGCTTGGCCGCGCGCTCGCCGATCGGCGCCATCTTGCCGAGCTCGGGCGGGATCACCAGCGATTTCAGCACCGGGCCGTAGCCGTAATCCTTCAGCATCACGAGCTGGGTTTTCGGATCGAGCAGCATCTTGACGAAGCTCGCAGCCAGCGGCGAAGCATTGGGCTTATTGATCGGGCACGCCGTGGTCAGCAGCGTCGCTGCGCCTTCCTTCGGGTAGACGAAGTCGACGGGGAAGCCGGTATTGGCGAAGCTCTGCACGCGGCCGGTGCCCCATACCGCGATCACGGCCTGGCCGGACTGGAACAGCTCGGTCATCTTGCCCGGCGACGGCTCATAGGCCAGCACGTTCGGATTGATCTGCTCCTTGAAGATCTTGAAGCCGGACTCGACGTTGGTCTCGCCGCCGCCGTTCATCTTCGACAGCATCACCAGCGCTTCGAGACCGTAGGTGTTGTTGATCGGTGGAATCACGAGCTGTTTTGCGTATTTCGTGTCCTTCAGGTCGTTCCACGAGGTCGGCGGCGCCCAGCCTTTCTCCTTGAACACCTTCGTGTTGTACATCAGCCCGGTGGCGACGATGCCGATCGCGACCGCGCGATCGTCCTTGAAGCGCGCAGTGTCGTAGAGATCGGCGGGCAGGCCGTCGAGCTTGCCGCAGAAGCCGAGCTGGATGGCCTGGTACATCGGGCCATCATCGACGATGGCGACGTCGATCTGCTGGTTGCCTTTCTGCGCCTGGAGCTTGGCCAGCGTGTCGGTGGAATTGCCGGCGACGTATTCGACCTTGACGCCGTTCTCCTTCTCGAAGGCCGGGATCACCTCGTCGCGGATGGTCTTCTCGAACGAGCCGCCATAGCCGGCGACGTAGAGCGTTTTCTGCTGGGCCGAGGCGACCGAGGGGACGGCAATGAGCGCTGCGATGCTGACCGCGGTCAGAAGGCGAAAAGTCTTCATGTGGACCGATCTCCAATACCGGAATGAGGTGACGTGCCGACGAGTCTCGCTGGCTGAAGCGCGTTGCCGCATTCCCTTCCGCGCCAATCCGCTTCCGATCAGGGCTCCGGCCCCCATTCGGCGGGTTTTGGCGCGATCTGGAGGTTTGAACCCCTCCAATCTGCCGAAAAAGCGGGCTGTCTCCAGTCCTGATGAAAAAGATCGCAGACCTATACTTCCATCGTCCAATGAATAATGGCACCCTCTGCATGCCGAAATGTTATGGATGGGGTTGGAATGGCGCGTATCAATTCGCGGCAGGTGGAGGCCTTCCGCGCGATGATGCTGACCGGCAGCGTGACCGAGGCGGCGGCGCTGATGAAGGTGACGCAGCCGGCCGTCAGCCGGTTGCTGCGCGACCTCCAGGCGCTGCTGAAGATGGAGCTGTTCGAACGGCGCGGCACCGGCCTGGTGCCGACCGCCGCGGCGATGGCGCTCTACACCGAGGTCGAGCGCTCCTTCGTCGGCCTCGAACGCATCACTGCGGCAGCGGAAGAAATCCGGGGACGCCGCACCGGCTCGCTACGCATCGCGGCACTGCCGGCGCTGTCGAACGGCTATCTGCCGCGGCTCACCGGTCACTTTCTGAAGGAGCGGCCAAACCTCAACCTCGCCTTCTTCGGTGTCATCTCGCCGATCGTGGTCGACTGGGTGCTGAACAATCAATGTGACGTCGGCTTTGCCGAGGTGCCGATCGCGCATTCCGGTCTGCCGAGCCAGAGACTGCCGGCGCCGGCGCGCGTCGCAGTGCTGCCGACCGGTCATCACCTCGCGGAGAAGGACGTGCTGGAGCCGCGCGATTTCGAGGGTGAGACCTTCATCTCGCTGTCGGCGGGATCCTCGAGCCGGCATCTCGTCGATCAGGTCTTCCACCGCCACGATGTCCGCCGCGTGCTGCGCGTCGAGACCACGCTGTCGGAAATCATGTGCGGCATGGTGTCGTCGGGCCTCGGCGTCGCGATCTGCGATCCCTTCACGGCGCAGGAATTTGCAACGCGCGGCGTCGTCGTACGCCGCTTCCTGCCGCGGATCGACTTCGAATTCTCCGCGGTGTTTCCGGCGCAGCGCAGCCCGTCGCCGGTGGCACTAGACCTGGTCGAGACCATGCGCAAGGCGCTGGTGGAGTTCGAGGATTAGGGCTTCGGTTCGAACAGTGCAGCTACAGGCTCGCTTCAACCTCTCCCGCTTGCGGGAGAGGTCGGCGCGTAGCGCCGGGAGAGGGTTCTCTCAACACGGGGAGTGTCCCCGATTGGAGAGAGCCCTCTCCCCTGCCCTCTCCCGCAAGCGGGGAGAGGGAGCGCACCGTCTTCGTGGCACCAGCGGCACTCAACCACTGAACGCGGCCTGCGCCTCCGGCAGATCCCAGATCTTGCCGATCGCGGCGGTGCCCGCCGCAATGATCGCAGCTTCATCCGCGCCGAGATAGCGCCCCTCATCGACCAGCACGCGGCCATCGACCATGACCTGATCGATATTGGCGCGGTTGGCGAGTGCGATCAGCGCGCGGCGCGGGTCGAACAGCGGCTGCAGATGCGGATGGGTGAGATCGACGACGGTGAGATCTGCGGTCGCGCCCGGCTCGATGCGGCCGAGATCGGGCCGCTTGATGACGTCGGCGGCGACCGTCGTGTTCGCCTCGATCAGCTCGGGTGAGTTCGCGACGTCAGGGCGCGCCGAAATGATCTTGGAGATCAGCGACGCCGCATTGAGCTCGCCGAGCAGATCCATGTTGTAGCCGTCGGTGCCGACCACGGTGCGCACGCCGTGCGCGGCGAAGCGGCTGAACGCCGCGGTGATGCCGGCACGCGCGAACACGCGCGGGCAGTTCAAGACGGTCATGCCGCGCGCGGCCATCAGCTTGAGATCGTCATCGCTGCTGAACATGCAGTGCGCCGCCATCAGATCCGGCGCGAGCAGGCCGAGCCAGTCCAGATATTCTGCCGGCGTGCGGCCGCCATAGCGCTTGCCGATGGTCTTGACCTCGGCGCGGCTCTGCGCCATGTGCGTGGTGATGGGAACGCCGAGCTCGCGCGCCCGCGTGGCGCAGGCTTTCAAGAGATCGGGGCCGCAGGTGTCGGTGGCGTGCGGGCTCATCGCAAGACTGATGCGGCCGTCGCCGCGATTATTCCAGCGCTGATAGAGCGCGTCCCACGCCGCCATGTCCGCAGCGCCGTCATCGCCGGAATATTGGACCACACCGTCAGGCCCGGCCTTGGCGTCGGACGTCGAGAACAGATAGGGGGCACCATAGAAGCGGATGCCCATCTCTTCCGCCGCGTCGAACATCTCGGGGATCGAGTTGCGGAACGGCTCCATCACCGTGGTGGCGCCGCCCTTGAGCAGCTGGAGGATGCCGAGCCGCGCCACCGCAAGGCGCTCTTCCGCCGACAGGATATCGGCGCCGCGCTTGGTCAGCGGCAGCAGCACCGTGTAGACGATGCTCTGGTTGTTCTTGCGGCCGTTGCCGTCCTCGGTGTGGCTGCGCGCCACCGCTTCCGAGAAGCAATGATTGTGCAGGTTGAGCAGGCCCGGCAGGACGAAGCGGCCCGGACGATCATAGACCCGATCGGCGCGCGGCTTGTCGCGTGTGATCGCTGCAATCTTCTTGCCTTCGACCAGAACCCAGTGGTCGCGCAAGACATCCTGCGCGCCGTCTTTGCGTGACAGCACATAGCTGCCGAAGATTGCTGTGGTGCTCATGCGGGGCGCACGTTCCAGAACACGGCGGTGCCGTCGAGAATGCCGGTAATGGCCTTGCGGTAGGCCGTCGGCTGCTTGTACAGGCCGATCGGAATATAGGGGATTTCCTCGAACGCCACCCTCTGGACTTCGCGGCAGATGCGCTGCTGTTCGGCGAGTTCGGAGGCCGCCAGCCATTGGCTGCGCAAGGGTCCCATCTTCTCGCTCGCATACCAGCCGGCAACCTTGCCTTCGCCGCGAATGTTGGTGTTGCCGGCCGGGTTGAGCCAGTCGATACCCTGCCAGTTGCCGACCGCGGCGCTCCAGCCGCCCTGCGGCAGCGGATCCTTCTTCAGCTGGCGCTGCAGCACCACGGCGAAATCGAGGCCGGCATATTCGACGTTCATGCCGGCCTTGCGCAACGAATCCACCGCGATCTCGCCGAGCGGCTTCTGCGCCAGCGAGTTGGTCGGAACGAGCAGCACGATCTTCTCGCCGTTATAGCCGGCGGCTTTCAGGTCGGCCTTCACCTTGGCGTAGTCGCGCGGGCCGCGGAACACGTCGAGGCCGACCTCATTTGCCATCGGGGTGCCGGGTGCGAAATAGCCGACCGGTGAGACCTGGAACGCCGGATCGGTGCCGGCGACGGCGGTCATGAATGCGGACTGGTCGATCGCACCCAGGAGCGCGCGGCGGATGGCGGGATTGTCGAACGGCGGCTGCAGGTGGTTGAGGCGCAGCATGCAGGCGTAGCCTCGGGGATCGAGGATGCGCGTCTCGATATCGCCGGCCGCCTTGATCACCGGAAGCAGATCGTGCGGCGTAGTCTCCTGCCAATCCTGCTCGCCGGTCTGGAGCGCGGCGACGCCGGTGCCGGCATCGGGCGTAGTGGTCCAGACCACGCGATCGTAGTGCACGATCTTCGGCCCCGCAGTCCAATCCGGCTTGCCGTCGGTGCGCGGCTGATAGCGCTCGAACTTGGCATAGGCATTGCGCGCGCCCTGCACGCGCTCGTCGGCGAGATAGCGGAACGGACCGCTGCCGATCACCTCGGTGAGCGGCTTGAACGGATCCTGGCTCGCCAGCCGCTCCGGCATCATGAAGCAGGCATTGATCGCTGCCTTGCCGAGCGCCTGCGGCAGCAGCGGAAAAGGACGCTTCAGACGGAAGCGGATGGTGCGGTCGTCGGCAGCCGAGAGCTCGGCGGTCGCCTCCATCAGCTCGCCGCCAAAGCCGTCGCGCGCGGCCCAGCGACGGATGCTGGCGACGCAATCGCGCGCCAGCACCCGCTCGCCGTCGTGCCAGAACAGGCCGTCGCGAAGCGTGAGGTCCCACTGCAGCTGGTCGGCGGAGATGGCGTGGCCCGACAGCATCTGCGGCGAGACCTGGAGCGAGGAGCTCATGCCGTAGAGCGTATCGTAAACCATGAAGCCGTGGTTTCGCGACACCTGCGCGGTCGAATAGATGGGATCGACGAAGGCGAGATCGATGACGGGGATGAAGCGCAGCGTGGACTGGGATTCAGCGCGGACGATGCCCGGCAGGGACAGCGCCGGCAGCGCTGCGCCAGCCTTGAGGAGCGAGCGGCGGGAGATCGACATTATCGGTGACCCGCTTCGTGACGCAGGAAGTTTTTCGCGATGTTATCGCCGGTGGTGATCCAGACATCCGGGCACGATTTTGCGTAGGTCAGGAATTCGCGCAGCAGCCGCAGCCGCATCGGGCGGCCGCTGCATTGCGGATGCAGCACGGTTGTCACCATCGCGCCCCAGTCGCGGACCTCATCCAGCTCGTCCTTCCACATCGAGAGCACGTGCTCCTTCGGAAAGATCGAGCGCGGACTGAAGCGCGCGGACAGGCCGTGCATCCAGTCGTCATAGCTCGCGGTCACCGGCAGCTCGATCGTGCCGGGCTTGCCGTCGGCGAGGCGATGACGATAGGGCCTGACGTCGTCGCGGAACGATGACGTATAGACGATGCCGTGGCGCACCAGCGCGACGCGCAGCTCCTCGGTGAACTCGCCATAGGGCGCGCGATAGCCGGTCGGCTTGACGCCGAGCCGGCGCTTCAGCGCCTCGAAGCCGCGCTCCAGCTCCTCCTCGATCCAGGGATCGCCGGGATCTGGCAGCAGATGGTGATAGCCGTGATGGCCGATCTCGTGACCGGCCTTGAGGATGGACTCCGCCATCGCCGGATGCGCATCGACCGACCACCCCGTGACGAAGAACGTCGCCTTGAGATCGAGCTGGTCGAGCAGCTCCAGGAGTTTCGGCGTGCCGACGCGCGCCTCATAGCCGCCATAGCTCATGGTGATGAGCCGCTGCGCATGACCTGCGTCCTTGCTGGTCCAGGCACTCTCGGCGTCCACGTCGAACGACAGGAACATCGCGGATGTGTACGGCTTCGGCCACGGATATTCGGGCGCGGGATCCGCGGTGTTGGCCGGAACGAGCGGAATGCTCTGGAGTGCCTTACTGTCCAGCATTGATGGTCGCCTTCTCGATTGCGTTGTCGCTCAATTTCCACTTCGCCAACAGCGTCTTGTAGGTGCCGTCCGCGATCAGCGCGTCGACCGCCTCCAGCATTGCCTGCTGCAATGCCTTCTCCTTCACCGGCAGAGCAATGCCGGTGAATTGCTGTGCGATGGGCGCGCCCACGGTCGCATAGGTGTTGGGCTCGAGGTCCATGATGTAGGGCAGCGTCTCGTTGCCCTGGGCGGCGGCATCGATGCGGCCCTGCCGCAGCTGGGTGCGAGCATCGGCCGAGCCGTCGGTGCCGACGAACTGGATCGGATTGCCGCCGCAATTCTTCTCGCTCCACGCCGCGATCTGGGCCGGGAACATGGTGCGGCGGCTGGCGCCGACCTTCTTGCCGCACAGCGACGTCGCATCCTTGAATTCCGCCTTGCGCGACGCCTGCACGAAGAACTGCGGGCCGCTGCGCAAATAATCGACGAAGGTCGCGACCTCGTGCCGGCTCGCATAGTCGGTGAAACCGGACAGGATCGCATCCACCCGCCCCGTCGAGATCGAGGGCATGAACTCGGCAAAGCTGGTCTCGGTCCATTCGATCTTGACGCCGAGCTTGCGGCCGATCGCCTCGCCAAGATCGACGTCGAAGCCGGAGAGCGCGTTGGTGGCGGGATCGCGGAACTCCATCGGCGGATAGTTCGGCACCACCGCGACCTTGATGCTGCCGCGCTTTACGATCTCAGGCGGCAGTTCGGCCGCCATTGCCGACACGCTCATGGCGCCCAGGAACGCCGCCGCAAGCAAGAATCTCTTCATCACCATACCCCCAATGTCAGATCACTGCCGAAAGAAATGCCTTGGTGCGCTCCTCGCGCGGCGCGCCCAACACGTCGGAGGCGCGGCCTTGCTCGACGATCGCGCCCTGATCCATGTAGACGACGCGGTCGGCGACCTCGCGGGCGAAGCCGAGCTCGTGCGTCACCACCATCATGGTCATGCCGCTTCGCGCCAGCTCCTTCATGACCGCGAGCACCTCGCCGACCAGCTCGGGATCGAGTGCGCTGGTGGGCTCGTCTAACAACATCAGCATCGGCTTCATGGCGAGCGCCCGCGCGATCGCGACGCGCTGCTGCTGGCCGCCGGAGAGCTGCGCCGGATACCAGTCGGCCTTGGCCGACAATCCGACGCGCCGAAGCAGCTCGGTCGCCTCGGCGCGCACCTCATCCGGCTTGCGCCCCTGCACCTGGGTCGGGCCTTCCGTGATGTTCTCCAGCGCGGTCTTGTGCGGAAACAGGTTGAAGCGCTGGAATACCATGCCGGTCTTGAGCCGCTGCCGCCCGATTTCGCGCTCGCTCAGGCGATGGAGTTTCCCGCCTTGCTCGCGCACTCCGAGCAGTTCGCCGTCGAGCCAGATGCCGCCGGCATCGATCGTGGCGAGCTGATTGATGCAGCGGAGCAGCGTGGTCTTGCCGGAGCCGGAGGCGCCGATCAGGCACATCACCTCGCCGGGCCAGACGTCGAGCGAGACGTTCTTGAGAGCCTGAAACTCTCCAAAGTTCTTGGCTACGGAGCGGATCGCGACGAGCGGCTTTGTCATCGCGCCAGCCGCAATGTGCCGCGTGCAAAGCGGCGTTCGAGCAACATCTGGAGCGGTGTCAGGATCGAGACCGCGAGCAGGTACCAGAGCCCGGCGACGATCAGGAGCTCGATGACGCGGGAGTTGGCGTAGTAAATGTTCTCGGCATTGTGCAGCAGCTCCGGATACTGGATCACGCTGGCGAGCGAGGTCGCCTTCACCATGCCGATGAACTCGTTGCCGAGCGGCGGGATCACCACGCGCATCGCCTGCGGCAGCACGATCCGGCGCAACGCGCGCAGCCGTCCCATGCCGATCGCCTGCGCCGCCTCATATTGCCCGATATCGACCGACAGCATGCCGGCGCGCATGACTTCGGAGGTGTAGGCGCCCTGGTTGATGCCGAGCCCGAGCAGCGCGGCAAGGAACGGCGTCATGACATCGACGGCGCGTGCAGACCACAGGCCGGGGATACCGATGGTCGGAAACACCAGCGCGAGGTTGAACCACAGCAGCAGCTGCAGGATCAGTGGCGTGCCGCGAAACAGCCATGTGTAGCCGGCGGCGACCGACTTCAGCACCGGATTGGGCGACAGCCGCATGATCGCGACGACGATGCCGAGGAAGATGCCGAGCATCATCGCCAGCACCGCCATCACCATGGTGTTGACGATGCCTTCGAGGATGACCTTTGCGGTCAGGAAGCGGCTGACATAGGACCATTCGATCTGGCCGTTCGCAAAGGCGCGCGCGATCGCCGCCAGCACGAGGACGATCAGGGCCGCGCTGATCCAGCGAAACCAGTGCGGCTCGCGCGCGATCCGCATGCCCGACAGATCGGGAAATCCTTGCGCGAGTGCCGGCGCCTGCTTCATTGCGGCGCCGCGTTCAGCATGGGCTGGGCGACTGCATTTGTCCCTAGGCCCCATTTGTCGAGAATGGCCTTGTACGAGCCGTCAGCGATCATCGCCGCGAGTTTCTCGGTCACGACTTCGCGCAAGGCGGCATCGTCCTTGCGGAACATGATGCCCTGATAGCCCCTGGCAAAGGGCTCGCCGACGATGCGATACTTGCCGGGCTCCTGTTGCTGCGCATAAGGCAACGTCTCGCTACCCTGCACGGCGGCGTCGATGCGGCCCTGCTTGAGCTGGTTGCGGACGTCGATGGAATTCTCGCCCGGAACGTACTGGATCGCGAGCTTGCCGGCCGGCTCGCAATTCTGCTTGCTCCACTTCTCGATCTCGACCGGGAAGCTGGTGCTGCGGGTCGTGCCGACCTTCTTGCCGCAGAGATCGGTGGCGTCCTTGGCCGCGCTCTCCGCCATCACGAAGAACTGCGGCCCGGTTGCGAGGTAATCGACGAAATCCGCCGTCTCGCGCCGCGAGGCACGATCGGAGATGCCGGAAATGATGAAGTCGGCCCGCTTGGTCGTGAGCGAAGGGATCAGCTCGGCGAACGGCGTCTCGCTCCAGACGATCTTCAGCCCGCCGAGCCGCTTGGCGAGCTCCTTCGCCAGATCGATGTCGAGCCCGACCAGCTCGTTGGTTGCGGGGTCGCGATATTCCATCGGCGCGTAGGTGGAATTGACCGTGAGCTTCAGCGTGCCGGCCTGCTTGATCTCCGCCGGCAGCTCGGCGGCTCGCGCCGACGTCACCGCAGCCAGCGCTGCGCAGGCAAGCAAATACGAGAGGCGTGTCATGTCAGCTCCTTTTGCCAACGCCGCGACCGGCCGTTGGTCAATCTGCGTCGAGAACGGCCGGCTCGATGATGCCGGCACGCTCGGTGATCACCCTGTATTGCTCGGGCCGCCGGTGGGCGGCGAAGTTGAACATCTTGTCCTTGCCCTGGCGGCAGAGGTCGAGATCGATGTCGGCGACGATCACCTCGTCGGCCAGCGTTTGCGCCTGCGCGACGATGCGGCCATTGGGATCGACGATGCAGGAGCCGCCGATCAGGCCGGAGCCGTCCTCCTCGCCCGCCTTCGCCACCGAAATCGCCCAGGTCGCGTTCATGTAGGCGTTGGCCTGGGTCACCAGCGTCGAGTGGAAGGTGCGCAAGGCTCCGTCTTCGGTCGTGCCGCCGTTGGGATCGTAGGCCGCCGAATTGTAGCCGATGCAGACGAGCTCGACGCCTTGCAGACCAAGCACGCGCCAGGATTCCGGCCAGCGCCGATCGTTGCAGATCATCATGCCCATGATGGCGTGGGCCCAGGATGAGCCGGCGCGGAAGGCGGGAAAGCCGAGGTCGCCATATTCGAAGTAGCGCTTCTCGAGTTGCTGGTAGCGCGCGCCCGGACGCGGCTCGACCGAGCCCGGCAGGTGCACCTTGCGATAGCGGCCGAGAACCTCGCCGTCGCGGTCGAGCAGGATGGAGCAATTGTAGCGCCGGCCCTCCGGCGTCAGCTCGGCATAGCCGACATAAAAGCCGACGCGGAGCGCACGTGCGCGGTCGAACAGCTTTGCCACCGCGGGGTTCGGCATGCCGCGCTCGAAATACCGGTCGAGCGCCTCGCCTTCGAGCAGCCAGCGCGGGAAGAAGGTGGTGAAGGCGAGCTCCGGAAACACCACAAGGCTCGCACCCCGACCGGCCGCCTCATCGAGCATGTCGAGCATCCGCGACAACGTATGCTCGCGCGTATCGGCTTTTTGCGTCGGCCCCATCTGAGCGGCGGCGGCGCGAAGGACACGAACCAAGATTGCCTCCAATCTGTGCGCAGTGCTGCCTCAATGGGCGAACGAACCCTTTGATGCGACGTGCAAATCCGCTGCCATTACGGGCGAGCGGTGCTGCAAAATCAATTCGCGTTGCTATGATGTTTTGGCCCTGACTATAATCGGCAGTGATATGAACCTGCGTCAGCTCGAGATCCTTCGCGCCGTGATCCGCCACCGCACCACGGTGGCGGCGGCGGACGAGCTGGCGCTGTCGCAGCCGGCGGTCAGCAACGCGCTGAAGACGATGGAGGCGCAGGCGGGCTTTGCGCTGTTCGAGCGCGTCAACAACCGGCTGTTTCCAACCGCCGAAGCGATGGCGCTCTACAAGGAGAGCGAGGCGATCTTTGCGCTGCACGCCAAGCTCGAGAACCGCGTGCGCGATTTGCGCGAGAACCGGTCCGGGCATCTCGCCATCGTGGCGACGCCGCCGCTCGCCTACAGCATCATTCCGTCCGCGTTGTCGGGCTTCCTGCGACGCCGCCCGGAGACGCGGGTGTTCTTCGACGTACGGCGCTACGAGGGCATCATCGAGGGTGTGCTGAGCCGCGTCGCCGAGCTCGGCTTCGCGCTCGGCCTCACGCATCATCCCGGCATCGCGCATGAGGTGGTGCACACCGGCGAGATGGTCTGCGTGCTGCCGCCACAGCATCCACTCGCCGACCGGCCGATGATCTCCGCTTCCGATCTCTCCGGCCTACCCTTCATCGGGCTCGAACGCGGCACGCGGCTCGGCGAAGCCGTGCGCGACAGCTTTGCCCGCGCCGGCGCGCCGTTCCGGCCGACGATCGAGGTGCGCTACTGCAACACGGCCTGCGTGCTGGCCGCCGCCGGCGTCGGCGCGGCGGTGGTCGATCCTTTCTCGCCGCGGCAGAACGGCGGCAGCGGCCTCGTCGTCCGTCCGTTCTCGCCGACGACGCAGGCGATCGCCTATATGCTATGGTCTGAAGCCGAGCCGCTGTCGCGTCTGGCCAAGGCCTTTCTCAACGAGATCCGCAAGGAGAGCGCTCTGCTCGAGCGGGCAGCGCCGCACCAGCAACATGGGGCAGAAAGCGGCTGAGCTTCGCAACCTTTTGACCGGGAGGCCCATGGCACGCATCACCATCATCGAGACCGGAGAGGTGCCGCAAAAATACCGCGAGCGCCACGGTTCATTTCCGGACATGTTCGCGCGCATGATCCGCGCCGAGGAGCCGGCCGCGACGATCGAGGTCGTCAGCATCCCCAGCGGCGATGCGCTGCCCGATCCGAGCAAGCTCGAGGCCATCCTCATTACCGGCGCGGCGGCCGGGGTCTATGACGGGCTCGACTGGATCGCGCCGCTGGAAGATTTCGTGCGAACGGCTTACGCCAACAAGACACCGATGGTCGGTGTCTGCTTTGGCCACCAGCTGATCGCGCAGGCGCTCGGCGGCACCGTGCGCAAATCAGAACAGGGCTGGGGCATCGGCCGGCATGTCTATCAGGTGCTGCCGGAGAACGGCGTCATCGACGGTGAAGCGGTCGCGGTCGCCGCCTCGCATCAGGACCAGGTGATCGAGCCGCCAAGCGATGCGCTGACGATCCTCTCCTCCGAATTCACCCCGCATGCCGGCCTGCTCTATGCCAATGGCGCGACGCTGACAGTGCAGCCGCATCCGGAATTCGATGTCGGGTTCGCGCAAGTGTGCTGCGATCTGCGCGATGGCAAGGCACCTGAGGATGTCGTTGCCACGGCGAGGGCGTCGCTGGCGGAGCCGATGGATAATGCGAAGCTCGGCGGGGCGATTACGCGGTTTCTGGCTAAGCGCACCTGACTACGAAGCTCGAGACGCACTCGTCTTCCCTTCTCCCCTTGCGGGAGATGGTGGCGCGAAGCGCCGGATGAGGGGTTCTATCCATTCGCCGGACTGCTCGTGAGGAGAGAGACCCCTCACCCGTCTCGCCGCTATGCGGCGAGCCACCCTCTCCCGCAAGGAGAGAGGGTGAAGCAGCGGTCGCTTTGTTAATTTCAGAACGGCTCGCTTCCCAGCCCCGGCACATCGGCCGGCCGCGGGCCCGGCGCCGCCCAGTGAAACCGGCGATCCTTCTCCGCAATGGCGATGTCGTTGATCGAGGCCTCGCGCCGCTTCATCAGGCCGTGCTCGTCGAACTCCCATTGCTCGTTGCCGTAGGAGCGGTACCACTGGCCGCTTGCATCGTGCCATTCGTACTGGAAGCGCACCGCGATGCGGCTGCCGTCGAAGGCCCAGAGGTCCTTGATCAGGCGGTAATCCTGCTCCTTCTCCCATTTGCGGGTGAGGAAGGCGACGATGGCTTCGCGGCCCTGAAAAACTTCCGAACGGTTGCGCCAGCGGCTGTCCTCGGTATAGGCGAGCGAGACCCGCACCGGATCGCGTGAATTCCAGGCGTCCTCGGCCATGCGGGCCTTTTGCGCGGCGGTCTCGCGGGTGAAGGGTGGAAGCGGCGGGCGCGACATGGTGGCCTCATCGGTTGATCGGGACCGCGAATGTATCGTCGCAATTGGCAGAGTCGATAGGCGATCCGCTATCGAGCGATCACGTAACCAGATCGGCCTTCATCAGCTGGCGGATCGACTTCGGAATCGGCTGGGCCCGGCCGCCGCTGATGAAGGCGACGCGGACCTCGGCTTTCACCAGCACGTCGTCACCGCGCCGCACCTCCTGCGCCAGCATGATTGACGCCCCTTTCACCGCGACCGGCCAGGTCACGACGTCGAGCACGTCGTCCATTCGCGCGGGCTTCAGGAAGTCCAGATGCATCGAGCGCACCACGAAGGCGAAGCCCGCGCCGTCCGTCTCGGTCTGCTCGAACAGCACCTGCTGCTCGGCACCCATCAGCCTGAGATGATTGGTGCGTCCGCGCTCCATGTAGCGCAGGTAATTGGCATGATAGACGATGCCGGAAAAATCCGTGTCCTCGTAATAGACCCGGACCTGCATGTGGTGGCGGCCGTCGCGGATCTCGCCGTCGAGATGAGCTGTCACGTCCGGAGCCTCTTCGCTGGTCGGTAACCGGCACGTTTTGCGCAAAAACAGCCGGACGCGCAAGCGTGTTAGGACACGACCGGTCCTGACCTTCCCAGCGTCACCTCGACGATCTCAGGCGGCACGCCGAAGCGGAGCGGCATGATGCTGCAACCGAGGCCGCCGGAGACGATGAGATCGCATTTCAGGCGAAAATGGCCATAGGCGAGCCGCAGGCCGTTCCTGGGCGCGACGGCCGGCGACCAGCCGAGCAGGCGGACCTGGCCGCCATGGGTATGGCCGGACAATTGCAGCGCGACGCGCGCGGGCACGAGCGGCGCGATATTGGGCTCGTGCGCGAGCAGGATGACCGGCGCATCGTCGGTGATCTTGGCCAGCGTGGCGTTGAGATCGTCGGCACCGAAGTGCGCCATGCTCCGGAAGCGCCGCGCCGGCAGGAAGGCCAGTTGATCGCCGAGGCCGGCAAGCCAGAACGGACGGCCGTCCTTGGTAAGACGCACAGCATCGTTCTCGTAGACGGGGATGCCGGCCGTCTCCAGCGCCCGATGTGCGATGGTCGTCCCGTGCCCGGCCCGCTGCACGGTTCTGTCATCCCAATAGTCGTGGTTGCCCATAACGGCATGAACGCCGAGGGGCGCCTTCAGGCGCCCCAATACCCTTGCCCATTCGCTCGACGGAATGAAGCGCGTGACGTGGTGAAGGCCGGCGACATAGTCGCCGAGCAGCACGATGAGATCGGCGTTGAGCGCGTTGGTCCGGTCGACGATGCCCTCGATGCGCTCCAGCGACATCCAGGGATCGCAGGCATGGATGTCAGCGATGGCGGCAATCTTCAGCGGAAAATCCGCCGGCCACTGCCGCGGCATCGGATGATAGCGCGTGACGCGAAGGCGCAGCACCGGCTCGACACCGACGCCGTAGGCTGCGGTCGAGACGCCGAGGGCGGACAGACCGCCAATGGAACGGATAAGATGACGGCGCGTGATCATGGAAGCCCGATGATGATGCGGCGCCTTGATGATATCCGATTGGAGCGGAATTGGGGTGCGTTCGTGCAGATCGTCTGCACGAGGTTAACGGAAATTCATCATAGGCGGAACGGCGCGAGGTTCAGCAGCTCACTCGTCGCTATCATCCGTGCCGAACAGGCCGAACTGCGCCGCCGCATCGCGCGAGGGTTCGGCGATGCCGAGATGACGGAAGGCGTGCGAGGTCAGCAGGCGGCCGCGCGGGGTGCGCTGCAGATAGCCGCACTGGATCAGATAGGGCTCGATGATGTCCTCGATGGCGTCGCGCGGCTCCGACAAGGCCGCAGCCATGGTCTCGACGCCGACCGGTCCGCCGCCATAGTTGAGCGCGATGGTCGAGAGATAGCGCCGATCCATCGCGTCCAGCCCTGCGGCATCGACCTCGAGCGCGCTCAGCGCATGGTCGGCAATCTTACGGTCAATCTTGTCGGCATCGGCCGCCGAGGCGAAATCGCGCACGCGGCGGAGCAGGCGGCCGGCGATGCGCGGCGTGCCGCGGGCGCGGCGCGCGATCTCGTTGGCGCCATCGGCGCTCATGCCGACGTTGAGCACGCGCGCGCCGCGGCTGACGATGCTCTCCAACTCCTCGATCGTGTAGAAGTTGAGCCGGACCGGAATGCCAAAGCGGTCGCGCAAGGGATTGGTGAGAAGGCCGGCGCGCGTGGTGGCGCCGACCAGCGTGAATTTCGACAGCTCGATCTTGACCGAGCGCGCCGCCGGGCCCTCGCCGATGATGAGGTCGAGCTGAAAGTCCTCCATCGCGGGATAGAGCACCTCTTCCACCGCGGGGCTGAGGCGATGGATCTCGTCGATGAAGAGCACGTCGCGCTCTTCGAGATTGGTCAAGAGGGCGGCAAGATCGCCGGCCTTGGCGATCACGGGCCCCGAGGTGGCGCGGAAACCGACGCCGAGCTCCTTCGCCACGATCTGCGCCAGCGTGGTCTTGCCGAGGCCGGGGGGACCGACGAACAGCACGTGATCCAGCGCCTCGCCGCGCTTGCGCGCCGCTTCGATGAAGATCGAGAGATTCTTGCGCGCCTGCGCCTGACCGACGAAGTCGGACAGCGATTGCGGCCGCAGCGCGGTGTCGCCGACATCGTCGCTGCGGCGCTCCGGCGAGACCATGCGGGGGGGAGTGGTCATGCGGAAGTCCTGCACAGTCGCTTGTCGATAAGAAGGGCAGCTTGAGCACCTGCAAAGAAGATCAAACTTACCACAAGCAAGACAAATGCCTCAGCCGGTTCACTCAGTGCTCTTCCAACAGAGCCAATCACCAGCGCCGAAAGCAAGCTTGCAACGAGAACGTCCCACCAGACAACGGAGCCTCGGATTTGCAGGAAGATTGCAACCATCAAGGCCACAACGGCCGCAGGCAAGAACAAGCCTTTCACGGCAAACCAGCTGAACCCGATCAGGTCGCGCGAGACCGAAAAGCATCGAATGACACGACTAAGAAAACAACCTGATGCCGAGAACGCCAGCATTGCAAGATACCCGGCAAAAAGTGTTCCGCAGAAGACGACGACGAACATA
Organism: Bradyrhizobium sp. NBAIM03; assembly: GCF_020194055.1. Classification (NCBI taxonomy): domain Bacteria; kingdom Pseudomonadati; phylum Pseudomonadota; class Alphaproteobacteria; order Hyphomicrobiales; family Nitrobacteraceae; genus Bradyrhizobium; species Bradyrhizobium sp. NBAIM03. The sequence continues at coordinate 9,826 of NZ_JADYVS010000016.1, read as the reverse complement.
CGGCCGAGGCGCCGCAAATGCTGGCGTGCCGCACCTTGACCCCACTCGGAGAGGCGCTGGCCGTTGTTCACTTGGCCAGTTCCTTCAAACCCAATCGAATCAGCTGCGCCGTCTCGGCGCCCTCACCCGCGCTGCGCGAGGCCGATGCAATCGCCGCGGCGGCCTGCGGCTGGCCGTAGCCGAGATTGACCAGCGCAGAGATCGCATCCGCGACGGGGCGCGGCGCGCGCTGGTCGTCGACGGCGCCGGCGAGATGCACGACGGCGGGATCGACATTGGCAAAGGCCGGCGCCTTGTCCTTCAATTCGGTGACGATCCGCTCGGCGACCTTCGGGCCGACGCCGGGCGTGCGCGCCACCGCGGCCTTGTCGCGAAGCGCAATGGCATTGGCGAGATCGGCCGGCGACAGCGTGCCGAGCACGGCCAGCGCGACCTTGGCGCCGACGCCCTGCACGGTCTGGAGCAGGCGAAACCATTCGCGCTCCTGGTCGGTGCGGAAGCCGAACAGCTTGATCTGGTCCTCGCGGACATAGGTCTCGATCGACAGCACAGCGGCCTCACCCGGCGAGGGCAGATGCTGCAAGGTGCGCGAGGAGCAGTGCACCTGATAGCCGACGCCGCCGACGTCGAGGATGACGAAATCCTCGCCGTAGGAATCGATCAAGCCCTTGAGCTTGCCGATCATATCCCCACCACCTTCAGCCGGAGCGCCGTGCTCTGGCGGTGATGGGCGTGGGTGATGGCGATGGCGAGCGCGTCGGCGGCGTCCGCGGACGGCGGCTCGGCCTTCGGCAGCAGGATCTTCAGCATCATCGCGATCTGTTGCTTGTCGGCGTGGCCGGCGCCGACCACCGTCTTCTTGACCTGGTTCGGCGCGTATTCTGCGACAGAGATGCCGAACATTGCGGGCGCCAGCATGGCAACGCCGCGGGCCTGGCCAAGCTTCAGCGTTGCAACGCCGTCCTTGTTGACGAAGGTCTGCTCGACCGCGGCTTCCAGCGGCTGGTGATTGGACAAGACGGAAGCGAGCCCTTCATGGATCGCGAGCAGCCGGCTCGCCAGCGGTAGATCGTCCGGCGGTTCCACCGAGCCGCAGGCCACATAGATCAGGCGGTTGCCCTCGGCCTCGATCACGCCCCAGCCGGTGCGGCGCAGGCCGGGGTCGATGCCGATGATGCGAACGGGGCCACGAATCGGGAGCGCAGTCATGGGCCAGTGATAGCGGCTGGCCGCGGGATGCGAAACAGAAACAGAACGGAAGTAACAGGGGAATGGGTCCCGGCCCAGCGCCGCAGCGTTTCACGCTGCAGCGCGTCCGGGACACGAGCCTATCCGCCCATCTTCGCAACAAGCGCGTCCGACACCTCGAAATTGGCGTAGACGTTCTGGACGTCGTCGTGCTCGTTGAGCAGGTCCATCAGCTTCAGGAGCTTCTCGCCGGTCTCGTCGTCGACCGCAACCGTGTTCTGCGGCTTCCAGATCAGTGCGGCCTTGCGCGGCTCGCCGAACTTGGCTTCCAGCGCCTTGGCGACGTCGCGATAGCCTTCGGTCGAGGCGTAGATCTCGTGGCCGCCCTCGCCGGAAACGACGTCGTCGGCGCCGGCCTCGATCGCGGCGTCCAGCACCGCATCGTCGGAGGCGACGCTGCGGTCATATTCGATGATGCCGGTGCGGTCGAACATGAAGGAGACCGAGCCGGTTTCGCCGAGATTGCCGCCGGACTTGGTGAAGAAGGAGCGGATGTCGGAGGCGGCGCGGTTGCGATTGTCGGTCAGCGCCTCGACGATGACGGCGACGCCGCCGGGGCCGTAGCCCTCGTAGCGGATCTCGTCATAGTTCTCGCCGTCGCTGCCGAGCGCCTTCTTGATGGCGCGCTCGATATTGTCCTTCGGCATGTTCTCCTGGCGCGCAGCGATCACGGCGGCGCGCAGGCGCGGGTTCATGGCGGGGTCGGGGGTGCCCAGCTTGGCAGCGACGGTGATTTCCCGCGCCAGCTTGCCGAACAGTTTCGACTTCTGGGCATCCTGCCGCCCCTTGCGGTGCATGATGTTCTTGAATTGGGAATGTCCGGCCATGCGTGGTCTCTTGAGAAATCGTCAGCCAAAGATGAGCGTGGGAAGCGCGGCCTTATAGGCCGCCAACCCACCGGAATCAAAGGGCTCGGCTGCGCCTGAGGTAGCACTGTAAAGGTAGCCGCCGTAACGGCGCCTGCCTAGATGGGCACCGTTAACCCTGATTTCATTCCGGACTGCGAAAATAGCGCCCGACCGTCCCCCGACAAGAGAGACCCGATGGCGTTCGGATTATTTCGGAAGCGTCTGCCGGACACGGCCGCGCCCGCGGCAGGCCCGGAGGCTGCGCAGCCGGCGGCCCCTGCCGCACCCGCCCCGACCGCCGAAAGTGATTCGGCCCGGGAAATCCTGGAATTGCTGGAACTCGAGCTCGGCGCCATGATCCGCCAGCTTGAGCGCGCCGCCAATTCGGTGGCTGGCGGCGCCGAGGCGACCGCGGCGACCCTCGCTGCCATTCGCGACCGCACCGACGCCCTGACCGGCCGGACCAACGCGGCGCAATCCACCGCCTCCACCTTCGCCCATGCCGCCGACAAGTTCACCCAGTCCGCGCAAGGGATTGGCGCGCAGGTCCGGGAAGCCGGCAAGCTCGCCGACGAGGCCAGCGCCGCCGCGCAGGAAGCCCGCGCCAATGTCGACCGCCTGCGCGAATCCTCCGCCGCCATCGGCAACGTCGTCAATTTGATCGCGCAGATCGCGCGGCAGACCACGCTGCTCGCGCTCAACTCGACGATCGAGGCCGCGCGCGCGGGCGCAGCCGGAAAAGGCTTTGCCGTCGTTGCCACCGAGGTCAAGGCGCTCGCGGTGCAGACCCAGAGTGCGACCGAGGAGATCACGAAGAAGATCGACGCATTGCAGCGCGATGCCGCCGGTTCGGCGGACGCCGTGCACCGCATCTCTCAGGCGATCGAGGCGATCCGTCCGGTGTTCGACACCGTCAACGGCGCGGTCGCCGAGCAGAATGCCACGACCAGCGAAGTCTCCGGCAATGCCGCCAGCGCCTCGGAGTTCATCATCTCGGTCGGCGAGAGCGCGGCCGAGATCGACGCGGCGACCAAGGCGGCCGAGACCCATGGCGAGAGCGTCGCCAGCGCCGGCAAGGCCGTCACCACCTTCGCCCAGAAGCTGAAATCGCGCTGCGCGGTGCTGCTGCGCCAGAGCGAGCACGACGACCGCCGCAAGACCGAGCGGCTGCCCTGCCACCTCAAATTCGAAACCGCGCGCGCCGTGATGCCGGTCTATGAAATCGCGATGGAAGGCGTGCTGATCGGCGGCGCGGACGCAAGCCGGCTGGCAACGCAAGCGACGATCGAAGGCAGCTTAGAGGACATCGGCGCCTGCCGCCTGCGCGTGATCGAGCAATCCAAGGCCGGCGCCCGCGCGCAATTCGTCGGCGCCACCGCCGCTCTCAACGAGAAGATCGAGGACAAGCTCTGGTCGATCCATGAGGAGAACACCGAGTTCGTCACCCGTGCCATGGAAGCCGGCAATGCGCTGACGCAGATATTCGAGCAGGCGGTTGCGCGCGGCGAGGTCAAGCTCGACGACCTCTTCGACACGGACTATTTGGAAATCGCCGGCACCAATCCGCAGCAATACCGCACCAAATATCTCGACTGGGCCGACCGCGCCCTGCCGCCGTTCCAGGAGTCCTTCCTGGCGCGGGAGCCGCGGATGGCGTTCTGCGCCATGGTCGATCGCAACGGCTTTTTGCCGGTGCACAATAAGATCTATTCGCATCCGCAGCGGCCGGGCGACGTCGCCTGGAACACGGCCAACAGCCGCAACCGGCGCATCTTCAACGATCCGGCGGGGTTAGCTGCCGCGCGCAACCTGCGATCGTACCTGGTCCAGAGCTATGCGCGCGACATGGGCAACGGGAACACGGTGATGATGCGGGAGATCGACGTCCCGATCCGCGTGCAGGGCCGGCACTGGGGCGGCTTCCGCACGGCCTACAAGCTGTAGCGCTCCCGCGCGTGCACGCACCTGCACGCACCTGCACTCCTGGGCAAGACGCCGGGCGCGAATCATCCTCTAAGGTCGGATCTGGAATCGGAATGCCGCCAAGGAGCCGATCAACGGCTCCGACTGGAGAGAACCCGTACATGTCCTCTGCACAACTTGCCGTATTGGACACTGCCTCCAACCGGACGCTGGCCGAACGCCTGATCGACCAGCTCGCCGACCGCATCGGCGGTCTCGGCGTCGAGCTCGCCGACATCGCCGGCAACGTCCAGGACGTCGCCAACCGCGTCGCGAGCCAGTCGGAACGGTTTCACCATCTGCAGAAGACGGCCGAGAGGATGGTCTCTGCCAACCACGACATCGCCAACGCCTCGCAGGCGGTGCAAACCACGACGTCGGCCGCGGTCGGCGAGATCGCGCAGTCTCGCGGCGCCGTCGACACCGCGGTCAGCCACATCTCCGAGCTCGTCGCCGCGGTGGAGCGGATCGAGGCACGCCTGTCCGCGGTCGGCGCGGCGCTGGCGCAGGTGGCGAAGGTCTCCGGCTCGATCGAGGCGATCGCCAAGCAGACCAATCTGCTCGCGCTCAACGCCACCATCGAGGCGGCGCGCGCCGGCACTGCCGGCCGCGGCTTCGCGGTGGTCGCAAGCGAGGTCAAGAGCCTCGCGGAGGCCACGCGCCAGGCCACGCATGAGATCTCCGACACCGTGCGCGATCTCGACGGCCAGATCGAAGGCCTGATCGGCGAGAGCAGCGACGCCTCGCAGCGCGCCAAGACCGCCGGCGAAGGCGCGCAAGCGATCTCCGGCATCATCTCGCGGGTCCAGCAGGGCTTCGCCTCGGTCGAAGCCGAGATCGACGGCGTCGCGCGCGCGGCGACCTCCAATCTCGGCCACTGCGACACCGTGATCAGCGAGCTCAACGAGCTCGCCAAGGGCGTCGACCTCTCCTCGCGCGACCTCCGAAGCGCCGACGAGCGGGTAGCAAAGCTGCTCGACGCCTCCGAAGGCCTGATCGCGCTGATCGCCGACAGCGGCGTGGAGACGTCGGACGCGCCGCTGATCCGCATCGTCGTCGACACCGCGAAGCGGATCTCGGCCGAGTTCGAAGCTGCGATCGACCGCGGCGAGATCACGCTCGACCAGCTCATGGACGAGACCTACCGCGAGATATCAGGCACCGATCCGAAGCAGTACCTCACCAATTACGTCGAGTTCACCGACCGCGTGCTGCCCGCGATCCAGGACCCGATCCAGAAGACCGATCCGCGCATCGTGTTCTGCGTCGCCTGGGCGCGGGGCGGCTACCTTCCGACCCACAATCCGAACTACCGCCTGCCGCAGGGCAAGGACCCGGTCTGGAACAACGCCAATTGCCGCAACCGCCGCCTGTTCACCGACCGCGCGGTGAAGAAGGTCGCGGCCAACACAAAACCCTTCCTGCTGCAGACCTATCGCCGCGACATGGGCGGCGGGCAGTTCGTGCTGATGAAGGACCTGTCCTCACCAATCATGATCCGCGGCAAGCACTGGGGCGCCTTCCGGATGGGCTTTCGCCAGGGCTGACGAGGACGCTCCGGCATCTTCAAAACAAAAGCTCGAAAACAACCCCATGCACAGTAGCCGGGGCGTGTGGAATCAATGGCTTGCGCCGGCAGGCCGTGGCGCGCGTTGACCCGTCGGGCAAAACAGGGGTAGAATGCTATTATTCCGAAATTGTGGGCGGTTCTCACCGCCGCCTGCCGAGCACCAAAAGCCGCCTGCACTGGCGCGGCGGCCGACGTTGCCGTAGAAATGCCGCCGCGCATTCGGAGCGCGAACCCGAACACAACAAGCTGGTTTTTCGATGGCCTGTCCACCCGCCCAAATCGGCGCGCCGTTTTCCGAGATCGATACACCGGCGCTGATCATCGACCTCGACGCTTTCGAGCGCAATCTCGACACGATGGCGGCGGCGGTGAGCAAGCTCGGCGTTCGCTTGCGTCCGCATGCGAAGACCCACAAATCACCGATCATTGCGGCCAAGCAGATAGCGCGCGGCGCAATCGGCATCTGCTGCCAGAAGGTCGCCGAGGCCGAGATCCTGGTTGCGGGCGGGGTGAGTGACGTGCTCGTCAGCAATGAGGTGGTGGGCCTGCGGAAGCTGGAACGGCTCGCAGGCCTCGCTCGCCACGCACGCATCAGCGTTTGCGTGGACGATGCGATCATGGTCGAGCAACTGTCGCACGCCGCGGAGCGGGCAGGATCGCAAATCGAAGTCCTGGTCGAAATCGACGTCGGCGCCGGTCGCTGCGGCGTCAGGCCGGGGCCGGCGGCGGCCACCCTGGCGCGGCAGATGGCGGCTTCACGCTTCCTATCGTTCGGCGGCTTGCAGGCCTATCACGGCTCTGCCCAGCATTTGCGCACGCCGGAGGAGCGGCGCGCTGCCATCGCCGGTGCCGCGAACGCGACCGCGGAGACACTGCGCGTCCTCAAGGACGCGGGCTTTCAGTGCCGGACGATTGGAGGTGCGGGAACCGGCACATTCGAGCTCGAAGGCGCGAGCGGCATCTGGAACGAATTGCAGGCGGGCTCCTATATCTTCATGGACGCCGACTACGCCAAGAACCTCGCCGACGGGGCGCGCAACGCCAATCCGTTCGAGCATGCGCTGTTCGTGATCGCGACGGTGATGAGCACAGGCGCCGGCGAACACGCGGTCATCGATGCCGGCCACAAGGCTCTGTCGAACGACAGCGGATTTCCGGTCGTGCTCGGCCGGCCCGATCTGCGCTATCATCGGCCCTCTGACGAGCATGGCTTGCTCGATTTCGACAGCGCTTCGTCGCGACTGGCGATCGGCGACAAGGTGACGCTGATCCCCGGCCATTGCGACCCGACCGTCAATCTCTACGACTGGTATGTCGGCGTGCGCGGCTTCAACACGCCGGATTCCCGCGTGGAGGCACTTTGGCCAGTCGCGGCGCGGGGCGCGGTCACCTGAGATTGACGCGTGATTGCGCGCGACGCCGTAGCGCCCGGCCACTATCCTGTGCTGCATCTTAGAATGAATGTGGCCGACGCCATCGACGACTTGGAGACGATATCATGAGCGCAGACTCGGAAATCAAATCTGCGGGCGCCAACATTCAGGCAAGCACTATCAGCACCATTGTACTTGGCTTTGCAGCCGATCCGATGGCGCGTTGGGTTTGGCCCGATTCATCCGAATATCTCAGGATTATGCCTCAATTCGTCAAGGCATTTGGCGGACGGGCATTCGAGCATGGCACAGCTTACATCACAGAAGGGGCTCGCGCGGCCGCCCTGTGGCTGCCGCCCGGCGTCGAGCCCGATGAAACGGCCATGGACGCACTCATGGCGCAATCCCTGCGTCCGGAGATCGCCGATGATATTGGACACATGCTCCAGGGAATGGCCGAACATCATCCCCACGAGCCCCATTGGTATCTGCCTCTCATTGCCTCCGATCCGAACTGGATCGGCCAAGGTCTCGGCACATTGTTGATGAAGCACGCTCTTCGGCGATGCGACGAGGAGGGCATCGCCGCCTACCTCGAAAGTTCGAATCCGCGAAACATCTCCCTTTATGAACGCCACGGCTTCAAGATCATCGGCGAGATACAACATGGTTCTTCGCCGACGATGACACCAATGTTGCGGACAGCTTCTTGAACGGAATCCAATCTGTCGAAGAGAAGGGCTCGCAGCCGCCAATGACTGTTGACTTCCGCTTGTGGCCCAAAGCGGAGTTCCCTTGTTGCCCGTCGATGTCCGCTGCTGAGGGCAAAGTTGATATAATCGTCCGGGGACGACACCGGGTGATTTCGCTCGCGCTTCAGCTCAACCAGAATTTCGGCGTCGTCGGCTCCAGCCTTCCACCCACGCGCACCGGCGCGATCTTGAGCGCGAGCCCTGTCGCATCGTCCGTTTCCACGGCAACGCCGCTGAGCGTCGCGGCGCCTGCGGCCGGCTCGAAGCGGCCGGACGGAATTCCTGATGTGAACCTCCGCAGCGGCTCTTCCTTCTGCATGCCGATGATGGAATCGTAATCGCCGGTCATGCCGGCGTCGGTCATGTAGGCGGTGCCGCCTGACAGGATCTGGTGGTCGGCGGTCGGCACATGCGTGTGCGTGCCGACGACGAGGCTGGCGCGGCCGTCGCAGAAGAAGCCGATGCCCTGCTTCTCGCTTGAAGCCTCGCAATGGAAATCGACGACGATGGCGTCGGCGGCGACGCCGAGCGGACAGGCGCCAAGCTCGCGCTCGAGCGCGGCGAAGGGATCGTCGAACGGGGTCATGAAGACGCGGCCGAGCGCGTTGACGACGAGGGCGTGCTTGCCGTTCTTGGTCTCGACCAAGGCGGCGCCGCGGCCGGGCGTGCCGCGCGGATAGTTGGCGGGGCGCACCAGGCGGTCGGCGCGCTCGATGAACACCAGCGCCTCGCGCTGGTCCCAGGAGTGATTGCCGAGCGTCACCGCGTCGGCGCCGGCCTCGAGAAACTCCTGGTAGATCGCTTCCGTGATGCCGAAGCCGCCGGCCGAATTCTCGCCGTTGACGACGACGAGATCGAGCGACCAATCCTTGACCATGCCGGGGAGATATTCTGAGACGGCCTCGCGCCCGCTACGGCCGACGACGTCACCCACGAAGAGAATGCGCAACTTCAGAACTCCGGAAATCGAACACGTCCGATTCCGTTAGCACATAATCCAGCGCCACGTCGTGGGATAGTGCCGGAACCGCCTCGATCTCCTGCACTGCAAACGCAAGGCCGATGCCGACGATGTGCTTGGCTTTGCGCAAATGCGCAAAGGTGAAATCGTAATGCCCGGCGCCATAGCCGATGCGATGGCCGAGGCGGTCGAAGGCGGCGAGCGGCGTCAGCATGATGTCGGGAATGACTTCGGCCGCAGCAGGTGAAGGTTCGGGAGTGCCGAGCGGGCCGAGCATCAGGCGGTCGTTCGGATGGAAGATGCGGAAGATCAGCGACTGGCCGCGCGCGGTAACGCAAGGCAGCGCCAGCCTGGCGCCCTCTTCCGCGAGCTTTGCGAGCAGCGGCATCGGATCGATCTCGCTGCGGATCGGCGAATAGCCGGAGACGATGCTGTCGGGCAGCAGCTTGAACGGTAGCCCGCGCTTGGCGAGCTTTGCGGCGGCCGCGATGCGTTTCTTCTCGCTCAGCGCATCGCGCTTGGCGAGGGCTTTGGCACGGAGCTCGGCTTTGGAGTTGGACATGTGCTTTGGTCCCCACGTCATCACCCGCGAATGCGGGTGATCCAGTATTCCAGAGGCGGTGGTGATTCACACAAGGGCCGCGGCGTACTGGATTCCCCGCCCCGTGCGCAATTGCGCACTCGGGGGGAATGACACCTGTTGAATTGGCCGCAGTCGTTTCAACAAGCACAAACGAAGCAAACGAAAGTGCGAAGCCGCGAACGCCGTTGAAGCACTCGATCCCGGAGTTCCCTACGAAAGTAGGTGGGCACCATATGTCCGAGCCCACGGGCCCGGCCAGGGACAGTTCCCTAAAGGATCGATAAGGCCCCGGGGATATATGGCTCCTGACGCACGTCGCAGCCTCGCGCAGGCAATGTAACAACTGTACTGACGAATCGCCAGTGCGACGAGAGTGCGGCTTCCGCTGCGCGCTTTCTTACCCTCCCCTGGAGGGGTCCGGGACGAGCGAAGCTCGCCCGTGGGTCGGCTCACATGGAGCGCAGCGAAATGTGAGACGGGGTGGGGTGATCTCTCCCCACGGGCACTGTCCGTGTGGAGAGATCACCCC
>NZ_JADYVS010000157.1:0-446 GCF_020194055.1 Bradyrhizobium sp. NBAIM03 | reverse complement strand
ACATGGGCCACTTCGGCGCCCGCCCCATCCGGTACGCGTGGTTCTACATTGCCATGCCGTGCCTGCTGCTGAATTACTTTGGCCAGGGCGCCTTGCTGCTGCGCGAGCCGAGCGCCGTGCAAAACCCGTTCTTCCTGTTGATGCCGAGCTGGGCGGTTGGCCCGATGGTGCTGCTCGCTACGGCGGCCACCGTCATTGCGTCGCAGGCTGTCATCTCTGGCGCGTTTTCGATGACGGCGCAGGCCGTGCACCTGGGCTATGCGCCGCGCATGAAGATTCTCTACACGTCGGATGTGGAAATCGGCCAGATCTACGTGCCAGTGGTCAACTACATGCTCCTCGTGCTGGTGGTGGCCGTGGTGCTGGCGTTCGGCAAGTCCGACAACCTGGCCGCGGCGTACGGTATTGCGGTGACGACCACCATGGTATTGACGACGGGTCTGGTC
>NZ_JADYVS010000156.1:0-447 GCF_020194055.1 Bradyrhizobium sp. NBAIM03 | reverse complement strand
TGCCTGCACCGTGCCGGGCGGAAGGCGGTGCACCAGAATCTCATCCACATACACGCGCACGGCCAGCTTGTTCTGCCCGGCGCTCATCGTGACGAGTGGCACGTTGGCCCGCGTGTAGGCGTCATAGGTGCCCTGTGGCGATACATAGCCGCCAATTGCTGTATTGACGGACATGACAACACCGTCTATCGGCGCCCGCACGGCATACTTTTCGAGCAGCGCTGCCGCCGCCGCCGCGCCCTTCTGCAAGGCATCGCGCTGTTTTTGCAGCGTGCGGATGTCATAGCTCCAGGCGCCGGCGCGCGTCAGGTCGTACTGACGCTGGGCAACAACGAGATTGCCGTGTGCCACCCGTACCGCGTTGGCAGCGTTGTCGATTGCATCACGACTGACTGCCTTGGGATTGAGCCGGGCGGCCGCTTCAAGCTTGTCCAACTGATCCTGCAC
>NZ_JADYVS010000155.1:0-447 GCF_020194055.1 Bradyrhizobium sp. NBAIM03 | reverse complement strand
CCACGGGCGTACCGCGATGCCGCTGTTGCGCAGGGTGCTGACGATGGCTTCGGCATTCTCGCCGCTGTCATCGACGATCAGCAGGCGGATGGTGATGTCGTTCGCGTTCTGCATGCACTGCTCCCCAATCTGCGAATCTAGATACACGATGCGCGGCGAACCGTCCATGCGCGCACCCCTGGCGCGCGTCGAACGGCGAAGTGGTTCACACCACGCCGCCCGCTGCGTGGCCGCTGGCCCAGGCCCATTGGAAGTTGTAGCCGCCCAGCCAGCCGGTCACGTCCAGCACCTCGCCAACGAAGTGCAGGCCGGGCACGCGCTTGGATTCCATCGTCGAGGATGACACTTCGGCGGTGTCCACGCCGCCCAGGGTGACCTCGGCGGTGCGGTAGCCTTCGGTGCCGCTGGCCACCAGCGGGAATGCGCCCAGCAGCTGCGCGGCCTGGC
>NZ_JADYVS010000154.1:0-448 GCF_020194055.1 Bradyrhizobium sp. NBAIM03 | reverse complement strand
GTACGTAACCGCTGTTTGACTTCTTCACCAGGCCTGCCGCTGACTAACTTGGTAGCGTCATAAAGCGCACGTTGCACTTCAGCAATGCTCGGAATAGGAATATCGGGCGGCAGAACCGCATCAAGAACGTGGTCATCGCGTAAATAAGCGTGTGCAAGGACATAATCTCCAATGGCCTGGCTTTCACGTAATCCGCCACAGTGACCAATCATCAACCAGACATCCGGGCGTAGCACTGCCAGATGATCGCAGATGGTTTTAGCATTGGACGGTCCCACGCCAATATTCACCAGAGTAATACCCTGACCATCAGCGGTAATTAAATGCCATGCTGGCATCTGGTGTTTTTTCCATGCAAGGTCGGAAATGGCTTCTTCTGGCGCTTCGGTTTCGGCAGTGATCCAGTTCCCGCCAGCACAAGAAAGGGCAATGTAGGGACTATCAGGAT
>NZ_JADYVS010000153.1:0-448 GCF_020194055.1 Bradyrhizobium sp. NBAIM03 | reverse complement strand
CCTTGATCCCGCGTGGTTTGGCGGGGTGATGGCGATCATCAACAACATTACCATGCTGGCGATTGTATTGACCGGATCGGCGCTGATCCGCGAGCGTGAACACGGCACGGTGGAACACTTACTGGTGATGCCGATAACGCCGTTTGAGATCATGATGGCAAAGGTCTGGTCGATGGGGCTGGTGGTGCTGGTGGTGTCGGGATTATCGCTGGTGCTGATGGTGAAAGGCGTGCTGGGCGTACCGATAGAAGGCTCGATCCCGCTGTTTATGCTGGGCGTGGCGCTCAGTCTGTTTGCCACCACGTCAATCGGCATTTTTATGGGGACGATAGCGCGTTCAATGCCGCAACTGGGGCTGCTGGTGATTCTGGTGCTGCTGCCGCTGCAAATGCTTTCCGGTGGTTCCACGCCCGCGAAAGTATGCCGCAGATGGTGCAGGACATTATGC
>NZ_JADYVS010000152.1:0-448 GCF_020194055.1 Bradyrhizobium sp. NBAIM03 | reverse complement strand
GGGTGTCGATCCGACGCAGTCCACACTGTTCATCCAGAGCCGTGTGCCCGAGCACGCGGAGCTGTTCCTGCTGCTCTCGATGGGCACGCCGCTCGGCTGGCTCGAACGTGTGCCGACCTACAAGGACCAGATCGAAAAGCTGAAGGAGAAGGACCTCTCCACCTACGGCTTCCTCGGCTATCCGCTGTTGCAAGCCGCTGACATCCTGATCTACCGCGCTGGCTTCGTGCCGGTGGGCGAAGACCAGGTGCCGCACGTCGAGATGACACGCGAAGTCGCCCGCCGGTTCAATTACCTCTATGGCCGTGAACCGGGCTTCGAAGAGAAGGCGCTGGAGGCGGCAAAGAAACTGGGCGGCAAGCGCGCCAAGCTGTATTTGGAACTGCGCACAGCCTACCAGGAGCGCGGTGAAGACGAGGCCCTGGAGCAGGCCCGCGCACTGCTGGCC
>NZ_JADYVS010000151.1:0-450 GCF_020194055.1 Bradyrhizobium sp. NBAIM03 | reverse complement strand
GGCCAGTGCCTTGTCCAGGCTGCCGTCGTGATTGACGCCGGCCTCCGCGATGATCAGCGTGTGTCTCGTCATGGCCGCGCTCCGTTTGCGGGAGCTTCGTAGAAGCCCTTCTTCAGGAGCTGGCCGAAATCCGGGATGGCCGCGATGATGTCGGCAAAGCGCCGGCTGGAATCGCCGTCGCCATAGGGATTGACGGTGTCCTTGCGGCCCCGCTCAAGCGCTTGCGAGATCGCCGCGGCGATCGCGCCGCGCTCGGGCGTGGCGTGAAATACCGAGTCGGCGCGCTCGCGCCCCTTCTGACGGTCGCCGATATCCACCGTCGGAACACCGAATGACGGCGCTTCGAGGATGCCGCTCGACGAATTGCCGATCACGACGTCCACCTGGCTCATCAGGCTGAGATAGCGGAGCTGCCCGAGCGACGCGACCGCGATCGTGTTCGGCCGGCCG
>NZ_JADYVS010000150.1:0-451 GCF_020194055.1 Bradyrhizobium sp. NBAIM03 | reverse complement strand
ATGCCAACGGCCGCGACCTCACGCAATTCGGCCGCTGGTACAGCCAGGCCGGCACGCCGGTCGTTGCTGTTGAGGGCCACCACGATGCGGCCACGCACACGTACACGCTCACGCTGCGGCAACGCTGTGAGCCAGTCGGCATCGAGACCACCAGCGGCATCCAGAAGCAGCCGTTCCACATTCCGTTTGCGGTGGGCCTGATCGACAAGCAGGGCCGTGACTTGCCGCTGCGCTTGCGTGGCGAGGCCGCATCGCCCTCGCCCATAACCACGCGCGTACTGGACTTCACTGAAACCAAGCAGACCTTCGTCTTCGAAGACGTGGCCGAAGCGCCGTTGCCCTCGCTGCTGCGCAATTTCTCGGCGCCGGTGATCGTGGAATACGGCTATACGACCGAGCAGCTTACGTTCCAGCTCGCGCACGATTCCGACCCGTTCAACCGCTGGGAAGC
>NZ_JADYVS010000149.1:0-451 GCF_020194055.1 Bradyrhizobium sp. NBAIM03 | reverse complement strand
CCTGCAGGTCGATCAGCTTTTGCTGCAGTTCGTGCACGGCCGGCACGTTGCGCTCGACGATGGTGCTGTACGGCTTGCCGTCGGCCACCACGGTCTCGATCCACTTCAGGTTGGTCTCGTTGCCCGGGAAGCGCGCAACGAAGTCGCTGCGCGGCATGCCGCACTTGTCCACCACGATGTTCAGGATGGCGCGTTCGAGCTTGCGCACTTCGTCCACCTGGCCGCGCAGCGTGTCGCACAGGCGCTCGACGTTGCGTGCCGTGAAGCGGATCGTCATCAGTTCGGCCTGGATGGCTTCCTGCGCCTTCACGTAAGGCTTGGACTTGTAGCCTTCCTTCTCGAACGCACGGCGCATCTTGTCGAACTGCTCGCCGATCACACCAAACTTGAGCAGCGCAGCCTGCTTGAGCTCTTCGAGTTGACGGGCCGAAGCTGCGGCAGCGCCGGCACC
>NZ_JADYVS010000148.1:0-452 GCF_020194055.1 Bradyrhizobium sp. NBAIM03 | reverse complement strand
ATCTTGGCGAAGAACACGGGACGGATGGCGCGCTCATGCAGGCCGCGCACCAGGTCCATCGCGTAGCGCTCGCTGCCACCGCTGTAGCCCAGCGCGTTGCACGAGATTCCGACGTTCATGGATGCTTTAGTAATAATCGTATTGAGACCGCAGTCGTGCCGAGCCTACGCCCGGCGATGGCGCCCCCCGCGCCATCTTCGAACTACTCGTACACCGTTGCCACGTTCTCGGCATTGAGCGCCTGACGCAGCGCGGCGATCGCCGCTTCGCTCGGAACAATGCGCCACGCATCGCCGAGCACCGCTTCGCAGCGTGCCTGCTCACAAACGTAGTTGATGCGTACCGAGACGCCATTGCCATCGGCCGCCACATGCGGCGAGAGCAGATCACGCAGCTTGGCCGCCGTTGAATCGCCATTCATCGACAGCCGGATCGCCCGCGCGAACTTGGCG
>NZ_JADYVS010000015.1:0-194669 GCF_020194055.1 Bradyrhizobium sp. NBAIM03 | reverse complement strand
ATCGCGGCCCGGCGAGCCCGGCCGCGATCATGCCGCCGATGGTGCCTGTTGCCGGCGTGCCGAGCAGCGGGGCGGTGTTTACAGGCTCGAAGGCGAATTGCTGATTCTTGGCGTCGATCAGCGCCAGCACGTCGGCCAGCGGCGCGCCGGCCTGGAGCGTGATGATGAGCTCGTTCGGCTCGTAGGCGGTGACGGCATTGAGCGCGGAGACGTCGAGCACGGCGTTGGTCGCCATGGCGTGGCCGATGCCGCGCTTGCCGCCATGGCCGATGATCTCGAGCGGCTGCTCGCTCGCGATCGCCGCGCGCACCACCTCTTCGACGTCTTTGGCGTCTCTGACCTTGAGCGTATCCACGGGAAAAGGCGGTAGCGAAATTCGCGCAGGAAATCAATTCGACCCACGACGGAACGTCGGGCCGTTCGGCGACATTCGCACTACGATGTTCATCGAACCATTGTCGCCCAGAGCCGCGCTATCGAATGGAGAATTCTCAGGGAGCTCCATCATGATCGAACAGGCAATGAATCAACAGACCGGCCACCCGGCCATCGGCGGCGGACTTCTCGTCGTGGCGCAATGGGAAGCAAAGGCCGAAGAGGTCGACCGGGTTGCTGAAATCCTGCGCGGCTTCCTCCCTCAGGCGCAGCGCGAGCCAGGCGTCAAGCTGTTCCTGATCTCGCGCGCCAAGGACAATCCGGCCCAGTTCCTCTTCTACGAGTTGTTCGGCGACGAAGACGCCTTTAGGGCGCACCAGGAGAGCGCGCATTTCAAGAGCTACATCGCGGAACAGGCGCTGCCGCTGCTGACCAGGCGCGAACGCGCGCAATACACCTTGCTGTGAATGATCTGCTTCCTCCTTGCGAGCCAGGGCGATCGCCTATGACTCGCAGCGGCGGGCTGCGTGCAAGCTGGGGCTGGATCAAGCCCCGGCCTTGCACGTGATCCCGCCGTCGACAACGAGCTCGATGCCCGTCACGTATTTCGACTCGTCCGAGGCCAGGAACAGCGCGGCGTTGGCGACGTCGAATGCATCGCCCATATGGCCCATCGGCACCTGGGCGTCGCGCGCGCGCCACATCGCCTCGACATCGCCCTTGGCGTAGCTGGCGGCGAGGCCGGCGGAGCGCTCGACCATCGGCGTCTTCATCAGGCCGGGCAGGATCGCGTTGACCCGGACGTGATGGCGCGCGAACTCGATCGCTGTGGTGCGCGTCATCTGGTTCATCGCCGCTTTCGAGGCGCCGTAGGTGACGTAGGAGATGCCCATGTGGCGGATCGAGGCGATCGAGGAGATGTTGATGATCGAGCCGCCGCCCTGCTTCACCATAACAGGGATCACGTGCTTCATGGCGAGATAGGCGCTCTTGAGGTTGACGCTGAAGACGCGGTCCCAGCTTTCTTCGCTCACCTCGACGACACTGCCCATCTCGGCGATGCCGACATTGTTGTCGAGCACGTCGATGCGGCCATAGGCCTTGAGGCACGCCGCGACCATCGCCTCGATCTCGCCGGCGCGCGCCACGTCGGCCGTGAACGCAATCGCCTTGCCGCCCTCGCCGCTGATGATCCTGGCGGTCTCCTCGGCCGCGGCACCGTTGCGATCGACGCAGAACACCTGCGCGCCCTCGCGCGCAAAGGTCACCGCGGTCGCCTTGCCGTTGCCCCAGCCGGGACCGATCGAGCCGGCCCCCACCACCATCGCAACCTTGCCCTTGAGCCGATCCATCGCGTGTCTCCCGTGTTGTTGTTCTTCTTGTAGCCCGGATGGAGCGCAGCGCAATCCGGGGCAGTGGTGCCGGATTACGCTTCCGCTCCATCCGGGCTACGGTTCTTTGCAGATGCTCATCGCCATGACGTTAGCACCAATGGGATGCCCGACAATCTCGGACAATGTCCGGCACGTCCCGTCATGGCACAGTCGCCATTCTCCGGCCGCGCCGGAATTGCCGAGCACCAATTCCGGCATCGGCGCACGCTGCGGCCGCCATTGAAACCAGCCGTCGACCAGCCGCGCCTCGGCCGGCGGCTCCATGCCGGGGCCGGTGCCCTTGACGCGGGCTTGCACCAGCTCGAGGCCGGCGGGTGTGAGGCGCCAGTCTTCCTGCCATTCGACCTTCGCGATCGAATGCGTCCAGACAAGCGTGAACGCGGACAGCGTCAGCGCTTTCACGCCGCCCGCTGTCGCAAGACAGAGGCTCACACCGCCTCGACCGGCGCCGGCGGACGCTGCCGCCATTGCCACAGCACCAGCGCGGCGGCGAGCACGAAGCCCGCAGTGTCGCTGAAGGGGAATTCGCCGAGCAGGCAGAACGCGGCGCCGAGCGCGACCAGGCGCTCGATCAGCGTCAGCCGCGTGAACAGGAAGCCGATCGCGGCCATGCCGAACAGGCCGATCGCCACCAGCGCCTTCAAGCTCGCCAGCGCCACCGCGCCGTAGAAGCCGAGCTTGGCCGCCATGGGATCGCCGGCCTGCAGCATCAAGGCCGGCGAATAGACGAAGATGAAGGGAATGACGTAGCC
Source organism: Bradyrhizobium sp. NBAIM03 (assembly GCF_020194055.1). Taxonomy (NCBI): domain Bacteria; kingdom Pseudomonadati; phylum Pseudomonadota; class Alphaproteobacteria; order Hyphomicrobiales; family Nitrobacteraceae; genus Bradyrhizobium; species Bradyrhizobium sp. NBAIM03. The sequence goes on along the minus strand of NZ_JADYVS010000015.1, from coordinate 192,148 downwards.
GGCGAGCGCGATGCGCATCGCCTCCCAGCCGATCTTGTCCGGGTTCTCCTTGGCGATCGGCGCCGCCGCAAGCGCGGCGAGCGCCACCGGCGGCGAGAGGTCGGCCATGATGCCGTAATAGAATGCGAACATGTGGCTCGCGATCAAGGGCACGCCGAGCTTGGCCAGCGCGGGAGCTGCGAGCGCGGCAGTGATGATGTAGGTCGGGATGGTCGGGATGCCGGTGCCGAGCAGGATCGACAGCAGCATGGTCATGACCAGCGCCAGGAACAGGCTCTTCTCGCCGAGTCCGATCACCCAGCCGCCGAAGATGGTGCCGACGCCGGTCTGCGACATCATGCCGATGATGACGCCGACGATGGCGCAGGCCATGCCGACGGTGATGGCGGATTTCGCGCTCTCGGCCAGCGCATCGCGGCAGGCCCGCAACGCCGCAAAGCCGCCGCGCACGAACGCCGTGATCACGATCAGGCCGACCACGACGGTCGCGACCGGCACGATCTGGAGGCCGTCGCGCGACAGTGCCGCGACGACGAGCGCGAGCCCGACCCAGAAGATGGTCCGGATCACGTTCGAGGAGGCGCCCGTCGTGATGGCGGTGCCGAGGATCAGCGTCACCGTCAGCGCAAGGCCCATGCTGCCGGCATAGAGCGGCGTAAAACCCTCGAACAGCATGTAGACCAGCGCCGCGAGCGGCAGCACGAGGTACCAGCGCGTCACCAGCGCCTTCCAGGCGCTCGGGATCTCCGAGCGCTTCATGCCGACGAGGCCGTGCTTGCCGGCTTCCAAATGCACCATCCAGAACGCGGAGGCGAAATAGAGGATCGCGGGGATCGCGGCGGCCTTGACGATCTCCGAATATTGCACGCCGAGCGTCTCGGCCATGATGAAGGCGACCGCCCCCATCACCGGCGGCATGATCTGGCCGCCCATCGAGGCCGTCGCCTCGACGCCGGCCGCGAAGGCGCGGCGGTAGCCGAACCTGATCATCAAGGGAATCGTGAACTGGCCGACGGTGACGACGTTGGCGACGCCCGAGCCGGAGATGGTCCCCATCATGCCCGAGGCGAACACCGCGACCTTGGCAGGTCCACCGCGGGTGCGGCCGAACAGGCCGAGCGAGACATCGGTGAACAGCTGGATCATGCCGGCGCGCTCCAGGAACGAGCCGAACAGGATGAACAGGAAGATGTAGGTCGCGGAGACGTAGACCGGCACGCCGTAAAAGCCTTCGGTGCCGAACGACAAATGCGTGACGATCTGGTCGAAATCATAGCCGCGATGGTTGAGCGGCGACGGCAGGTACTGACCGAAAAACCAATAGACGAGACACGCACCGCACATCAGCGGCAGCGCCGCGCCCATCAGCCGCCGCGTGCCCTCGAAGATCAGCACCGCGAGTAGGGTGCCGACGGCGAGATCGAGCCTGGTCGGATCCCCGTCGCGCGCGATCAGGTCGGCATAGAAGATCCATTGGTAGAGACCGCAGTAGAAGCCGGCGGCGCCGATCGCCCAGCCCAGCGCACGGCCGAAATTGCTCTTCGCGGTGAAGTTGGCGATCAGGCCGAAGGTGAGCAGGAGCAGGAAGCCGACATGGACGCCGCGCACCACCTGACTCGGCAGATAGTTGAAGGCGGCGACGTAGAGCTGGAAGATCGCGAACGCGATGCCGATCCAGTAGGCGAGCCGGCCCCACCAGCCCGGGCCGAAGCCTTCTGGGAAGCCATGCTCGAAATTGTCGAACTCGACCTTGACCTTGTCGGGCGCGATCTCAGTCCCCTCTGCCTTTTCCAGCATCTCAGCCCATCCCCAATCGTCGAGCGCTTGTAGCATTGGCACGGTATGTCCCGAGCCGTCATGCCCGGGCTTGTCCCGGGCATCCACGAAACTTCCATGCACAGCCGCAGAACGTGGATGGCCGGGACAAGCCCGGCCATGACGTCCGACGACAGGAGCTGATTACTTGATCAGCCCCTTTTCCTTATAATAGCGGATCGCGCCGGGGTGCAGCGGGACCGGGCTGCCGGTGGCGGCGGTCTCGAGCTTGATCTCCTTGCCGGCCGCGTGCGCAGTGACGAGTTCGGGCAGCGATTCATAGACCAGCTTGGTCATCTGATAGGCGAGATCGTCCGAGACGGCGGAGCTGGTGACCAGATAATTGATCACGGCCGCAGTCGGCACGTCCTTGTCCTGGCCGGTATAGGTGTTGGCCGGAATAGTCGCCGCCACGAAGGGCGGGCCGATCTTGTCGACGGTCTCCTTCGGCACCGACACCACCGTGATCGGGCTCGAGGTCGAGAGGTCCTTCAGCGAGGCAACGCCGAGCCCGGCCGATTGCAGCGTGGCGTTGAGCTGCCGGTTCTTCATGAGATCGACGGATTCGGCAAAGGGCAGATATTCGACCTTGCCGAGCTCCTTGTAGCTCATGCCATCAGCAGCCAGGATCGCGCGGGAGTTCAGCTCCGTGCCCGATTTCGGCGCACCGACCGACAGGCTCTTGCCCTTGAGGTCGGCGAGCGTCTTGATGCCGCTGTCCGCGGTCGCGACGATCTGGATGTAGTTCGGATAGATCGCGCCGATGGTGCGCAGCTTGTCGAGCTTGGTCTTGAAGCCCGCCTCCTCCTCGCCGTCCCAGGCGGCCTTCAGCGAGTCGCCCAGCGTGAACGCCAGCTCGCCGCGGCCCTGCTGCAGCAGGATCAGGTTCTCCACCGACGCCTTGGTGGCCTGCACCTGCGTCTTCACGTTCGGAATCTTTTCGCCGTAGATCTTTCCGATCGCGACCCCGAGCGGATAGTAGACGCCCGAGGTGCCGCCGGTCAGCACGTTGATGAAGGATTGCGCCTGGGCGCAAGGTGCCGACGCCGCCAGAGCCAGAGCCGCGGCCGCGCCGAAAATCGTCCGTTTCATGGTTGTTGTTCTCCCCAAACCGGCGGCGAAATTGGCCGGATGAGGGATGCGGGTCAACCCATCCAAAAGGCAAAACAGGACTGCGGCAAAGGGCCGTTCCCGCTGGGTTTTTGGGAACCGGACGGTGCGGCGAGGTGGCGCAGCGGGACTGGAGTCGCGTTAGGTTCGAGTCGGAGCGGCTTGCTCGGTCACCTCTCCCGCTTGCGGGAGAGGTCGCGCCGAAGGCGCGGGTGAGGGTTTTCTCCTCTAGGAGATTGTCCCGATGCGGAGACACCTCTCCCCAGCCCTCCCCCGTAGGCGGGGCAGGGAGCGCACCGTCTACGCAGTGGCTATCGAGCGCTCGCTCACTGGAACGTCATGTCCAGGCATTTGGAGATGTCGGAGCCGAGGCCGGAGGAGATGGTGATGCAGCCGCGCACCTTCTGCGCGCCGACGTCGGCGGCCCAGACCGAATAGCCGCCGGGGCCGAAGAACGAATTGGTGTTCGGCGGCTCGGTCTCGGTGGCGTCGAAATCGTACTTGCCGTCGGTCTCGAAAATGCGCGGTTTCTTGGTGCAGCCGCCGTCGGTCTGGACGTTGATGACTTCCTTGTTGTCGCGGGTCAGCGCCAGGGAGACCTGGCAGCGGAAATATTCCGAGGTCCTGGTGTTGAAGAGATAGGTGTAGGACTTGCAGGTCGCCGTGTTCAGCTTGCCCGGGGCAAGGCCGCGGCTGCACGAAATCCGCTGGTTGTGGCTGAGCCGGTAGTCATCGGCTTGGGCGGCCGGCGCCAGCGCCGTGAGCAACAGCGCGGCAGCCGAGCAGGCTTTGACGACTAGGTTCATTCGAATCATCCCCACCAATATTTTTGTCGAGTTGCGTTCTAAACGGAAAGCGGAACATAGTCGCGAGGGGACGGAGGGAAAATCACAAACTGCTGGGCAAGACGTGATGCGCTGCGGCGCTATCGCAAGTTGACCGGGACGCATCGTTCGTGATTTGTTCAATCATGGAATGTCCCGATCTTGGGAGGATGGGATGACGGCATTTTCAATCAAGACATTTGCACTCGCAGCCGCGCTCGGCGCATTGGTAGCGCCCGCATTGGCGCAAACCGCAGCGACGCCCTGGGAGCTGAAGACCGACACCGGCTACGCCTACGACAGGGAGGGCAAGACCTATTCCTACAAGATGGGCACCAGCAACGCCGGCGAGCTCTTGAAGGGCGCCAAGAAGGTGCCCAAGGGCACACTGTTCTTCATCGGCCAGAACGGCCAGCTCTACATGCGCACCGGTCCGTATCTGGAGGGTGACGGCAAGTTCAAGTTCGGGCCGGATCAGTAGGGGCCCGCGCTCGCAGGCGACAGAGCGTAGGGTGGGCAAAGGCGCGTTAGCGCCGTGCCCACAATCTCATATCGTCAAATCAACAATGGTGGGCACGCTTCGCTTTGCCCACCCTACGCCAGCGTCCTAGAACGCCCCTGCCAATTCCCTTGCGCCGGGTTTGCCGCTGTTCACGTCCATGCGCTCGTCGGTTATGGCCAGCAGCTTCGCCACCGTGTTGTGGCGGATCGCGACTGGGTTGCGCTCATAGCCGCCGCGCTGGAAGAAATTCGAGGTCGGCACCCGCTCGCGCATCGCTTGCGGCATCGTCACCATGTCGAGGCCGGTGCCGTCGCCGGTGAGGTTCATCATCTCGAGCTCGGCCGCCGACAGCGGGCGCGAGTGTCCCTTGGCGCGGGCGAAATGCACCGAAGTCAGCAGCTTGTGGGTCTGCAGCATCGGTCCGATGTCGACGTCGAGCACCATCGCATGCATGGCCCAGCCCTGCGGGGTGGCGCCCATCTTCTCGTGCTCCGACCAGGTATCGGGCACCGACTTCGCGTGCGCCACCATCTTCTTCAGGACAGTGAGCTTGTGCTCGAGCGCATGCCGCGCCGGTCCAGATGTGCGCGTCACCTTCTCGGACAGCGCGCGGATCAGTTCATGGCCCTGCTCGGCGAGCAGCTCGACGCTGTTGGTGGTGAGCAGCTGGTTGTAGCCCATCGCGGTCGAGATCGCGCGCTTGCCGCCATGCTCGATGCCCGCCTGCACGTCGTAACTGCCGGTGCCGCCGGTCTCGAACGAATAGACCCGCACCGCCTGCTCGCGCGTCAGGCCATGGGCCAGAGCGTAGCGCGCATAGGCGCGCTTGAACTCGAGCTCGCTGGACGGGCGTTGCGGCGTGAACTGGTAGAGTTCCTGCGCCGCACGCAGGAAATCGGCGACCACGGGGATCGGTCTTCTCGCGGGGCGATCCGGCGTTTCCTCCGGCTCCGGATTCACCGGCTTCTTCGGCCCGGTATAGAGCGGCGGATGCTCCAGCACGTAATCATCGAGCGTGATCTGCTGCCCATTGCGCCGCTTGGCGTTGCGGGCCTTCCGCTTCTCCGAGATCTGGCTCCAATAGGCGCCGGCCTCGGCATCGAAGGCGGCGCGCGCGGCCTGATATTCCGCGAGCTTGCGGCGATATTCGAGCACGGCCGGCGAAGCCCCCGCGCCTTGCGCGAAAAACTGCGACAGCAGCTGGGCGTTGGCATTGCGAACGGCGGGCGACAGCGCGTCGGCCTCGGCGCCGCGCGCCGCAGGCGAGATCAGGACGAGCGCGAGCGGAACCAGCGCCAATTTATTTCGAATCGAATGATGCATGCTGCCTTCTTAGCAGGCATCCGGTAACCGTCGCGTTAACGCGCCGTTTACCATCATCACGTCCAGGCGAATACCGGCTGTTCCAGGTCGGTGACGCGGGTGTGCCGCCCCGCCAGCACCTCGCGGAACTGGTAGATCAGCGCCGCGGTCGGGGCATGGATCAGGCTCATCTGGTGATGGAAGCGGATCACGCGGCGGCTGCTCTCGGGGATCTCAGTGAAATCGAAGGCATCGTCGCGCTCGATCGTGGCCAGCGCGATGCGATGGACGGAAGCGACCTCGTCCGGGTTCGGGCGGATCGCAGCACTGTCGGCCGCCCAGACCACGACCGGCGTGATCAGATAGCCCGAGCGCGTCGGATAATCGTCGAGCAGGCCGAGCACCGCATCGGCTGACAGCGCGAGTGCGAGCTCCTCGTCGAGCTCGCGCAGCGCCGCCTCGACCGGCGTCTCGCCGGCATCGCAGCGTCCGCCGGGCAGCGCCCATTGGCCGCGATGGGCGCGCAGGTGCGAGGCGCGCCTGGTGAGCAGGAAGGCGGTGTCGCCACCGTCGTCGGATTCGGTTAGCGCCAGCACCACCGCGGCGCGCTTCAGCGCCGACGGCTCGGCTGTGTCGGGCAGCCGCGCGAAGGCCGCGCAGACCTCTGCGATATTCCGTCTGGTGGCATCGTCGAACGTTCTCATGATGCTTGACTACACCAGGACTGCATCTGATGAAACGAGGAGACATCGCGTTGCAAGGACGAACGACGACATGACCAGCAAGGCCGCCGCAAGGTTGAAATCAGAGGGCTGGAGCATCCTGGAGACCACGGGCTTCCTGCATCTGATCGGCCCGTTGTGGGAGCGCAAGGTCGACGGCCATTACGAATTCGCGCTCGCGACCGAGGACAAGCACCACAACCGCCGCGGCATGGTCCAGGGCGGCGTAATGATGACGTTCGCCGATCGCACCTGCGGCATGACGGCCCGTTACGTCTCCGGCAAGGAGTACTTGGCGACGGTGCAGCTCGACACCCATTTCGTCGAGGCCGGCCAGATCGGCGACACCCTGATCTCCCGCCCGCGCGTGGTGCGCTCGACCCGCAGCCTGATCTTCATGAGCACCGAGGTGACCGTGGACGACCGCTGCATCGTGATGGCGAACGGCGTGTTCAAGATCTTGAAGGGGCCGGGGTAGCGGGCGATCAGGCCGGCGCTGCTGCGCGCCACACCCGCAGCCGTCATTCCCCGCGAAGGCGGGGAATCCAGTACGTCGCGGCCCCTCGATCGATCACGACTGTCTCGGCGTACTGGATCGCCCGCCTTCGCGGGCGATGACACTGAATGTGAGGCGCAAACGTGCCCCACCGTCATTGCGAGCGCAGCGAAGCAATCCAGCATCCCTCCGCGGACACATCTCTGGATTGCTTCGCTGCGCTCGCAATGACGGACTTTGCTGGTTATGCTGCCGTCCACCAACATCGAGGACTCGCCCATGCAATACCGCCAGCTCGGCCGCAGCGGCCTCAAGGTCTCGCCGATTTGCCTGGGCACCATGATGTTCGGCGGGCCGACCGATGAGGCCACGTCGAAGCGGATCATCGACAAGGCACGCGATTCCGGGATCAATTTCATCGACACAGCGGACGCTTATTCCAAAGGCGCCTCCGAGGAGGTCGTCGGCCGCGCCATCGCGCGCAATCGTGGTGCCTGGGTGCTTGCCACAAAGCTCGCAAACCCCATGGGGGACGATCCCAATCGCGGCGGGCTGTCGCGGCGCTGGGTGTTGCAGGCGGCGGACGAGAGCTTGATGCGGCTCGGCACCGATCACATCGACATCTACTATCTGCACAAGGAAGACCATGCCACGCCGTTGGAGGAGACGGTGCGCGCCATGAGCGACCTGATCCACGCCGGCAAGGTGCGCTATTTCGGCGTCTCCAACTACCGCGCCTGGCGCGTCGCCGAGATCTGCAACATCTGCGACCGACTCGGCATCGACCGGCCCGCGGTGAGCCAGCCTTATTACAACGCCATGAACCGCATGCCGGAGGTCGAGCACTTTCCGGCCTGCGCCTATTACGGTCTCGGCATCGTGCCCTATAGCCCGTTGGCGCGCGGCGTGCTCACCGGCAAGTACAGGGTGGATGCAGCGCCCGACAAGGAGACGCGCGCGGGGCGCAACGACACCCGCATGATGCAGACCGAATGGCGGCCGGAATCGCTCCAGCTTGCGCAGGAGATCAAGGCTCACGCCGAGAAGAAAGGCATCACCGCCGGCCAGTTCGCGGTCGGCTGGGTGCTCAACTCCGCCTTCGTCTCGTCGGTGATCGCCGGTCCCCGCACCGAGGAGCAATGGGACGGCTACATCAGCGCGCTCGATTATCGTTTCACCGCGGAGGACGAGGCGCTGATCGACCGCCTGGTGACGCCAGGCCATCCCTCGACGCCAGGCTACAATGATCCGGCCTATCCGATCGAAGGCCGCCGCGCGCGGACGGCGTGAGGGGGGCCTTCGATGGCGCTTCAAGACCGCTACGGCCTGCCGCTCTCCACCACCTCGCACGAGGCAGCATCCGCCTATCGCGACGGCGTCGACCTCATGCTCGCGGGCTGGACCGGCACGGCGGAGATGCTGGAGCGCGCGATCGCGGCCGACCCTGATTTCGCGCTGGCCCACATCGCCCGCGGCCGCGTTCATGCCTTCTACCAGCAGGGCGATCTCGCGCGGCAAAAGGCGGCACGCGCGCGCGAGCTCGTGGCCGGGCGCGGCAGCGAGCGCGAGCGCTCGCATGTCGAGACGCTGGCGCTCGCGATCGAGGGCCGGCTGCCGGAGGCGATCGCATCGACGCTGAAGCATATCGACGCATGGCCCCGCGACGCCGTCGTGCTGTCGCTGCCGCTCGGCGCGTTCGGCCTGTTCGCCTTCTCCGGCATGGCCGATCACGACCGCGCCCGGCACAAGCTCTGCGAGAACGTCGCGCAGCATTACGGCAAGGACTGGTGGTTCCTCACGATGTCCGGCTGGGCGATGACGGAGAATGGCGACGTCGCGCGCGGCCGCGCCGTCACCGAGCGCGGCTTCCATCTGCGCCGGGAAAATGCCCACGCCGCGCATGCGGTGCTGCATGCGATGTTCGAGGATGGATCGATTGAGGACGCCGATCGTCTCGTCGACGAATGGCTCCCGGCTTACGACCGCGCCGGCATCCTCCACGGCCATATAAGCTGGCATCAGGCGCTCGGCGCGCTCGAGCATGGCGATGCGGCGCGGGCGCTCGCGATCTATGCCGACGTGCTTCGGCCCACTGCCACGCAGGCGCCGCCGCTCAACGTCATCACCGACAGCGCTTCGCTGCTGTGGCGCCTGTCGATGTACGGTCATGCGGTGCCGAAGGCGCTGTGGCAGGAAGCCGACGCCGCCGCGCAAAAACTGTTTCCGAAATCGAGCCTGTCCTTTGCCGACGTCCACATGGCGCTATTCGCAGCCGCGACGCAGAATCGCGAAGCGCTCGCCGCCCGCCTTGCGGCGATCGAGCAGCGGCTGGCCGACGGCAAGCTGCCGGCGGGCCCTGTGGTGCCGGCGATCTTCCGCGCACTCGCGGCTTTCGCCGATGAGGATTACCGGACTTGCGTGCAGATGCTCGCGCCGGTGCTCGGCGAGGTGGTGCGCATCGGCGGCAGCCACGCCCAGCGCGAGCTGATCGAGGACACCTATATCGTCGCGCTCATGCGCAGCGGTGAGCTGCCCCGCGCCCGCGCCGTGCTGGACGCCCGCCTCCACCGCCGCCCCTCCTTCCGCGACAGGCGCTGGCAGGCGGCAATGGGTTAGGTTATTGTTTGAGCATGATTTTTTCGGAAAACCGCTACGCACTTTTTCGGATCATGCTCCGCCACGAAAAAAACACCGCCCTGATGGCATGTGGCCGCCGGGACGGATCGGGCGATTTGGACGAATCGCCCTCGGGGTTGACGCGGTGATATTCCAGACGGGATTTGCAGCACAAACGGGATCGCAACCAACTTGCGGTTCGATGGTTACGGTGCGGAACTCTTCCGCCATGGCCCCCTGGCTCATGAGCCCGACGACGCGCCTTCGCCGATTGGTCCTCGCCGCGTTGCTCGTGATCGCGGCAAGTCCTTGTTTTGCCGAGACTTCCAAACCCGTTCCGGTCAACAATCCGCCCGCGCAGCCGAACGCCTTCATCGATCTCCTGGCGCTGATGTCCGGCCACTGCAAGACGTTCAGGGTCGCGGGCCGCACCTTCCCGTGCAAGACGGTGGCCTATGCCCATGGCGACACGGGCCGGGTCAATTTCGCGGTCGCGGTCGACGATCCCTCCGATGACAGCCACGTGGTGTCGTTCTCCGGCGAGAATGGCAAGCGCGCCGACGACAATTCCTACGAGCTGCGGATCGACCGCGTGCTGCTCAACTCCAAGAACCGCCCCAAGGTCGACGGCCTGCCGGTGCCGGCCGAGCAGACCTCGACCGGCATCTGCCGCCAGACCGGCAACTTCGCCGCCAGAAAGGTGAACGACGTCACCTGCTCGGCGACCGACAGCGAGGGCCGCAAATACGAGCTGCTGTTCGTCTCCGACGGCACCCCGGTCAGCGTGCGCCGCATCCGTCAGTCGGCCCCGTCGATCCAGGACCCGTTCAAGTAGGTCCGTGTCCGCTGGCGTCAACGTGTACGATCGCGCTGATGCCACGGAGCCCTGGCACTGCGCTCAGCTATCACGGTCGTACATTCATCGCAGACAGGATGCGATCCTCGCTGCGCTCTCCGAGCGACACCGCTTTCCTAATCCGCATCCGTGCCAGTTGCGAAAATCTACATGCGCCACTCTCGTGTCCCGGACTCGCACCGCATCGTCGAAGAGAAGCTGCGCCGCGTTCGGGGCGCGAGTCGCAGGCCATGCCTCTTCATGCGACGATAGATCGCGCGGCCTTCGCTCGTTCACAAACGTTAACGTGCGTTCATCGGGGAACTGAAAATCTGCGTCGTTTCGACGCCCGCAGTGGCTGGAACGCGCGGGATACTCATGTGTTGTCACACGACCTTCAACTGGAGTGATGACATGAAATATCTCATTGCCGCGATCGCCCTTGGTGCTGCGGCGTTGGCCGGTGGATCGGCGAGCGCGGCCGGCAATACAAGTGCCAAGCAGACCGCGCAGGAAAGCCAGACCACCGACATCAGCGCGCACCGCAGGCATTACCGCCACCATCATCATTGGCGGCATCATCACGGCTATTACCGGCCGTATTACAGGAGCTACGGTTATTACCCGCGGCACCACGGCTATTACGGCGGCGGGCCCTACGGCTATTACGGCGGAGGCCCCGGCGTGACGTTCAGCTTCGGCGGCGGCCGCTGGTAAGATCTGGAGACAGACGCGACGAGAGGCCCGCATCAGATGCGGGCCTCTTTTCATTGTCCCCGAAGGATCATGTTCGCCGTCTCCAGGCCGCTCGCCAGTGCCGCCTCGACCGTGCCCATGTCGCGGCCGCGATAGAGCGCTTCGCCGGAAAACAGCACCAAGCCGTCGCCACGCGCGAGGATCGCCTGTGCCGCTCGGGTGCGCGGCGTCGCCCACGAATAGGCGCCGCGCGCGAACGGATCATGCGCCCAGTTGGTCGCGGCGGACGCCACCAGCTCGCGCGCGATGTGATCGCGCGGCAGGCCGAAGATTGCGGCGAGCGAGCCGAGCCCGGCATCGATCAATGCTCGCGCGTCGAGGCTTTCCAGCTCCGCCGTGCGCGGGCCGCCGAACCAGCCCGTCAGCACGGGATGCTGGTCCGGGTAGCGCGTCCACCAGACCGGGATCGCCTCATCCGACAGCAGGAAGGTCATGTCCGCAAGGTCTTCCTTGCGCTCGCGCCACCATGGCCGCGCGAAGCGCAGCAGGATCTTGATGACGTTGCCAAAGCCGATGTCGTCGACAGCAGCCAGCTTGGCACGCGCGCCTGCCGGTAGCGCGATCTCGCGCAGCAGCGGCAGCGGCACGGTGAGGATCATGCGGTCGCAGGCGTGCACGTCGCCGCCGGCGCAGCGAACGATCACCGCGCCGCCCTCCTCCGCAATCGCCGACACGACGCTGCCGAGGCGGATGGTGACGCCGTGCCTGCGGCAGTCGGCCGTCATCACGTCGATCATCGCGCCGTAGCCGCCTTCGATGCGCGCCTGCGGAGCGTGCCCGCCGTCCATCCATTCCGCGCGCAGCGCCAGCGTGGAGGCGCGTTCGGGATCGGCCGCGTCATAGCCTTCGACCATCCGCTCGATCGAATGGCGCAGCGGCGCGTAATTGTCGCCTGCAAAATGCCGGCGCAGGAAGTCGGCGACCGTGAGGTCGTCCTTCAAGTCCGCCAGCTTGGCCTGAAGCTCCGCTTCATGGGGATCGTCACGCGCCTCGCGTGTGAGCTTCGTCCCGTCAAAGCTCCACTGCTCGCCTTCGATCTCCTGAAGCGACAGGCCGGCCTCGCGCAGCAATGCGCGCGTGACCGGCGCCTCGCCATGGACGAACTCGGCGCCGCCGTCGGCGGCATAGCCGAACTGCGAGGCCGGCAGCGGATGAATGCGGCCGCCGCAGCGCTGACGCGCCTCCAGGATCGTCACCTTGCGGCCGGCACGCGCCAGCTCGCGCGCCGCCATCAGGCCGGCCGCGCCGGCGCCGACGATGACGATGTGCTCGGACGGATCGGACATGGCCGCGCCTTACCGGCTCACGGCTTGCGGATCGTTCTGGATCAGATAGCGCAGCAGCAGGACGTCGCCGCCGAGCTCGCGCGTGCTCTCCAGCGTCATCGCGGCGATCGGCGCGCGCCGGTCGCTGTCCGCCTCGGTGGAATCGAACACGAACGGGGCGCCTTTTGCGCCGTCGATCGCAGGGCTGAGGATCAGGTTGAATTCGTCGATGAGGCCGGCGCGCAGGAACGCGCCGTTGGCAACGCCGCCGCCCTCGACCAGCAGGCGCTTCACGCCGAGCTCGCGGCTGAGAATGTCCAGCGTCAGTGCGAGGTCGATCTCGGATTGGCCGGCAAAGATGTAGGACACGCCCTCGCCGCGGAGGCCAGCGAGATGCGAATCCGGGACGTTCTCGGTCAGCACGACGACGATCGGATCGCCGCCGATCTCCGCGCGCCCCCAGCCGATCTTGCCCTCTGCATCGAGCACGACGCCATAGGTCTTCGCGTCGCGCCGGGCGAACCAGTTTTCGCGCGGAAATTTCGCGTCTGTCGGGGGATAGGGCCTGCCCTTGGCGAACTCCGAACCCGTGACGCGGCCGATCACCCAGGCATCGCCGCCGAGCTCATCATGGATCTTCTCGAACCAGTCCGTGCCCGCGCCCTTCGGACGCCAGCGGCTGGGATGCGTGCGCCCGTCGAGGCTGGAGTGCATCAGGCAGATGACATACGGTTTCATGCAATCCTCAGGGCAGCGCTCAGGCCGCGGGTCCACCGCGCGCGGCACGATCGTTCACAATCGCCGCCAGCGGATTAAGCCTGGGTGGCGCTATGAGCTGGAGCGTGTTGGTGTCGTGGTGATTGAACGGCGCGCCGCGCACGAACAACTCGGTCTGGATCAGATAGGTCCAGCTGCCGTCGTCGTTGAAGGTGATGTCGCAGCGGTAAGCATCGGTGCGAAAGGCCTGCTCCAGAAAATCGGTCGAGCAGATCCCGTAGGCGGTGTCGCCGCGCTTGGCAGTGACCGAGATCGTCTTGTCGTCGGGCCCGGCCTTGCCCGAGGCCAGCAGCACCTGCCCGCGCGGGATCGCCAGGGTCTGCATGATCAGCCCGGTCGCCGGCTCCCACAGCCAGTAGCCGACCTGGTCGTGGAAGGTGATGTCTTCCTCGGGCGTGTTGATGTGGATGTGGTACCGCAGCCCGTACAACAGCTGCGGCCCGTTGGCCTGCGGATCGATCGGATCCATGCGGATGTGCTCGATGAAGGTCCGCCGCTCCGGCCCTTCCGCCTTCGGATTGATGTCGATGCCCTTGTCCGCCTGCCAGGTGCCGGCAAGACGCCGAAGCGGGCCGAGATTGGCCAGGCCGTCGGGCGAGACGTCGTCGGGTTCGGTGAAGATATCGGCGGGAATGGGGAGCATGGCGGCCTCGCGGGGGTGCAGAGACCAGCCATAACACGGGCAGGCGGCGGCCTGAATTCAACTGTTAGCGGCACAGCGTCGGAGGCATTCGAGCCATGCGAGGATGCGCATTGCATCCCGCGCCCGCCTCTGGCGCTGCAGCCGGCCGGTTGACGAAGACGTCGAGGCTGGCGCGCCCCGCGACCGCTTCAGGCCGCTTCCGACACCGATCTCGCACGCTGCTCGAGCACGCCGATCGTCGCGACCAGATTGTCGCGTCGGGCGCGAAGGTTGGCCGCGAGAAGCGGATAGGTCGGCTGAACCGGGTCGAACACCCCGGCGCGCGCCTCTTCCTCGAGAATGTCGGTATTAATCAGCCGAACGCGCCACCATAGATCGGCGATCAACGCGTCGAGCCGGAGTTCGTCAGCAGCACCAGAACGGGACACTTCCTGCATCACTTGCCTCAACCTGAAACGGCCTCTCCGCCGAGGCCTGGACTTGGGTCATGGATGAGCAAGCGGAGTGCCAGGACCGGCGGCGCGCAGGCGCAGGCTTCGGAACCGACAATTGAGCAGCTCACAGTGATCTGACGCCCGTTCCCGCCCGTTCTCAGCCTCAGAGGTCGCTTGTCGAGGCGCTATGATCGCTGCTATCCGGGCTTTAGACGTGCCAATCCGGGCTGAAGCTGGTTTGACCCGGCGGTTTGAGGCGCGGCGGTCGATTGGTACGAGCAAAGGGCCGAAGGCAAAGGTGGACTGGGCTGATTTGATCGGACGCGTCGCCTCTCACCACGACCGGGAGGCCTTCAAGGGGCTATTCGAGCATTTCGCGCCCCGTATCAAGGGGTTGATGCAGAAGGCCGGGTGCAGCCCCGACGAAGCGGAAGAGATCGCGCAAACCGCGATGTTCGCGGTGTGGCGGAAAGCAGGCCTGTTCGATCCCGCCACAGCGGGAGCGGCGGCCTGGATCTTCACGATCGCGCGCAATCTGCGGATCGACCTGCTCCGCCGCAGAGCACGGACCGACCGCCTGGAAGCCGTCTCCGAGCTGCCTGATGCACCGGACCCGGCCGAACCGGCTGACGCCGTCATTTCGCGCGGACAGGACGCCGCGCGCATCGAGTCCGCCATCAAGCAACTCTCGGCAGAGCAGATCATGGTGGTCAGGCTGTCGTTCATCGAGGAGAGGGCGCATCCTGAAATCGCGAGCCTGCTTGGTATTCCCCTCGGTACGGTGAAATCGCGGATCAGACTGGCGATGAACCGGTTGAGAGACATATTGGACGAAGACACATGACGATCAGCCACCATCCGCCTGAAGATCTTCTGGCCGATTTCGCGGCCGGCAAGCTGGAAGAGGCCCATCAGCTGGTGGTCGGGGTGCATGTGGCAGGATGCGCCCGGTGCAGCCGCTTCGTGCGCGCCATAGAGCAGCTTGCGGGTGCGGCGCTGGAGGAGATCGAGCCGGTGCCGACCGCGCCGGATGCGTTCGACCGCGTCATGTCGCGAATTGAGAATTCTCCCGCCGCTCGTGCGGCACCTCCCCCCGCCTCCGTCACGGATCATGAAGTTCCGCCGGCCCTGCGAAATTACCGCATCGGCAAGCGCCGGCGCATCGCACCCGGTCTGAGCATGCGGCCGATCGAGCTTTCCGGTTCGGGCAAGGCGCGCGCCTTCCTGCTTCGGTCCGCGCCGGGATCGCGCATGCTCGAGCACACGCACACCGGCACCGAGCTCACGCTCGTGCTCGAGGGCAGCTTCAGCCACGAGGGCGGTCGGTTTGGTCCCGGTGATTTCGACTACGGCGACGACGAGGTCGAGCACCGTCCGATCGTCGGCGACGAAGGCCCATGCCTCTGCCTGGTCGCGATGACCGGCGACCTGCGTATGAACGGCTTGCTCGGCCGTCTGATCGGGCCATTCGTGCGGCTTTGATTCTCCTTCCGTCCTTTCCGTCGGAGTGATCCGGGCCTGTACCCGAAGCGTTCAGAAAGAAACGCAAGGGAGACAGGACATGGCCTGTTCAAGCCTGGCAAGTCAGGTGCGGAGCGAGAGGTTACCCGAACTGCTGGCGCGCGTTTCCTCAGGTGAGGTGCGAGCCTTCGCGGAGCTTCATGCGCTGACACGCGCCAGGTTGCGCAGGATCGTGCTGGCCGTTGGCGCCGCGCCTGACGACGCCGACGACATCCTTCAGGAAAGCTTTCTCAAGATCTGGCGCAACGCTGCGCGGTATGATTCCAGGCGGGCCCCGGCTCTTGCGTGGATGTCCGCGATTGTCCGCAATACCGCAATCGACCATTTGCGGATTCGAAGACAGCCGACTTACGAACTGGACGAGGCGCTCCTGTTTGCATCGGCGTCCACTGCCTCGCCCGCCGAGGATTTCGATTACGCCAGCGCCGAACCGATTGCACGCGCAGTGCTGGCGCGGCTTCCGGAAGATCGCCGCAGGCTCGTCGCTCTGGCTTACCTCAAAGGCGAGAGCCGCGAGAGCTTGTCGCGACGCTTCGGTGTGCCGGTCGGCACCGTCAAGACCTGGCTGCACCGGACCATCGCGGCAGTACGCAAGGATTGCCTCGCGGCATCGGCTGCGGCCTGAAGCCGGAGAAATGCTGGCATGGCCGCGGACATCATCGAGTTTCCCGAGCGTGGGCGCGAGGACCGGCTTGTCGCTTCCGTCGCGCGGCTCGAAGCCATCATCAGTGAGGTCGAGCGGTTTGCGCCCGACGATCCCAGGGCCGGCCTCGATGGACTCCTTGCCGCCATGGAGCGCATGGGCCATCAGCTGGTCGACCTCGCATGCCTCCTGCTCGACGATGAGACGAGAGCGCAGGCCCAGAATGCACTCATATCCTTGACCGACAAGATTGCGGAAACCAGGGACACGTTCGACCGGCTCGGAGGGCGAAGCTCGACCTGACTTGCCCTGCACGATTGACCGAAATCAACTCGGCTTTGCGCGCGGCAGGCGGCCCATGTTCAGTGGGCCAGCTTCTGGGCGACGAGAAATCCAATCAAGGAGCTGACCCCGGCCAGCAAGGATCCCCAGCAAACGTCCGCAAGTGTCAGTCCGGTCGACCAATTCCGCAAGGTCGCCTGATTGGTGAGATCATAGGTCGCATAGGTGAAGCAGCCGAGCAGCAGGCCGGACGTGAAAGCGCGCAGCGCGCTTCCGTCATGATGCGCCGGCAGCACGGCGAACCAGATCAAGCCGATGGGATACAGCAGATAGAAGACGGCGGCGGCCGCCAGATTGGGCTCGGCACGCAACATATCGCCCAGCACCGGCCGGTAGAGCCGCGCAACCATGATGTTGAGCCAGACCATGTCGACTGCAACGAAGGTCACGGCCACGGCAAGATAGGTGAAGAGAAGATTCATGTCCGCATTCCCCGTGCACTGCATCTGGCCGATTGTCGAGCCGGCCAGCAGATAACGCCCGTGGATTCAAGCCGGATCACACGAGCGCAGGCATGTCCGTCATGGGCGTAGCGGCAAAACAAATCACAGCGCCTGTTTGGGTGGCCATGGGAAGAAAGCGTTGGTCCGGGCCTGATACTGCCGATACAGGTCGCCGCGCGATTGCAGCATCTGCTCCTCGAGCGGCGGTATCCCGGTCACATGCACAAGGATCCAATACATGATCGCTGGCGCCGCCAGGCTGGCCCAGCCCCAGGCGTATCCGGGCGTGAGCGCGATGACGGGGTAAGCCAGCCATCCCAGCCATTCGAAGAAATAATTCGGATGACGCGACCAGCGCCAAAGTCCGACATTGCAGACCTTCCCCTTGCTCGACGCGTCGTGTTTGAAGCGCCGCAGCTGCCGGTCTGCCAAGGCCTCGCCAGCGACGGCAATCAGGATGATGACCACCCCGACATAATCCTGCAGCCGCAGTCCCGGCGCCGGCGCGTGGCCTGCGAGGAACACGGCGAATGGCAGCGGCAGTGAGACCAGCGCCTGCGATTGCAGGAAGAAGAACATCCGGCGCGGGGCATCCGCCCCCCATTCGCGCGCATAGTTTGCGTATCTGGGATCGTCGATCCCGGCCGCGGAGCGACGCGCGATGTGCGTCCCGAGCCGCAACGACCAAAGCAGCACCAGCCCTGCAACAAGCGCTTGGCGAGCCGGCAGGGAGCCGTCAAGCGGCCACAAGGCAGCGGCCGCGCCGATGAGGCCGGTCGCGTAGGACCATATCGCATCCACCCATCCGGAATTGCCGGTGCGCTGCTGGACGACCCAGGCCAGTCCCATCAAGACACAGAAGGCCAGCGCAATTAAGCCGATCGCCTGAACCTGCACGAGAACCATGCTTTCACCCATGTTGACCTGCCCTCGATACGTCCGCAGCGGAAGCCGGTTTCGCGCCGCAAGGCGGGGCGCACCTGGCCATGTGATCCGCGCCGTCCCGCCGAACGTTTCTCACGAAACTGATTGTCGCAACGACCGTAGCTGGCGATACAGCATTGGGGGCGAGAGGTATGCGTTTGGCCGTGATCGGGACGGGAATTGCCGGCAACGCTGCCGCGTGGCTCCTGTCGAGGCGCTATGCGGTGACGGTGTACGAGCGGGAGCTGCGGCCGGGCGGGCACAGTCATACCGTTCGCATCGACTATGATGGAGAGGCCATCGATGTCGATGTCGGCTTCATCGTCTACAACGAGACGAACTATCCGCAGCTGACGGCGCTGTTCGCGCATCTGGGCGTGAAGACTGTCGAGACCTGCATGAGCTTCGCCATGTCGGCCGACCATGGTCGGTTCGAATGGCGGGGTGGCGGCGAGACGGCCCTGCAAACGGCCTGCGGCCTGTTCGCGCAACCGCGCAATCTCGTCTCCCCCTCATACTTCCGCATGCTCGGCGAGGTCGCGCGGTTCAACCGGCAGAGCGTGTCCGATCTGCGCACCGGCAAGCTGCACGGCCTGACGCTCGGCGAGTATCTGCGCAAGCAATCATTCGGACCCCGCCTGTTCGCCGATTATCTCGGACCGATGGGAGCGGCCATCTGGTCGTCCTCGTCGGCCGACATTCTGTCCTTTCCGGCAGAGAACTTCGTCGCTTTTTTCGACAATCACCGGCTCTTGCACCTTGACCGGCCGCGCTGGCGGACCGTCGAGGGTGGCAGCCGGCGCTATGTCGACAAGCTCACTGCTTTGTTCAAGGACAACATTCGGCTAGGCTGTGCCGTGACGTCGGTCAACCGGGCGGAGCATGGCGTGACCATCCGCGACAGTCATGGCGGGGCGGAAACCTACGATGCCGTGGTAATGGCTTGCCACAGCGATCAGGCCTTGGCTGCGCTGTCGGATGCCGATGCCCGCGAGCGGTCCATTCTCGGCGCGATCAGGTATGCTCCGAACGCGATCTATCTGCATCGCGATCGCAGTCTCATGCCCAGGCGCCGGCAAGCATGGGCTTCCTGGAATTTCCTGCAATGGCCGCGACAAACGCCGGCCCAGAACGACGTGGCGGTGACCTATTGGATGAACCGGCTGCAGGGCATCGACGACCGTAAGCCATTGTTCGTCAGCCTCAACCCTCCTTTCGAACCGGCGGCCCACCTGACGTTTGCAAAGTTCAGCTTTGCTCATCCTCAATACGACCTGGCTGCGTTCGCGGCGCAGCGACGGCTCCCCGCAATTCAGGGCCGACGCCGGACCTGGTTCTGCGGTGCCTGGACCGGCTATGGCTTTCACGAGGACGGCTTGCAGTCCGGCATCTCCGTTGCGGAGGCCTTGGGCGGCCAGGTTCCCTGGCGACGCTCGGACTCGCTGCTGGTCCAAGCTGCCGAGTAGCCCCGATGGTCCGAACCAACCCCGACAAAGCGGACGATGCGACAATGCCCGCCGCGCTCTACTGGGGAAAGGTGATGCACGCACGCTGGCGGCCTGTGCATCACAGGTTCACCTATCGCGTGATGAGCCTCTTGATCGACCTCGACCGCTTGCATGAAGCACCTCGCCAGTCCTGGCTGTTTGATGTCAATCGAGCAGCCGCCTTCAGCTTCCACGAGCGCGATCATGGCGACCGCAAGGGCGCGGGCCTCAGCCAATACGTCAGGCGAATCGCCGCGGAGCGCGGCATCGACCTCTCGGAAGGCCGCATACTCCTGCTGTGTTATCCCCGGGTTCTGGGCTACGTGTTCAACCCGCTTTCGATCTACTTCTGCTATGGGGCATCGGGCGATCTTGCGCTGCTGATCTACGAGGTCCGCAACACCTTCGGGGAGATGCATTCCTACGTGCTGCCCGTGCAGGACGCGCGACCGGACTGCGCAATCAGGCAGAGCCAGGCCAAGGAGTTCTACGTATCACCCTTCATGGAAATGGGGACGCATTACCGTTTCAGCATTTCTCCGCCGGAGCAGAATGTAGCAGTCAGAATCGTACAGACGGGCGATCAGGGCGCGATGTTCGCCGCAGCGTTCCGCGGACGACGCCGGGCGCTCACCAGCCGCGCGCTGCTGGCGGCGCTCGTCGGTCTGCCCTTCCTGACGTTCAAGGTGATCGCAGCCATTCATTGGGAAGCGATGCGGCTGTGGCTCAAAGGTGTGCCGTACTTGCCTCGTTTGAAACAACGCGGGATTTGATCCATGGACCTGGCAGCCGCTCATCAAGCCGCTCAATTCGATGGTGTCCCATTCCTTGCCCGGCTGGCCTTGCGCCTCGCATCGCAGCTCCGGCGCGGCACCCTCCATGTGCGCCTTCCCGACCAGCGAATGGTCACGTTGCGCGGCCAGCTTCCGGGTCCGTCGGCTACGATCGAGCTGAAGAATTACAGGTTTGCGCGCAGCCTCGTCATCGGCGGCGACATCGGCATGGCCGAGGCTTACGTCCGCGGCGACTGGACCACGCCTGATCTCGCCCAGCTTCTCTACGTGTTCTGTCTCAACGACGATCTGGTCGACAATGCCTTTGCCGGAAGCATGCTGGTGCGCCTGTGCCGGCGGGCGCTCCATCGCCTCCGCCGCAACACCAAAGGCGGTTCGCGGCACAACATCCACAAGCATTATGATCTCGGCAACGAGTTCTTCGCTGCGTGGCTCGATTCGAGCATGACCTACTCATCGGCTCTGTTCTCGGCCGAGACGCCCGACCTGCCGGCCGCGCAACGGCACAAATACGAACAGCTGGCGAAGGCGATCGAATTGCAGCCCGGCCAGACCGTGCTCGAGATCGGGTGCGGCTGGGGCGGGTTCGCCGAATTTGCCGCAAAGACTTACGGCGCCAGCGTATTGGCGCTCACCATCAGCAAGGAGCAGCACGAATTTGCCAGTCGGCGAATCCACCAAGCCGGGCTCGCCGAGAAGGTCGAGGTGCGGCTGCAGGATTACCGGGATCAGGAAGGCCGATTCGACCGCATTGCCTCCATCGAGATGATCGAGGCCGTCGGCGAGCAATTCTGGCCTGCCTATTTCAGCCAGCTGTACCAGCGCCTGAAACCGGGCGGTCTGGCGGGCATCCAGGCCATTACGGTCCGCGACGAGCTCTTCGGCCTTTATCGGCAGCGCGTGGACTTCATCCAGAGATACATCTTTCCAGGAGGGATGCTGCCTTCGACCAACATCCTGCACGGGCTCGGCGAACGCTTCGAGCTGCCCGTGATTCGCGAGCGTGTGTTTGGACAGGATTATGCCAAGACACTTTCACTCTGGCGGGACAATTTCAGCCGCGCATGGATCGACCTGACCTCTCTCGGCTTCGACGAGCCGTTCCGCCGGCTGTGGGAATATTACCTGTGCTACTGCGAGGCCGGGTTCAGGGCCGGAAAGATCGACGTCAGGCAGCTGGTGTTTGCACGGCGGGCGTGAGGCAACTCACGCCACCCGCCGCTTCCGGCGCGCCGTGGGGGCTTGCCAGGAGAGTTCGGTGAGCGGCACGGGCTTGCTGAAGTGAAATCCCTGGCCGAGCGGGATGCCGAGTGATTGGAGCCGTCTGACCTGTTCGGAGGACTCGACCCCCTCGGCGACGATCGACAGCTTCAGCGTCTTTGCGAGCTGCACGATGGATTTCAGCACGGCGACGGTCTCGCAGCGATCGATCCTGTCGATGAAGGATTTGTCGATCTTGACCTTGTCGAAAGGAAAGGCCGTCAAATAGGACAACGACGAGTATCCGACACCGAAATCGTCGAGGGCAATGGAGACGCCGAGCGCCTTGAGGCGCTGGAGCGTCCTGAGGTTCTCCTCGGTGTCGGCGAGAAATACGCTTTCGGTGATCTCGAGCTCGAGCCGGGTCTGCGGAAGCCCGCTCTGCGTCAACGCAAAGGTCACGGTGTCGACGAGATTGGCGCTGGCAAATTGCAGGGCGGAGAGATTGACAGCGACCTTGATGTCGCCCGGCATGCTCATCGCATCGCGGCAGGCCCTGGCGAGCACCTGGTGGCCGAGCTCGACGATCAGTCCCCCCGCCTCGGCAACCGCAATGAACTCCGCCGGAGGGACGTAGCCCCTGGTGGCGTGATGCCAGCGCGCCAGGGCCTCGACCGATTTTACCCGACCAGTGCCGAGCTCGATCACAGGCTGATAAAACAGCTCTATCTCCTCACGCCAGATCGCTTCACGCAGCTCGATCTCGAGCACGTTGCGTTGATCCGCTTCCGCCTTGAGCTCCGGTGAATAGACGTGGAAGCAGTTTCTGCCGGCATTCTTCGACCTGTAGAGCGCAAGATCGGCGTTGCGAAGGATCTCGTCGACCCGCGTGCCGTGCTCGGGCACGAGCGCAAGGCCAATGCTACAGCCGCTCACGACGGGGTGGCCATCGATGTGAAAGGGTTCGGCAATGGCTTCGACCAGCCGCGCGGCCAGGCTTTCAGCGCCGTCGCGCATCGCGGCCCCGCCGGCTGCCAAGATGACGGCAAATTCGTCGCCGCCGATTCGCGCCGCCGTATCGGCATCACGGATCTGCGCCTTGATCCGGTCGGCAACCTGCTTCAGCAACGCGTCGCCGCATTGATGGCCGAGCGCATCATTGACCGACTTGAACTTGTCGAGATCGAGCAGGAGTACGGCGAACGCGGGCTCCGGCCGGCGCGGGCGGGCCAGCGCCTCGTCGATGCGCTCCTTGAACAGATTGCGATTGGCAAGGCCGGTCAGGCTGTCGTAATGCGCGAGCCGCTCGATGCGGTCCGCCGACGCCTTGCGCTCGGTGATGTCCTCATGCGTGGCAACCCAGCCGCCGCCCTCGCGCCGGCCGTACGAGATGTAGACGACCCGTCCGTCCGGAAACTGCACGGTGTTCGAGATCTGCTCCGACTGGGCGAGCCGGTTCTTCAAATCGACGAGGTACGCTTCGACGTCGAGCACGGCGGTCTGCTTCGCGAACACCTCCCGGAAGTCCATGCCGATCCGGATGTCTTCCGGCACGAGGTTGTAAAGTTCGAGCCATTGCCGGTTGAACGCGATCAGACGGTCGCGGCCATCGAACATGCTCAAGCCCTGGGGAAGGTTCCTGAGCGCATCCTCGAACTTGCTGGCAAGATCGCGCCGCTCACGGTGGGCGCGATCCAGCGCCTGCTGCCGTCGCCAATGAAATGTGGTCGCGGCGAGGATGATGAACGTGAGCAGCACCGCGCCGCCGAGATAGACCTTCTGCCTGAAGGCGGAGCGGGAATAGATCTCCTGCTCCGAAATGCCGACGGTGAAGATGAGCGGAAACGCGCGCGACCTGCGCGCCGTGATCAGTCGGTCGCTGCGGTCCGGTCGGTTCTCGTTCCAATATTGCGCATAGAAGCCGTCGCCCAGTTCGCCCGCGACGCGGCTCGGCGCGCTTTGTCCCAGCACTGACCCCTGGTCCACGCCCCGGGCGGCGAGCACCACGTGGCTCGCATTCCTGAGCACCAGCGTTCCTCCGACGCCGAGCTTTGCGGTGTCGTAGAACCTGCCGACGACGTCGACGCTGATCGAGCCGACAACCACGCCGACGGGATTGCCGGCGAGATCGAACAGCTTTCTCGCGAGCTGTATCGTCCACTTTTTGGACGCGCGGCCCAGCACCGGCTTCGCCACGTAAAGGCGATCGTCGACCTGCGACATGGTATGAATGAAGTGCTCGCGATCACCGAGATAAAGCGGCGGACCGGAATAGCCCGCCGTCGTCTCGATCATGTATCCGTCCGATCCGATCAGAGCGAACTGGACCACGTCGCCGGTGGCGAGGCGGGCCTTGTCGGACCAGAACTTCAGGCTGAAGGCCTGCGGATCCTGGGCGTAGAGTGCCCGTACCACCAGCAACGACTGATCCACGCGCTCGAAGATGCGCTCGGTGTTCTCCTCGAACAATTCGGCGACGCTGTTGCCGTGCGACCGCGCTTGCTGGATCGCATCCATCCGCTCGGAGGCGGTAATTGCGAAATAGCCGATCCAGACTAGCGGCAGAAAGAACAATGCGATCTGCAGCGGAGCATTCCGCAGGATCGCTCTTCCGGCTTTGCGAACTGCCCCTGCGGGAATCACGACGCGCACCCCCGCTTCGGCCGCCAGGGCAGAACTGCGCTCGCCCGCAGTATTGGCATCGCCTTGTCTCCGCCTCGACTGCACAGGGACACCCGCGCGGGTGCCGTTCATAGCGCGAAGGTAGCCGAAACAGCCTTAAGTTTTTGTTTGGAGGAAGCTCAATTCTTCAGCTCAAAGCCTCCGTATCATCACGGAGGTCGGCTGGTATTGGGCAATCAGGCACATCGCCATGTCGCAAGCGGCACATTTTAACCGTCTTTGGACCGTTTTTCACATCGCGCGCGCAAGGACGATCGTGCCGGACAGGATGAGGAGCGCGCCTGCCGCATAACTCAACCGTTGGCCGAACGGCAGCAGCTTCTCGGCGGCGACATAGAGCGCGATGCCGATGATCCAGGCCAGGTTCATCACGCCGCCGACGAACAGCAATACCATCAGAAACCAGCAGCAGCCGACGCAGTAGCTGCCGTGGCGAAGTCCCATCCGGAATGCGCCGCGCGTGCCGGGCCGCCAATATCGACTGAGAAACAACAGCGGACTGTCGCAGTAGCGCAGGCAGGCCTGTTTGAGCGGCGTGAACTGATAGAGCCCTGCTGCAATCAGCACGCCGCCGCCCAGAATCGCGCTGGTGCTTGCCATCGCCATCGACAGCAACCCGAAGCGTTCGAATGCTGCTTGCACCAGGACCGCAGCGAGACTGAACCCGGCCCACGTCACGAGATAACCGGCGAGAAAGATCCAGCTATCGATTGCGGCGCGGGAGGCAGCCTCCTGCCTTCGCTTGACGGTCGCATACAGGAGAACGGTGGGCACCGCGCTCGGCGCCATCATCGCGACCATCATCACCCACCACATCACGAACAGCAGCGCCGCATAGAACGGCGTCCACGGCATCGGCGCCATGTCCGGCATGTCGGCCATCATCTCGGTGTCCATGCCGGCGCCCGCAGCGAGATAGGCCCAGGCGAGCGCGACCACTGCGGCGGTCCCGATCGCGACGATCAGCCGGTCGCGGTGGAGCAAGTGTTCGAGTATCGAGCGCTCCTGCATCGACTTGTCCATGGCGACGAGGAGCTGACACCGAGATCTCGTGTCGGTGTCAGCGCCGCATCATGCCGCAACGCCCTTGGGCGTCTGCACGACATTGGCGAGCGAGCTATGCGTAGCGCGGGTCTCGAACCGGATCGCGCCGGTCGAGCGGATGTCGGCGGATGCGACCTCGGCCGCCCGATGTTCGAACCCTTCGGGCATGACCACCTGGATGCGGTGCGGATCACCGGTCACCGGATTCTTGATCGGCTCGACATCGGTCTCGAGCACGCCCTTGGCGACGAGTCGTGCGACGCGTCCGTCCTTGTCGAAGGAGAACTCGAACGGCACAAACACCGGATCATGGATCTTGGTGACGATCATGCTGACGATCTGGAACAGCGTGCCTTCGGCCGAATGCTTACCGGAGAAGATATCGAACAACGCCTGTCGCTGCTCCGCCGTGGCGCGTTCGTCGATGATGGGCTGGATTGTCCCGTTGCCCTCATGCAGCGGCCCGGGGAAATCGACCGTGATCGCAAAGCAGAGACCATCGAGCCTGGTCCCTTCGAAATGTCCCTTGGCGATCCGCATGGCGACCAATCCCTTGCAATAGCCTTGGGTCGGCCGTGCGTTGAAATCGCAGGGGCAGCCGAACGCACAGGTGCAGTTCTTCATCCATTCGCCTTCGAGACGCCAGTCCGATGCAGTCATGGCACATCTCCTGATGTGAGCGGGGACGCGGCAGCCGTTGACGAATTTGTTCAGCGTTCTTGTCGAAGCAATGCGAAAAGGCGCGAGCGGGATCGAGATCCGATCAGAAGGCCGGCATCGCAGAAATAGTCTGGTGGCGAGCTGCCGTTTACTGTCGGAGGATCATATCAGCGGCGGCCGGCTGC
This sequence comes from Bradyrhizobium sp. NBAIM03, assembly GCF_020194055.1. Taxonomy (NCBI): domain Bacteria; kingdom Pseudomonadati; phylum Pseudomonadota; class Alphaproteobacteria; order Hyphomicrobiales; family Nitrobacteraceae; genus Bradyrhizobium; species Bradyrhizobium sp. NBAIM03. The sequence continues at coordinate 166,126 of NZ_JADYVS010000015.1, read as the reverse complement.
GTATAGCGGACGAGGGTCGTGGCTCGGGGGCAGCTACAGCTCGGGGGATGTCCGACGTCCGGGGCGTGGTGCGCAGGGGCGGGATGCGCTCTCCGACGCTCTTGTAATTGAAATATCGAGAGAATTTCTAGCAAGCAACAAGAACGTATTGGCATGAGTGAGCACGTCCGGCTTTCCCTTCGGATTCCAGAGGATGCCAAATTGGTGAAGCCGCGCCGTGAGGAACGAGAACTGCCGAAACCGATCGAGGCCGCCATGGGCTTCGATCGCCAGTTGCTGAAGATTGGCATCGATCTCTTCCCTCACTCGTCCAGGAAGGTTCGGCAATGGGCGACGAACCTCGCTGGATACTGGAACAGCGCGCCGTGGCCGGAGTCCGGATAGAGAACGAGCTGGGCGTTCTTCATAGCCTTGAACATGTTGTAGGCGTTGATGCTCGGAAACATCGTGTCGTCGCTGCCGTGCACGATGAGCGTAGGCTGCGCGATGGCGCGGAGCGTCGCTTCGCCTTCATGCTTCCTGGCGCACCAGCCAATGATTGCCTTCGCCTGCGCGTTGCTGACATCCTCGCCGCTGTCCGGATCACGATCCTCCTTGCGCATGGTTGCGCGGGCGACGAAAGCGCGGCCGGCGCGCTGACTTTCTTCGGAGGGTGTGAAGAACAGGGGCAACCGCACATCCGTCCCGCTTTGAGCGAAGGCTTCGTCGACTACGGCGAGCAGATGTTCCTCGCCCCCGCGCGGTGCAGCGCCGGCGATGATGAGCTTGCGGATCAAGCCGGGGTGCTGCACGGCAAGCACTTGGGTGAGCATGCCGCCGAGGGAGAAGCCGAGGAGGTCAACCTTTGGCAGATCAAGGCCTCGTATGAATGTCTCGGCATCCGAGGCCATCTGCTCCACCGTGTCGGGCGTCCGGCCGGTGGAGGTGCCTATGCCGAGATTGTTGAACGCAATGACCGGCCGCGTTTCAGCAAGGCTATTCACCACTGCCGGATCCCAGGCATCCATCGTCCCGGTGAAGTGCTGCAGCAGGATGAGCGGCGTCCCGGCCGTCGGGCCGAGCCGCCGGAAGGCGAAGCGCACATCGCCGACGTTCAAAGATTCTGTTCTAGCGGTTTCGAGCGACATGGTTGCTCCTTTGTGAGTTGCATTTGCTTGATGCGGAGTCGATCCTGATGATTGGCAGCGCATCTACATGGTGAGGACGATGCGAAAGCGGGCTTCGCCCGCCATCATCTTGCGATACGCTTCCGGCGCGCGTTCTAGCGGCATCGTCTCGATCATGGCGGCAACGCCAGCGAGCGAGCTGAACCGCAAGGTGGCATCGGCGGTCGCTGGATCGCCGGTCAAGGCGCCTTCGATCGAACGCTCGCCGAACAGGAGGTCGGACGTCGCGATCTCCGCAGGTTCGGGAGATGCGCCGAGCGCGATGATCCGGCCGCGCGGCCGAAGCCCCTTCACCGCGTCTGCCACAGCTCTACCACCTGACGCGGTGATGACGACGAGCTGCGCGCCGCCCAGATCCTGCAGCGCGGAAGCAACCGCGACGCTCGAGCTGTCGACATAATGGTGGGCGCCAAGCTTTCCGGCGAGACCACCTTTGTCCGGTCCGCGCCCAATCGCCACGACCTCGAAGCCCATGCGCCGGGCGAACTGCACGGCGAGGTGCCCGAGGCCGCCAATGCCGATCACGGCGACCAGATCGCCGGCGCGAGCGGGAGAGTTGCGGAGCGCGCTGAAGGTCGTCAGTCCGGCGCAGAGCAGCGGAGCGGCGTATTCCGAGGCGAGCCCATCGGGAATCGACACGAGGCCACTTGAGCGCGCGAGCATGTACTGCGCGTAGCCCCCGTCATGATGAACGCCGGTGAACTCCTGGTTCCGGCAATTGACGAGATCGCCGCCGCGGCACTCTGCACAGTGTCCGCAACTACCTCCGAGGAAGCCGATGCCGACGCGCTGCCCGAGCGTCCAACCCTCGACGTTGCTGCCGACCGCGTCGATCACGCCTACAGCCTCGTGGCCCGGCACGCGCGGCCATTGGATCGGAAAAGCCCCTTCGACGGTCGCGGCGTCGGAGTGGCAGACACCGCAGGCCTCGACGCGAAGGCGGACCTGCCCGGGGCCGGGATCGACAAGCGGCTTTTGCGTCAGTTCGAGCTGTCCCGGCGCGACGGCCTGAACAGCGCTGTATGTCGTCGGATCGCTCGACATGAAAGCTCCAAGGTCTGAAAAACCTGTCGGAGCGCTACCAGCGGCCTGCCCAAGCCGACAGGACGTAGATGCCATCATTCCGGCCATGCATGGCGAAACATCGCTGGAACGACCATCTAGGCGATTAGCAACCGTCGCGGAGAAAGCATGAAGATCGGCCTCGTCCTTTGCCCGAGTTTCCAACCCGTCTGCTTCGGAGCCGTCGCAGCGTTCGACGTGGCCAACAAGCAGGCCGGCGAGAAGGTCTATGACGTGCGCGTCCTCTCGGAGGAAGGAGGACTGGTCGCCTCGTCATCCGGCATGCAGGTCATGACGGACCCAATCGACGATGCTCGCTATGACACGCTGATCGTCGCCGCGGGCCTGGAGATACCGACCTCGTCGCCGGGATTGGTCCGGCTGCTTCGCGCTGCTGCTCGCGACGCGCGCCGCGTCGCCGCCATCTGCCTGGGCTCGTTCGTCCTGGGAGATGCGGGCTTGCTGAACGGCCGGCGCGCCACCACGCATTGGCGTTACGCGCAGGCGCTGCAGGACCGTTTCCCCAGCTGCGAGGTCGACATGGACAAGATCTTCATCGCGGACGGACCGATATGGACGTCAGCCGGCATGACCGCGGGAACGGACCTAGTCGTGGGCATGATCGAGCGCGACCACGGCTCCGATATTGCCCGTTCGGTCGCGAAGGGCATGGTCATGTACCATCGCCGCTCAGGCGGACAGTCCCAGCATTCCACTTTGCTGGACCTCGGCGCGAATGAAGATCGGGTCCAGCGCGTGCTGAACTACGCTCGTCAGAACCTTGCCGAAAACCTCACCGTTGACGAGCTTGCCGAGGCCGCGTGCCTCAGCCCCCGGCAGTTCACGCGGCTGTTTCGGGCGGAAACCGGCACCACGCCCGCAAAGGCGGTCGAAGCGTTGCGTGTCGAAGCCGCGAAGTTGATGCTGGAACAAAGTCGGTGGCCGATCGAGGTCATCGCTCGCGAGGTGGGGTTCGCGAACCGAGAGCGGATGCGTCTGGCGTTTGCGCGCGTGCTTGGGGAGGTCCCTAGAGCCATCCGCAATGATGCCGGACCGCTGGCCGCACTATGATCGACGCGCGACCGCGGCAATGCGTGTGAGAAGGCGGCCCATGTCGGATCAATCGTCATAAGGCCACCGGCTTCTCACGCCGTCGAGTTTGGATTCCAAAGGCTCATCGCTAGCTGAGCCGGATGTTGGAAAGATCGATCGAAACGACGAGGGGCTCGGTGCTGAAGCTGCCGTCTGGCTGGCGGGAATAGATCCGGCGTTTCGTCGGGAATTTGATGCCCGAGACTTCCGTGTAGTCTTCGATGATATGCGCGCCGGGCGTGTTGCCGGAGATCTCGACGTTGTAGTCGTGGCGCTTCAGCAGCCCCTCACCGTCGAAATAGAGCGTCTGCACGGTGCTGTGCGTCGCGATCTCTGCCGGAAATCGCACCGCAAGGCGGCGCCAGTCTCCGCTGTCGGTCGGCCAGGGCTCCAGTTCCTCGGTCTCAAGTCTCGGCCAGGCAAGCAGGAACGGCATGTTCAGATAGGTCCACATCGCGCAGCCGGCGAAGTAGGCGAGTTGCAGTTCAGTCCACGGCGTTTGCAACTCATGGCCGGCAAAGCTCGCGCGCGGCTCAAGCAGCTCTTCGAGAACCGTTCCGTTGTCTGCTTCCAGAGCCACCCGGCTCGGCTCAAAGCGCGAGCGGCGATGGTCAGCGCCGAACGGAGCGTGTGACGCCCACTGCCTCTTCAGACCCACGGTGACGTTGGTCCGCTCGAGGGTGACTGCCTGTCCCTTCAAGGACCACAGGACGCCGCCCTGCACAAGATCGGCCGACACCTGCTCGAACTGCCGCCACCGATCGAGGCCTCCATGGGCTTCGATGGCTATATCCTTGAGTTGCTTCATGGTTGGGCTCCTGCGGAAGCCGCGCGGGATCGCGCAGCCTTTAGCGGGAGCCTAGGCGGTCGGCCAAGCCTGCCGAACGACTTAGATGCCTTGATTCCAGACGCCGCCGCGCGCCGGGTTTTCCAGATGCCTCTTGGCAAGCTCCAGGAAGAGAAAAGAAAAACGCGAGCGCGCTTCGCGCCGGTCATCTGGCAAGCGCTATCGTACGAGATCGTGCTTCAGTGTGGAAAAGCGTAGATTGGTGCCCAGGGGCGGAATCGAACCACCGACACTGCGATTTTCAGTCGCATGCTCTACCAACTGAGCTACCTGGGCGTGCTCCAAGAGAGGGGCCAAAGCCCATCGAGCGGGCGGTTTATAGTGGGCTCGGAGCGGCCTGTCCACCCGGCTTCGCCAAGTGGCTGCGCCGGGCGCGGCCCTTCTGTGCACAAGATCGGGCGGGGTTGCTGCGGCTGCTGCTCGGCGCTTCAGCGAGGTAATTAAAGCTTTGATACAGCTCGATTATTCGACGTCGTCGGTTTCGTCGTCGCGGCCGGGGATGACGTAGGAGCCCTTCAGCCAGCGGTTCAGGTCGACGTCGCGACAGCGCGAGGAGCAGAACGGACGGGTGGCCTGCGTCTGCGGCTTGCCGCAGATCGGGCAGGTTTTGAGCGGGCCGGTGGGCTTGTTGACCTGGTCGTCCATGGATGTCGGCAGCTTACACGGGGTGACGGGGTTCAAGAGCCTGCCCGGAAACGGGTTCCCGGTGCAGCCGCGCATGCGCCGCGGCGCGGACCCGGCAGGGCCATTCTACTGTGCATGGGGTTGTTTTCGAGGTTTTTGTCGGCGCGGCCCTTGGGCTCACTTGGGCTCACACCGCGGTGGTATTGAGCCAGCCGAAGCGGATCGGAAAGCCCTCGCCGCCGAGCAGCGTCGTGGTCTCGTACAGCGGCAGGCCGACGACGTTGGTGTAGGACCCCACCATCTTGACCACGAAGGATCCGGCGATGCCCTGCACGGCGTAGCCGCCGGCTTTGCCGCGCCATTCGCCGGAGCCGATATAGGCCTGGATGTCGTCCTCGGACAGGCGCTTGAAGCGCACGCGCGTCTCGACCAGACGCTGGCGGAAAGCCTCGCGCGGCGTGACCAGGCAGATCGCGGTGTAGACGCGGTGGTTGCGGCCCGACAGCAGCCGCAGGCACTGCGCGGCCTCGTCGACCAGATTGGCCTTGGGCAGGATGCGGCGGCCGACCGCCACCACCGTGTCGGCGGCGAGGATGAAGGCGCCGCGCAGCTCGTCGTCGAGCTGCACGGATTTCAGCGCAGCGTCGGCCTTGGCCCTGGCCAGCCGGTTGGCGCAGGCGCGCGGCAGCTCGCCCCGCTTCGGCGTCTCGTCGACGTCGGCCGGCCGGAGCGCATCCGGCTCGATGCCGGCCTGGTTGAGCAGCGACAGCCGACGCGGCGAGCCGGAGGCAAGTACGAATTTGGGGCGGCCAAGCATCAGGTGATTTGGAAGATGAGGCAGGGGTGAATTGCGCGCGGAACCTATCGGAAGGGGGCTGATTTCACAACCCGGGAACCGGAGTTTGGTGATTCGAGGTATCCGCCACGGCTGTGCCTGCTCTCTGTGACGCGGGTGTTACGGCGGGCTGATGCTACCCGCTCGCCGCGCCGACCTTGGCGAAGCGCCGCCGGATGCGCATCAGGAGCTGATCGCAGACCTCGCGATAGGCAGCTAACTTCTGGTCGCGGCTGCCTTCGATGGTGGTGGGATCCTGCGTCGGCCAGTATTCGACCTCGGCCGCGAGCGTTCGCGTCAGCTCCAGCGCCTTGTGATGCGCCTCGGGCGAGAGCGTGATGATGAGGTCGAAATTCAGTCCCTCCCAATCCTCCAGCTCCTCGAAGGTCTGCGGCTTGTGGCCGGAGATGTCCTGGCCGAGCTCGCTCATCACGGCGACGGCGAAGGGATCGAGCTCGCCCTTCCTGTTGCCGGCCGACTTCACGTAGAGGCCTTGCGGAAACATGTGCTGCAACAGGCTCTCGGCCATCGGCGAGCGCACGCTGTTCATCGCACAGGCGAACAGCACCGATTGCGGATCGCGTGCGCGTGGGGGCGCAGCCATCCGTGATCAACCCTTCCAATGGAGAACAGTAATGAGCGTGAACAGCCGGCGCGAGGTCTCGAAGTCGACCCGCACCTTGCCTTTCAGCCGCTCCTGGAGCGTGCGCGATCCCTCGTCGTGGATGCCGCGGCGGCCCATGTCGATGGCCTCGATCTTGTCGGGAGTCGCGGTGCGGATCGCCTGGTAATAGCTGTCGCAGATCATGAAATAGTCTTTCACGATCCGCCGGAACGGCGTCAGCGACAACAGATGCGCGACCACGGGCGTGCCGTCCTCGCGGCGGATGTCGAACATCAGCCGGTTGCCGGTGATGCCGATATGCAGCGTGAACGGGCCCTTGCCGTCCGCGCCCTCGGGCGCAAACAGGTTCTGCTCGATCAGATCGTAGATCGCGATCGCCCGCTCGTGCTCGATGTCGGGCCCGGAACGGCCAATCGATTCCTCGTCGAGCGTGACGCCGACGATGCGATTAGTTGAGTCGTCCTGTGCGGGCGGCTTTGTCATGACAGATTGAGGCGCAATCCAATCGAGCGGGAATGGGCATCCAGCCCCTCCGCCTTGCCGAGCGTCATCGCGGCCGGACCCAGCGCACGCAATTGGTCGGGCCCGCATTTCAGGATCGAGGTGCGCTTCATGAAGTCGTGCACCGAGAGGCCGGAGGAAAACCGCGCCGAGCGCGCCGTCGGCAGAACGTGGTTGGAGCCGCCGACATAATCGCCGATCGCTTCGGGCGTGTGCGGTCCGAGGAACACCGCGCCGGCATTGCGGATCTTCGCCGCGAGCGCGTCGGGATCGACGGTCATGATCTCGAGATGCTCGGCCGCGATGGCGTCGGCAAGCGGGACGGCGTCGCCCAGGTTCTTCACCATGATAACGGCGCCGAAATCGGCCCAGGACGCGCTGGCGATCGCGGCGCGCGGCAGCGTCTTCAGCTGCGCCTCGACCGCCTTTTCGACGTCGGCGGCAAGGCGCGCCGAGTCCGTGATCAGGATCGACTGCGCGCTGGAATCGTGCTCGGCCTGCGCCAAGAGGTCAGCGGCGATCCAATCGGCGTTGCCGGTGTCGTCGGCAATGACGAGCACCTCCGAGGGGCCGGCGATCATGTCGATGCCGACCTTGCCGAACACCAGCCGTTTCGCGGCAGCGACATAGGCATTGCCCGGGCCGACAATCTTGGCGACCGGCGCGATGGTCGCGGTGCCATGCGCCAGCGCGGCCACCGCCTGCGCACCGCCGACACGGTAGATCTCGGTGACGCCGCCGAGATGGGCGGCCGCCAGGACCAGCGGATTGAGCTTGCCGTCCGGCGAGGGCACCACCATCACGAGGCGCGACACGCCGGCGACTTTCGCCGGCACGGCATTCATCAGCACCGATGACGGATAGGCCGCCGTGCCGCCGGGGACGTAGAGGCCGGCGGATTCGATCGCGGTGTAGCGCCAACCAAGCTCGACGCCGAGCGGGTCGGTGAAGCGCTCGTCCTTCGGCAGCTGGCGGCGGTGATAGGTCTCGATGCGGTCGCGCGCGAGCTTGAGTGCATCCAGCGTCGCAGGCTCGCAGGCCTTGACGGCGGCCTCGATCTCGGCGGCGGAGACGCGCAAGGAGGATGCGTCCAGCCTCAAGCGGTCGAACTTGGCCGTCGCCTCGAGCAGGGCGGCGTCGCCACGCTTGGCCACGTCGTCGACGATCGCGCGCGCGGCGGCCTCGACGTCGGCCGACGCCTCGCGCTTGGCGGCGAGGAAGGCGGCGAATCGCTGGTCGAAATCAGCGCTGCTGCGGTCGAGGCGAACGGGCATGTTTCGCTTGGCTTCCGGCTGGTCTTGAGGGGCGGGTCGGCGCACCAGGTCCCCTGCTCAATGGCGCGGCGGGGAAGCTGCGTCAACCCTCGGCAGATGCCATCCCAGCCAGGGCCCATTCGGCTGGTATACGGCCTCTTCAGCCCTCCCCCTGGACTCCAGTGCCCAGCGTGTCGGCCCCGAGGTCGGTCAGCTCGCATTCCAGACACTCGACGTCCAGGCGGATGGCGCCGCCCTGGGCGAACAAAAGCAGGGCGCTGCCGCCGGGCTCCTCGGCGCGGCCGTCCCGGGGGTGAAATTCAATGCCGACGAGATCCAGGATCTTGTCCGGCGCGGCGAGGTCAATGTTGCGCGACTTGCAGGCGAGCACACGGTCGAAACGGAGCGCTGCGACCAGCCGGCGCGGCTCGGTCTCGCCCTCCAAGGTCTGCTCCCAGTCCAGCCGGCTCATTCCGACCACAAGCCGTTTCTCGCCCTGCCGCCAAATGATATCGGAAGCCTGAACGCGGGCGTCCTGGACATGGGTCGAGATCACGGCGAGGTCGTCGGCGTCGAGAGCGATCAGTTTGAGCTGGGGCGACATCGCCGCGCCTCTCCTTGAGTGGACGGGGCTCAACGCGCGCGAGCCCCGAAATTTCCACACAAGTTAAGCCCTCGTCCGGCTCGCCGCTACGCGGCGAGCCACCCATTCCCACAACAAGGGAGGGTGAGAGTCGTGAAACCTCACTCCCTGAAGAACGCCAGGAGATCCGCGTTGATCGTCTCGGCATGCGTGGTCGGCATGCCGTGGGGGAATCCCTTGTAGGTCTTCAGGATGCCTTTCTTGAGCAGCTTGGCCGAGAGCGGCGCCGAGTCCGCGTATGGCACGATCTGGTCGTCGTCGCCATGCATCACCAGAACCGGGACGTTGATCTTCTTCAGATCCTCAGTGAAATCGGTTTGCGAGAACGCGACGATGCCGTCGTAATGCGCTTTCGCGCCACCCATCATGCCCTGGCGCCACCAGTTCTCGATCACCGCTTCCAGCGGTTTTGCGCCGGGGCGGTTGTAGCCGTAGAACGGGCCGGCGGCGATGTCGCGGTAGAAGGCCGAGCGGCCGGCGGCAAGCTGGGCCTGGAAATCGTCGAACACGCTCTTCGGCAGGCCGCCGGGATTGGCCGCGGTCTGCACCATCAGCGGCGGCACCGCCGAGAGGATCGCGGCCTTCGCGACGCGGCTCTCGCCGTGACGGGCAATGTAGTGCACGACCTCGCCGCCGCCGGTGGAATGGCCGACATGGAGGGCGTTCTTGAGGTCGAGATGCGCGGTGAGCGCGGCGAGATCGTCGGCATAATGATCCATGTCGTGACCATCGGCGACCTGCGCCGAGCGGCCGTGGCCGCGGCGGTCATGGGCGATGACGCGATAGCCGCGCGTGATGAAGTACATCATCTGCGCGTCCCAATCGTCCGACGACAGCGGCCAGCCATGGCTGAACACGATCGGCTGGCCCGAGCCCCAGTCCTTGTAGAAGATCTCGACGCCGTCTTTGGTGGTGATGGTGGGCATGGTGGGGGCTCCTTTCAATGAGAGACGTCATTCCGGGACGCGCGTCAGCGCGAACCCGGAATCTGGAGATTGATAAATCGGGATTCTCTGGTGCGCGATTGCGCACCAGAGTTCATCGCTGCGCGATGCCCCAGAATGACGGGTGAACGCGCGCCGCGCTCGCGCGATCTTTCAGGCAAACGCCAGGGGCTTGTAGCGCCGCCAGGCGCCGATGGTCAGCACGACGAAAAATACCAGCACGATGCCCTGCACCACGGCGAACACCGGTCCCGATGGCGGCGCCGGGGGCACGGCGGGCGCGAGCGCGGCAAGCGCGGGCACCTTGAGGAACGACTGGATCACCAGCACGAAGACGTTGAAATAGAGCGAGATCATCGCGGTCACGATGTAAACTGGGCGCCAGACGCCGGCGAGCTTCATGCTGTAGAGCGCGAAACAGGCGATCGCGAGCAGCACCAGCGAGATGATGCCGATGATGTGCGAGGGCAGCAGCTCCTTGAATGGAAACAGGAAACCAGTCGCGCTGGTGAGAATGGTGAACAGCAGGAAGATCGCGGTCAGGCCCGGCATCGACTTAGAGCCGAGCAGTCCGAACATCACGACGAGCCCGGCGACGATGGCAATCAGGCTGATGATGACATGGATCAGCGTAAGGGCGGGCAGGCTTAGGCCAAGCACCATGACATCTCTCCTACTCTCTGCATTGAGGTGACGAGAATAGTATTACGGTCCTCATCGGATTACCACCTGCGTTGTCGTCACATGCATGAGCGCAGCCATGCGTCGTCGTGCGAAATCGAAAAACGCATGGCTGAACTTTTTGCAGCGCTGTCACAAACGACGGCAGGCTTTCGACGAAAGTTGAATCGAACTCACACGTTCTTGGTATCGAAGATCAGGATGTCGGCACCGCCGCTGGCGAATTTCGGCACGTCGGCGCCGGTTGCCTTGCCTTCCTCGCTGCCAAAGGCGGCCTGAACGTCGGCCACGCTGTCGAAGGTGAGGATGGCGACGAGATGGATTCCGGAAGGGCCTGCGGGAGATGCGACCGGCCCTTTGCTGACGGCGTAGTTCTTCAGGCCGGGAAGCTTCTTGGCGAGCGGGATGTGCGTCTCGGCATAGTATTTGTCGAAGGCGGCAGCATCCTTGGGTGTCTTGTAGAGCACGACGACTTCAGCCATTTGGTCCTCCCTGGGGAATCTTTGTTTTTCCACGCGCGATTGACCTCGCGACGAGGCGATAGTCTCGCGGGACGCAGCGCAATGGCAAGTCCCTTGCGGCTAGCCATTGCCTTGCCTTGTCCTTGACTAAAGCGCCGGTTTTGCGGCGTCGCCGAGATAGCCATGCAGGGAGGCAACGACCTGCGCGCCCTCGCCGATGGCGCCGCCGACGCGCTTGACCGAGCCGGAGCGGACGTCGCCGACGGCGTAGACGCCGGGCACTGAGGTCTCCAGCGGCGCCACCAGCTTGCCCTGATTCTGCTCGGACTGCGCGCCGGTGACGACGAAGCCGCCGCGATCGAGCGTCACGCCGCAACCGTCGAGCCAGGACGTGGCGGGATCGGCGCCGACGAACAGGAAGAGATTGCGGATATCGGCGGAATCCTCGTCATCCGACAGCCGGCTCTTCCAGCGGATGCGCCGCAGCAGCGAGGCCTCGTCGCCCTCGAGCGCGGTGATCTCGGTGTTGAACATCAATTCGATGTTCGGGGTCGCTTCGATGCGCTCGATGAGATAGCGCGACATGCTGGCGCCAAGGCCGCCGCCGCGGATGATCATCAGCACTTTTTTCGCATGGCCCGACAGGAACACGGCCGCCTGGCCGGCCGAATTGCCGGCGCCGACCAGAGCCACCTCCTCGCCGGCGCAGAGCCGCGCCTCCACGGGCGATGCCCAGTACCAGACGCCGCGGCCCTCGAACTTGTCGAGGTTGGCGATGTCAGGACGGCGATAGCGCGCGCCGCTGGCGACCACCACCGAACGGGAGCGCAAGGTCTCGCCGCAATCCAGCGCCAGCGCGAAGGTGCCGTTGGCGCGGGAGCAATCCAGCGAGCTCACCGACATCGGAATCATGATGTCGGCGCCGAACTTCTGCGCCTGGGTGAAGGCGCGGCCCGCCAGCGCCTGGCCGGAGATGCCGGTCGGGAAGCCCAGATAGTTCTCGATGCGCGCGCTGGCGCCGGCTTGGCCGCCGAAGGCGCGGGTGTCGACGACCGCGACCGAGAGACCTTCGGACGCAGCGTAGACCGCAGTCGCGAGCCCCGCCGGCCCGCAGCCGACGATGGCGACATCGTAGATTCGGTCGTCCTTGGCCCCGCCGATCATGCCGATGGCGCGGCCGAGCTCGGTCTCGCTGGGATTGCGCAGCACCGTGCCGCCGGCCGTGACGACGAGCGGCCAATCCTCCGGCTTCGGCGAATAGCGCGCGATCAGTTCGGCGGCGTCATGCTCGCTCTCGGGATCGAGCAGATGATGCGGCTGGCCATTGCGGGTGAGAAAGCCCTGCAGGCGCACCACGCCGGCGGAGTTCGAGGGCCCGATCAGCACGGGGCCGCCGATGCCGCCCTGGATCAGATTGACCCGGCGCAGGATCAACGCGCGCATGATGCGCTCGCCAAGCTCGGCTTCGGCCACCAGCAGCGCGCGCAGCCGGTCCGGCGGGACGAGCAGCACCTCGACATTGCCTTCGGCGCGGCCGTCGACCAGCGCCGGCCTGCCCGAGAGCTGGCCAAGCTCGGCCAGGAATTGCCCCGGCCCCTGATCGATCACCGGAGTGACGTGACCGAGACCGTCGCGCTGGGTGATGGCGACGTGGCCAGCCAGCACCACGAACATGCCGGGCCCGGGCTTGCCGGTCTCGAACAGCAACTCGCCGTCCGCGTAGGTGCGGATTTCGCCGAAGTGCCTGATCCGTTCGATCTCGGCGGGCGTCAGCGCCGGAAAGGTCTGCTCGGGGCGGGTGAACCGCAACAGCTGCGCATCACGGTCGGTTCGTTGTGTTTCGTCCTGCCCCATGGTCACTGCATGCACTCCAAAATTTCCAGCCGCCGGCGTTCAACGAGAGGTCTTGCCGGCGGCCCCCTCATTTAGGGAACCATCGTCATTCTGCGAGGGGTCGGTGCTTGCGGCGCGTTCGCGCGCCTGCACCTTCCGCCGCTTCAGGTTTTCGCGCAGCGCCGATTTCAGCCGGTCGTCCCGGGACGCCCTCGCCTGCCTCGCGCTCTTGTCAGTCTCGTCGCCCATCGCGGCTCCATCCCAGCAACCGGCCACAGGATGCCATCGAAGTGTGGCAGCTCAAGAGGGTGAGGCGATACGACCCCAAGCGAAACGCGAAATGGATCGAATCCGGCTCCCAGGCCAACTGCCCAGTTGGGCAGGGATATCAGACCCGAATCGGCGTGAAGTCGGTCAGTTCGGGCGAAAACGGGGATTTTGGCGCCGATATCGGCCCGATTTTCTCGTTTTGGCGGGGCTAGCAAGCTTGCGCAGGAGGGGGGCTTGTGGCAGATATCGGCCCGCTTGGTAGGCCCCTCGGGCGGCCGATTCTTGTCCCAGCACATGCTGCCGTAGCTCAGTGGTAGAGCACTCCATTGGTAATGGAGAGGTCGACAGTTCAATCCTGTCTGGCAGCACCAGCTTTCCTCACCGACGCGAGCCCTCCTCCTGGCAGCGAGCCCGCAACAGCCACGGATGCGATCGTGATCACCCGTTCCCTGCCCTATGAAGGACTGCTCCACGAGATCGTCGAGCATAATGGCGTGCTGTATCTCGGCGGCATCGTTCCTGAAGATGCCGGGCTCGACATGGCCGGCCAGGCCGACGATGTGCTGCGCCAGATGAAAACCCTGCTCGAGGGAGCCGGCTCCGATCTCTCCTGCGTTCTGCAGGTGACGATCTTCGTGGCCGACCTCACGGAGAAGGCCGCGTTCAACCAGGTGTGGAAGCGCTATTTCACTGCGGAGCATCTGCCGGCGCGGGCCGCGATCGGCGTTGCGGATCTCGGCCCGGGCGTCAAGCTGGAGCTGACGGCGATCGCCGCGCGCCGCTGATCCTCGAACGACGGGCGAGAAGAGCAAGCTCGGTCGTTTCGCCAGTCTTCCACACATGGCTTGGCATTCTCGCGGCCCGAAACGCCCGAGTTTTGCTCGTTTCCTTGTCCCTCTTTGAAGAGAGGGCGCAGGGAAGGCCGGGTGCCGGCTGGCACCCACGGTCCGCTGTGCGAAAGCACACGCAGAAAACTGCACAGCGGCATACAGGTGAAGCCCAACACACGGCCTTCCCTGCGCAGTGGTTTGACGGCTTATGCCTGCTCTCCCCGGAGCCGAGTTCCTTCTGGCCTCCGTCACCTCGCGAATTGACGATGCCTCAAGGCCCGGTTGAGCCCAGAAGCATCTCCGCAAGGCTTGACCGTAGCAACGACGGTCAGGACCACACGGTTTTGCCGTACGCAGCTTCCGGCTCCGCCAAGAGGCTTCGCCGGATGTTGGCGCCGTCCGTTCCGTACGCTGTGAGACCTCACGAGGTTCATCTCGCCCTGGTCCCGCCCCGCGTGCCCGACGCAGCCGCGTCCACCGCACCCTGGCCCTCGTTCGTGACGACGTACGATCGCCCCTCTCCCTGGGCCGGGATGAGCGATGGATACTGCAATTCCGAATTTCGGCAAAGTGGAATATATTTGCGGGAAGGGATTGACGGGGGCTGCGCGGGAGAGGCGGTGTTTTGCCCGACGGGCCAGAAGCGTTGCGATCGGTGTCCTTCCGGTTGCGCCTCTTCGAAAGGTTGCGGCCACACGGCACGTTGACCCCTCATTTCATGGTGCTAGTCTTTTCGCTCGCGACCTGTCCGGGAGGACACGATGGGATGGTTCGACCGCCTGTTTGGAAGGATGTCGGAGCCGACGATTCCTCTTCTTGCGAGATTTCGGCGGAAATCAAAAGCACCGACCGATCCTGATCTTTTGAAAATCGCCAAGGACCGGAAGGGACATGTTTCCCGCAGAGCCGTCAGGGACGAGTATAATCGGCTGGTCCTGGAGAAGTACGCGCACGACAAGTCGTGATGCGCGTCGAGGATCTCAGTAGCCCGTAGGATGGGTAGAGCGAAGCGAAACCCATCTGCTCCTTGTCGAGCACGAAACATGATGGGTTTCGCAAGGGCTCTACCCATCCTACGCACTGCGCACCATCAATGGTCGCCATTCATTTGCAGTGCTGCGAAGCGGTCGTCCGAACGGCGCAACCGCCGGCATAGCTCGCGATTGATGTTCTGCAGAACGATCACGTAGGCGTGGATGTCGGCCTTGTAGCAGGCATAGAGCTTTTGGGCCGTCAGCTCGTACAGCACGGTCGGCGCCTCCGCGATAACAGTGGCGGAGCGGTTCTGCATTTCGATCAGCGTCATCTCGCCGAAGAAATCGCCAGGCTCCAAACGCGATATCGGGATGACCCTGCCCGCATGCGTGCGTTTGCTCACCGCCAGCCGGCCGGACTTGACGATGAACATCGAACGTCCCGGCTCGCCCTCGGCCACAACGGTCGCGTCGGCCTCGAAGCGGCGCTCGACTAGCATCGAGATCAAGAGGTCGAGGCCTGCCTCCGAAAGCCCGCCGAAGAACGGCGTCGCCAGCAGGAACGCTTTCAGATCGGGGGACGTGACGAGCATTGCGCGAGGTTACGCCCGGTCGAAGGCTGCGGCAAGCTAAGTGCAGCCAGGTTCCGTCATTGCGAGCGTAGCGAAGCAATCCAGGAATGTGTCCGCGGAAACAGTCTGGATTGCTTCGTCGCAAGGGCTCCTCGCAATGACGCGGCGAGAGATTTCACCTCTCGACTCTGGACCACTGCCGCGCGCAGCGAAACCCATCAGACTCGTGCGGTGGCGAAGATGATGGGTTTCGCAAGTGCTCTATCCATCCTACGGGCCGCACAGTGCGAGCTATTTGGGCCGGCGCCCCGTGATCGCGTGCGCGCGCGCAGTGCAGGTGATGCGACCGTCCGCATGCGCCGGCAGGCCCGCACGCACCCGCGCTATGAGCGTCTCGACGTCTGCGGGCCTCATGGCGGCAACGGAAGGCCGGAGCGCGGGGGACTTCAGACTGATTGCCCAGAAGTCGTCGAAACCTGAGAACGTCCGTTGCACCGTAATCTCTCGCGTTTGCACGTCCTCGAGACCTGCTCCTCGCCACAGGTCCCGCAACGCTTCCATGCGAGAGGCGTCCATCCGCGGCGGGCGCGTTGCCGGAATGCCCATTGCCTTCATCTCGTCGTAGATCGGGTCGAGCGGAAAGCCGCCGCCCAACATGTCCCACATATACGTCATGACCGCACCGCCGGGGACAACGACCCGCACCATTTCGCTGACGCCCCTGGCGGGATCCGGAACGAATACGAGAACCAACGCCATCACGGCCGCGTCGAAGCTGGCGTCGGCGAAAGGAAGTGCCATCGCATCGCCCTGGTGAAACTTTGCCACGCGCGCCGCAGGTCGTGTGCGCGCAAAAGCGAGCTGCTCTGCCGAGGGGTCAATGCCCTGGACCTCGGCGGGGCTGCAGCGCTCGACCAGGAGTTCAGTGAAGGCGCCGTTGCCGCAGCCGATGTCGATCCAACGCAAGCCTGCAGGAGGTGCCAGCCAATCAAGGAATATCTCGCCGGCGAACCGGCTCCAGATTCCCATCATCTGCTCGTAGGCGGCACCATCGTCGAAGCGAATGGTCTGCTCTGCCATTTCGAGATCCTCCCGGCCCGATGACGATGCTTGGCGCGCGCCATTCTGCGCACAAGAGATGGGACTGGGGAAGTGCTGGAGCTGACCAGATCCGCCGGATTATTGCCGTGCGACATTCTCCCCGCGCGGCGCCTGTCGCTTCCGCCACACCTGCAGGTCAATCATGACTTTCACGGCCGCCGCGAGGACGAGCGCACAGAGTGCCACCTTGGAGATCGTCTCCATCGTCCCCTCGATCAGCAGGCAATGGACCACGCTACCTGCGACGATGACGATGGCGAGGGGAATATGGATGATGCGCCAGGTTCGCGGCCGCAATCCCAACCGCCTTCGCAGCAGAGCCAGGAACGCAACCGCGAAGATGGCCCACATCGCGATCACGCCGAAGGGAGAGAACGGCGTCGGCGATGAGAAGGTCAGTGCGTCCACCATGTCGGGCGGGCTGGTGATCCAGAGGCCGGCGACGTGGATCAGAATCGCGACAGCAAGCGCGCCGCCGATCCAGTGATGGGCGCGCCTGCCGCGATAGGCCGACAATCGTGGCAGGTAGCCGCCGATCAGCAAGGGCTGCACGAGCACGAGACCGAGGGCGATGATGCCGGCGAAGCCGGCGATAATGTAGACAGGATCGCGCCATGCCAGCTGCTCGCTGGCCGCAGCAAGCGCAACCGGCACGCCGATCGCCAAGCCAAGGGCGCCCCAGATCAGGGGCGCCCGGGCCGATCTCCATCGCGTCATTTGCAAGTGGGGTTCAAGCCGGCTGCAGCACGAAGTGCGCCTCCAGGCTGGTCTCCTTGGCGCTCCGCATCACCGGCCGCAGGAAGACGGTCTTGAACTCGCCGCTGTCATAGGCGAGGTGGCCGTGCGGCTGGCCGAAGATCGGAATGATCTGCGGCATCTCCAGCCGGAACCTGCCGTCCTTGTCGGTGAGCGTTGCGCCGTGGCTCTGCGGCTCGTGCTCCCGCCCTTCGACGGTGTGCGCCCAGATCTGGATGCGCTGCCCGGCCAGCGGAGCCCCGTCGCCGGCGCGGCGCACGGTGCCGCTCATCCAGAAACCGCCCTTGCCGATCCGCTCCACGATCGCCGCGCCCTTGCGGTAATTGTTCGCGCCGCCCGACATCGACTCGGTCGGTGCGAGGCCCGCCGCGCGGGCGGGCAGCAGGACGCCGGAATCGCCGGTTGCCAGAAGGCCCGTTGCGAGGACGGAGCCGCCGGCAGCGAGGAGGTTGCGGCGGGTGAAGACGACCGTGGTCATGTCAGTTCCTCCTGGCAGCAGCGCAGCTGCTTCCCGCAAGCTACAATACCAGGTGTAAAACGCCCAGTTGGCGCGAGGGGCGCCAGGGCCTGCAATAACAGTGTTGTGAACGGCCGTCTTCGCGGCGTGCATCTCTCAGATGAGCTGACAAGAGGGGCCCGCAAGTGCTCTACCTATTCTGCGCGCTGCCACTACATGTGTGTCCTGCAAGCGCGCACCGTCACGCGGCCCCTCCACACCGGCAGCCCTCCCATGATCCCCTTCTCCGTGCTCGACCTCGCCCCCATCTGCCAGGGCGGCGACGCGTCGCAGGCGTTCCGCAATTCGCTCGATCTGGCCCGGCATGCCGAGACGTGGGGCTTCAAGCGGTTCTGGCTGGCCGAGCATCACAACATGACGGGCATCGCGAGCGCGGCGACGTCGGTAGTGATCGGCCACATCGCGGGCGGAACGAAAACGATCCGCGTCGGCTCCGGCGGGATCATGCTGCCGAACCACTCGCCGCTCGTCATCGCCGAGCAGTTCGGCACGCTGGAATCGCTCTATCCCGGGCGGATCGATCTCGGGCTCGGCCGGGCGCCGGGCACCGACCAGTTCACCGCGCGGGCGCTGCGGCGCGACCTCGCCACCACGTCCGAGAACTTTCCGCATGACGTGCTGGAGCTGCAGGCGCTGCTCGGCGACGTGCAGCCGAACCAGGCGATCCGCGCCGTGCCCGGCATGGGGACCAAGGTACCGCAGTGGATCTTGGGATCGAGCACCTTTGGCGCGCAGCTGGCGGCAATGCTCGGCCTGCCCTTCGCGTTCGCCTCGCATTTCGCGCCGCAGATGATGATGCCGGCGCTGCGCGAATATCGGGCGCGCTTCGAGCCCTCGGCGCAGCTCGACAAGCCCTATGCGATGATCGGCGTCAACGTGTTCGCGGCCGACAGCGATGAAGAGGCACAGCGGATGTTCTCCTCGCTGCAGCAGCAATTCATCAACCTGCGCCGCGGCACGCCGGGGCCGCTGCCGCCGCCGGTGGAGGACATGGACGCGTTGTGGTCGCCGGCCGAGAAGGCCGGCGTTGCGCAAGCGCTGTCGTGCTCAGCGGTCGGGTCGCCCGATGTGGTCGAAGCGAAGCTGAAGGCGCTGATCACTGAAACCGGCGCGGACGAATTGATGACGACGGGGCAGATCTACGACCACACGGCACGGCTGCGCTCGTTCGAGATCGCCGCGGAGGTGCGGGATAGGCTCGCGAAGCAGCCGGTGGGGTGAGGCGCAATCGCGCCCCGAGCGAGCTGCTCAGCCCAATCCTCTCATGCCCTAATCCGCAAAGCCGAACAGCTTGGCCGGATTGTGCACCAGGATCTTCTCCAGCTCCGCCTGGTCGGGCGCGTAACGGTACATCAGCTCTAACAGATCGGCATCGTTCGGCGGCTGCTTCACCGAGACCGGATGCGGCCAGTCGCTGGCCCAGACGCAGCGATCGGGAGCGGCCTCGATATAGGCGCGCGCGATCGGGATCACGTCGTCGTAAGGCGCGCCGGTCTTCGAGGTTTTCTCGCCGAGCGAGAGCATGACCCAGAAATTGCCCTTGGCGAGCAGCTCCAGCATCTTGCGCAGATTCGGATCGTTCCTGCCGGCCTCGGGGTCAGGCCGCGCCATGTGGTCGATCAGCACGGGCACGTCGAGGTTCTCGTATTTGGCGACGCTCGAGACGATGCCGTCCTTCTCCGGCTGGATCTTGACGTACCAGCCGAGCTCGCGGATGCGGGCGATGGCACGGGCGAAATCGGCATCCGACAACACGGCGCCGAGCTCCTGGCGGAAGCTGAAGCGCGCGCCGCGCACCCCTGCGTCGTGCAGCTTGGCGAGATAGGCATCGTTCGCTTCCGCGAACACCAGCGCATTGGCGCAGCCGCGATAGTTCGGGCCCATCGCGGCAAGGCCGTCGAGCACGACGGCGTGGTCGGCGCCGTAGGTCGTGGTCTGCACGATGATGCCGCGCTCGATGCCGAGCGTCTTGTGCATGCGCAGCGCCGCTTCCCAGGTCGCGGTCGGCATCCGATAGGCGGCGCCGGGACGCTCAGGATATTTCTCGATCGGACCCAGCACGTGAAACTGGCTGTCGATGGTCTTCGGCGGCGGCGCCTTGCTTGGGCGGCGCGGGTTGGGGTCGAACGGCAGATAGGTCGGCATGCGAGCGCTCCTTCAGTCGATCACGGCGGTGAAGTCGCACTGCACCAGCGCGCCGCCATCCATGTTGTCCATCGGCAGCGCGTGGCGCGCGGGGCGCGAATGCTCGTCCGGAAACATCTTCAGCCACTCGACATTGAGAGGGCCGCGGTTGCCGCGGTCCTTCAGCCACACCGTCATCTTGATGATGTCGGAGGTCGAGCCGCCAGCTGCCTCCACCGTCGCCTTCATATGCGCGAACATGTTGGCGCATTGGGCATCCAGGCTTTCGGGCATCGCATTGGTCGCGGGATCGCGGCCGAGGATGACGCCCGACATCACGAGATTACCGATGCGGCAGGCGTTCGGAATCGGGTTGACGTGCTTGAAGCCGCCGATGTGGACGCTCCTGCGCCGCGTTTGACCACTCATGGTGCGCTCCCTGCTCGTTATTGCTTCAGACGAATTGGCACGACACCGAGCCGAAGGCGCCGTAGTCGGCATGGAAAGTGTCTCCGCGGCGGATGTCGACGGGCCGCGTGAACGATCCCGCCAGCACGACCTCGCCGGCTTTGAGATGCTCGTCATGCGGTGAGAGGCGGTTGGCGAGCCAGGCGATGCCGTTGGCGGGGTGATTGAGCACGCCAGCGGCAAGCCCGGTCTCCTCGACCTCGCCGTTGCGGAACAGCAAGGCGCCGATCCAGCGCAGGTCCGCATCCATCGGGCGGATCGGCCGGCCGCCGAGCACCAGCGCGGCATTGGCCGCGTTGTCCGAGATCGTGTCCATCACCTTGCGGGTCCTGCCCGTCTCGGGGTCGACGCGGTGCATGCGCGTCTCCAGGATCTCCAGCGCAGGCGTGACGTAGTCGGTGGCGTTGAGCACGTCGAAAATGGTGCAATCGGGCCCGCGCAGCGGCGCCTTCAGCACGAAGGCGAGCTCGACCTCGATGCGCGGCGCGTGGAAGCGGTCGAACGGAACAGGCGTGGCATCGGGGTAAAACATGTCGGCGAACAGCACGCCGTAATCGGGCTCGTTGATGCCGACCGCGTTCTGCATCGCCTTCGAGGTCAGGCCGATCTTGTGGCCCTTGATGATGCGGCCGCGGCCGAGCTGAAGCTTGGTCCAGGCGCGCTGGACCGCGTAGGCATCCTCGATGCTGAACTCCGGATATTCTTTCGTGAACATCGGGATCAGCGTCTTGGTGCGCTCGGCTTCGTCGAGGCGCGCGGCGAGGCGTTCGATCGTGGCAATGTCCAGCATCGTTTACTGCTCCGCCGCCACGGTGTTGCGCAGCACGCCGATGCGGCTGGACTCGACCTCGACGACGTCGCCGTCCCTGAGCCAGCGTGGCGGATCGAACCGGGCGCCCGCGCCGGTCGGTGTGCCCGTCACGATCATGTCGCCAGGCTTGAGGGTCGCGAAGGTCGAGAGATAGGAAATCAGGAAATCGAACGGGAACATCAGCCGTTCCGTCGTGTCCTGCTGCCGCACCTCGCCGTTGACGCGCGTAGTGATGTCGTGAGGCCCGCGCGGATCGAGCTCGTCAGACGTCACGATCCACGGGCCGATGCTGCCGGAGCGATCAAAATTCTTGCCCTGCGTGACGTTGAACTTGCCGTGGCGCAGCCAATCGCGGATCGTGCCCTCGTTGCACAGTGTCATGCCGAAGATGTGCGACCACGCTTTTTCGCGCGGAATGTGGCGGCCGCCCTGCCCGACCACGATGACGAGCTCGCCTTCATAGTCGAGCTGGTCCGAAACCTTCGGCTTCTCGATCGGCTGGCCGGAGCCCGTCATCGAGGACATGCTGCGCACGAACAGGCTGGGATATTTGGGCAGGTCGGAATTGTCTTTATACTCCGCATTGCGCTCGGCGTAATTGACGCCGATGCACCAGAGCTTCTCCGGCGCCAGCACCGGCGGCAACAGGACGAGCTTGTCCAGCGCATGGTCCGGCTTTTGCCCCGCGACGGCCTCCTGCGCTTCGGCGAGTGCGTTGGCCGCGATCAGCGCCTTGACGTCCGAATAGTCGCGGCCGATGCGCCTGGTCAGATCGACCACGCCGCCGTCCACGGCCGCGCCGTAGCGCGCCTCGCCGTCCAGCAGATAGCTCAGCAGTCGCATTGTATGTCCTCCGATGATCTTGGGGCGGCGGCCGGCGATGAGGCCCGCACGCTCAGTCTTTCGACTTGGGAGTCTGGAACACGCTGCCCAGCGTCACGATCTCGCCGAGGCGGGCGTAGCGCGGCCCGCCGATGCGCGCGATCGGGTCGAGCGCCCTGGTCTCGACCTTACCGTCGTTGACGAGACCGTCGCGCAAATGGAACAGCACGTCCTCGCCGACGATGAGCCGGCTCTTGGCGTCACCGAATTCGAGGCACTGCCGGAATCGGCACTCCATCGCGACCGGCGCGGCGGCAAGCCGCGGCACCTTGATGCGCTCGCTCGCGAGCGTCTCCAGGCCGAGATGCTCGACCTCGCTGATTTCAGGCGGATGCTCGACGGAGCTGTCGTGCACCGCATTCATCAGCGGCGTATCCGCGATGTGGATCACATATTCCTCGGTATCGAGGATGTTGTGCGCGGTGTCCTTGTAGTCGGCGCCCTTGCGGCCCACGCTGATGGCGAGCATCGGCGGCTTCTGCGAGACGAAGGTGAAGGCGCTGAACGGAGCGAGATTGAGCACGCCCGTAGCTGACAAGCTCGTCACCCAGGCGATCGGGCGCGGCACCACGATACCGGTCATCAGGCGGTAGATGCGCTCGGCGCCGAGCTCGGTCGGATCGATCCGCATCGATCAGTCCGCCCTGATATTGGCCTTGCGCACCACCGGAATCCACTTGGCGTCCTCGCGCTCGAGATAGGCCCTGAATTCGCCCGGCGTCATCGGCGTGGCTTCGCCGCCGAGCTTTTCGAACTTGTCGACCACGGCGGGGTCTTTGAGAATCGCGACCAGCGTCTCGTGCAGCTTCTCGACGATGGGCGCAGGCGTGCCAGCGGGCGCGAACAGGCCGGTGAAGGTCTGGCCGTCGAAGTCCTTGTAGCCGAGCTCGGCGAAGGTCGGCACGTCGGGCAGCGACTTCAATCGATGCGGTGAGGTGACGGCGAGCGCGCGGAACAGGCCGGCCTTGATGTGCTGGAGGCTGACCGTGAGCTGGTCGAAGGCGAACTGCACCTGACCGCCCAGGAGATCGTTGATGGCCGGCGCATTGCCGCGGTAATGCGCCGTGACCCATTGCAGGCCGAGATTCGACTGCATCAGCTCGCTGAGCAGATGGTTGGTGGTGCCGGGACCGGGCGAGGCCATGGTCAGCTTGCCGGGCTCGCGCTTGGCGAGGTCGAGAAACTCCTTGAGCGTGGTCGCCTGCACCGAGGGATGAACCTCGAGCACCAGCGGCGTCATCGAGATCGTCGAGATCGGGAGAAAGTCCTTCTTCCAATTATAGGCGTCGCGCTTGTTGATCTCGGTCGCGAACAGCACCGGGCCGTTGGCGCCGACGAACAGCGTGTAGCCGTCGGGCGCCGACTTGGCGAAGGCTTCGCCCGCGATCATGCCGCCGGCGCCGGCCTTGTTCTCGATGACGAAGGGTTGGCCGAGCTTCTCCTGGAGCTTGTCGGCGACGATGCGCGCGGCGCTGTCGACATTGCCGCCGGCGGGATAGGGCACGATCAGCTTGACGTTGCGCGCCGGCCATTGCTGGCCGGAGGCGGGTCCCGCCAACATTGCGGCTGCTGCAGCGATGGCAATCCAGATTAATCTCATGTTAACCTCCCGGCGGCGCTTCCAATTCCATATCGGGCGCAGACTTTCGTGCATGGCATCCCGATCGAAGCGCAATCTCCAGATGCGCGCTTGCCCTGTCGAGCGAATTGTGGCGTTCTTGTCCATATTATGGACAAACGACGCGCAACGAAATCCACCCGCAGCGCCGTGGAGCCGCGACATGGCGCGCAGGCGATCCGGCGCGCGCTCGCGGTGCTGCGCATCCTGGCCGCAGGGCGCGAGGACGGTGTGCCATTGGCAGAGGTGGTCCGCACGACCGGGCTCACCCGCCCCACCGTGCATCGCATCGTCCACGTGCTGATCGAGGAAGGCATCGTCGAGCGGCACGGCCGGAGCGGCCGCTACGCGATCGGCAACCAGGTACCGGAACTGGCGCTGGCGCGTCCGCGGCCATCGCGGCTCTTGGTCGCCGCAAATCCGTCGCTGCAGCGCGCGTCCGCCGCGATCGGCGACACGCTGTTCCTGACGGTGCGCACCGGCAACGACACGCTCTGCGTCGATCGCCGGATCGGCGTCTACCCGATCCAGGTGCTGTCGATCGAGGTCGGCGCACGCCGGCCGCTCGGCGTCTCCAGCGCCGGCGTTGCCATTCTCGCCGCAATGCCGGCGCAGGAGGCGCGAAAGATCGTCGCGGCGAACGAGAAGCGGTTCGAGGCCTACCGGACCGACGTCGCGACCGTGCTCGGCGAGGTCACCGCCGCCAGGCGGCTGGGATATGGCATGAGAGAGATCGGACTGGTGCAGGGGACGAAATCGATCTCGACCTGGATCAAGACGCCGGACGGGCAACCGGCTGCAGCGATGACGGTCTCCGCCGTTCGCACGAGGCTCGGGCCAAGGCGCGAGCAGGAGGTCGCGGAGATCCTGCTGCGGGAGGCGCGGATGATCGAGCAGGCGATCGGGGGGTGAAGCGCGGACGGCGCCTCTTCGCCTCTCCCCGCTTGCGGGGAGAGGCCGGAATTTGCGCAGCAAATTCCGGGTGAGGGGGAGCCTCCGCGAGTCCAGCTGCCACCATCTTCGTGGAGAGAGCCCCTCACCCCAACCCTCTCCCCGTAAGAACGGGGCGAGGGAGCGCACCGCCGGCGCGGCTGGAGCTCGCTTCAAACCCAGCGCTGTCAATGGGCTGACGTACCGCTCCGTTTTGTGGCACAACGGCCGCCATCGCCGACCGATCAACGAGGCCACGCATGCCCGCGCCGAAACCGCCTGCCTTCGAGACCCTGAGCCTGCATGCGGGCCAGCATCCGGATCCCACGACCGGCGCCCGGGCGGTGCCGATCTACCAGACCACGTCCTACGTGTTCCAGGATTCCGATCACGCCGCCGCGCTGTTCAATCTGGAGCGCGCCGGCCACATCTATACGCGCATCTCCAATCCGACCACCGGCGTGCTGGAGGAGCGGCTTGCGGCGCTGGAAGGCGGAGTCGGCGCGATCTGCACGGCGAGCGGCCAGGCGGCGCTGCACCTCGCCATCGCCACGCTGCTCAATGCCGGCGACCACATCGTGGCGTCGAGCTCGCTCTATGGCGGCACCATCAATTTGTTGGCGCACACGCTGCCCCGCTTCGGCATCACCACGACGTTTGTGAAACCACGCGATCTCGACGCATTCCGCGCGGCGATCAAACCGAACACGAAGCTCGTGATCGGCGAGACCATCGGCAACCCCGGCCTCGAGGTGCTCGACATCCCGAAGGTTGCGGCGATCGCGCATGAGGCCAAGATTCCGCTTCTGATCGACAACACCTTCGCCACGCCCTATCTCAGCCGTCCGATCGAGCTCGGCGCCGACATCGTGATGCATTCGGCGACCAAATGGATCGGCGGCCACGGCATCGCGATCGGCGGCGCCATCGTCGACGGCGGCCGCTTCGACTGGCGCTCCTCCGGCAAGTTCGGCGTGCTGACCGAGCCCTATGGCGGCTATCACGGCATCGTCTTCGACGAGCAGTTCGGCACCGCCGCCTTCATCATGCGCGCCCGCACCGAAGGCCTGCGCGATTTCGGCGCCTGCCTGTCGCCGACCAACGCGTTCCAGCTGCTCCAGGGCGTCGAGACGCTCGGCGTGCGCATGGACCGGCATATGCAGAACACGCATCTGGTGCTGGAGGCGCTGAAGTCCAACAAGGCCGTGGACTGGGTGCTGCACCCGTCGCTCGAGGATCATACGGACTACCAGCTTGCCAAGACGCTGCTGCCGCGCGGTGCCGGCTCGATCGTCTCCTTCGGCATCAAGGGCGGCCGGCCTGCCGGACGCAAGTTCATCGAGAGCTTACGCATGATCAGCCATCTCGCCAATGTCGGCGACGCCAAGACGCTGGTGATCCATCCGGCCTCGACCACGCATCAGCAGATGGACGCCGAGCAGCTCAAGGCGGCCGGCATCGGCGAAGAGCTGGTGCGGCTCTCGGTCGGCATCGAGACCGCAAGCGACATCATCGACGACCTCAACCAAGCGCTGCGCATCTCGCAAAAGGCCTGACACCATGAAGCTCTCCGTCAACGGCACCGATGTGTTTGTCGCAACCGGTGGCCGCGACTTCGACAAGTCCCTGCCCGCGGTCGTCTTCATCCACGGCGCCGGCTTCGACCATTCGACCTGGGCATTGCATACGCGCTGGTTCGCCCATCACGGCTTTGCCGTGCTGGCGCCCGACCTGCCCGGCCACGGCCGCTCTACTGGGCCTTCGCTCGGCAGCATCGCCGAGATGGCCGACTGGACGGCGGCGCTGCTCGATGCGGCGGGCGCCGCAAAGGCGCATCTGATCGGTCACTCCATGGGCTCGCTGATCTCGCTGGAGACCGCCGCGCGACATCCCGACAAGGTGTCAGCGCTGAGCCTGATCGGCACCGCCGCGACCATGACGGTGGGTCCGGATCTGTTGAAAGCCGCCGAAGCCAACTCGCAGGATGCCAACGACATGGTCTCGATCTGGGGCCTCGGCTTCAACGCGGAGCTCGGCGGCAGCCTGGCGCCGGGCCTGTGGATGCATGGCGGCGCGCAGGCGGTGCTCAGGGCATGCGAGCCGGGCGTGCTGTTCAGGGATCTGTCGGCCTGCAACTCCTATACGAATGCGCTTGCCGCTGCGGCGACCGTGAAGGTGCCGACGACGCTCATCCTCGGCGAGCGGGACATGATGACGCCGGCGAAGGCCGGCAAGGCGCTCGCCACGGCGATCCCGCATGCAAAGACCGTCGTGGTGCCCGGCGCCGGCCACATGATCATGGCCGAGCGGCCGGACGAGCTGCTGGCGGCGCTGAGGAACTAAAGTTGTCTACGCATGATCTTTCCGGAAAACCGCTTCGCACTTTTCCGGATCATGCTTTAGGCGGATCAATCTTCCGTCTTGCGCGTTGCGGTCAGACATCCCTCTCACTCAAGAAGGGAACTGGACCATGCCGAGACAGGAAGTCATTCGCAAAGCCAGGCAAGACAAGCGCGCCGGCAAGTCGGCCAGCACGCAGGCCGGCGAATTCGTCAAGGACGAGATCGACAGGATCCGGAAAGGCAAGCACGGCGCACGCTCGACCAAGCAGGCCATCGCGATCGGCCTCTCCGAAGCGCGTCGCGCCGGTGTCGATCTGCCGCCGCCGCGCAAAGGGCGCACCAAGAAGGCGACGCGCCGCAGCGCCAAATATGCCTATGAGGTCGGCCAGGGCAAGCGCACGTCGAAGCGGAGGCCGAAAGTATCGCGCGCTGTCGAGCGTGTTCTCAAGAAGGAACCGCGCTCGACCGCGTCGCGCAGTGCGCTGTCGAAACAGGCCAAAGAAGCCGCAAGCCGCCGACCCGCAGCATCCCGTTCAGCCGCCGCGCGCAAGGCAAGCCACACCAAGGGTGCCAAGGTCCGCTCCGCCGCCGGCAAGAAGGCGGCACGCACCCGCGCGCGCCGCCGGAGTTGATCAGTTGCGCCGGTTCAGGAGCCTGGATTCCATTTCCAGACGATGTCGGAGACGCTGACGGGCTTCGGGATCAGGCCGAGCCTTGCAAAACGGTCGGCGACCGCCTGCTGGCTTGCGATGATCTCGGCATCCAGCGGCACCACGCGGAAGTTTGAGCGACCCACGAAGCGCCTGACGGCCTCGATGTCGACGCCGGTCGCGTCCGCCTGGGCTTTGGCGACGTCCTCGTGGTGCTCGTTGGCCCAGACGCCTTCAGAGGCGAAGGTGGTGTTGAGCTTCGCCACCAGCGAAGGGTATTTATCAACGAAATCCGTGTTGGCGATGTAGAACGCATTCGGCTTGTGCACGTCCTTGTCGAAAGCGATGACCCGCGCCTTTTCCTTCAGCTCGGCGAGCGCGAGATAGGGATCCCAGATCGACCAGGCATCGACCGAGCCCTTGACGAAGGCGGCGGTCGCATCGGCGGGCGCGAGCGGCGCCGGCGTGATGTCGGACCAGGACAGGCCGGCCTTTTCGAGCGTGGCAACCAATAGATTATGCGCGCTCGATCCCTTGCCGAAGGCGACGCGCTTGCCCTTGAGATCGGCCAGCGTCTTGATGGCCGAGTCCTTCGGCACGATGATCGCCTGGGTGTTGCCTTCCGATTTCACCGCGGCGGCGTAGCGGATCTTGGCGCCGCCGGCCTGCGCGAAGATCGGCGGGGAGTCGCCGACATAACCGAAATCGACGCTGCCGACATTGATGGCCTCCAGCAGCGGCGGACCGAACTGGAAGTCGACCCACTTGATCTCGATGCCGAGCGGCTTGAAGGCGTTCTCGAGCGTCTGGCGCTGGCGCACCGCCGGGAAGAAGCCGCCCTTCTGCGTGCCGATGCGGATTTCGGCCGGCTTGTCCTCGGCGTGAGCGGGTGCAGCAAGGGCGGTTGCAAGCAGGAGCGTCGTTGCCAGAATGTGTCGTCGGGTGATCATGACGCGGGTCCTTTCGGTGGGATCAGTTGGGGAAGAGTTGCGAGCTTGCGCGCCCGCTCCGCGCGGAGAAGACGGCACGGGCGGCACGCTCGGCCTCACGGGCCGAACGGAACTGGCGGCCTTCGAGGCTGTCGAACAGGCGCTCGGAGGAGAAGAAGCGGAAGCCACGCTCGTCGCGCGTGATGATGCCGGCGGCGCGATCCTGGATCTCGATGATGTAAGCGTTCGACTGGGGCTGGGACATGACTGCTCGTCCGCCGGAAATTCGGCGTTCCTGTCTTGGGATTTCGATGTGAGGTGCTGCTAGGAGACGGTCAGCAACAACAACAGGCGCCCGTTGCCGCCGAGAAACAGCGCCGCGTCATGCACGCATGCATGTCGTTCTGATTGCGCTGGTGATCGGTTTTCATCGTGCGGCTTCAGGCTCGAGGAGCAGTTTCGATGGCTCGAATATCAAGCGATCGGCACGATTGGTCAATGAAATGGCTATCCATATTTGGGGCGCGCGCGCTCGGGCGCTTCTCCCACCGCAAGCATTGACAGACGGATTCATCTCGCGATGAGTTCAACGCGCGCGAAAGGCAGGCATGCTACGCTCGACGCATCACAAGGCCCTTGATTTGGGAGGTTCCAGGCATGGCGGATGCTTTGAGGGGGCGCACGGCGCTCGTCACCGGCGGCTCGCGCGGAATTGGCGCGGCCGTCTGTCGCGCGCTGGCCGACTCAGGCGCGGCAGTGGCGATCAATTGCCGCGAGAGAATTGGCCAGGCTGAACAACTCGCAGGCGAGATCGGCAAGCAGGGCGGCCGCGCCATCGTGGTCGCCGCCGATGTCTCGCAGCGCGAGGCCGTGGCCGATATGGTCGAGCGCGTCACCGCCGGGCTCGGGCCGATCGACATCCTGGTCAACAATGCCGGTATCGCCATCACGCGCGGCGTCGACGATCTCACCGAGGACGATTTCGATCGCACCATCCTGGTCAATCTGAAATCCGCCTTCCTGTGCACGCAGGCCGTGCTGCCATCGATGCGCGCGCGGACATGGGGCCGCATCGTCAACATCTCCTCGGGTGCAGCGCGCGGTGCCGGCTCGATCGGGCCGCACTACAATGCGTCCAAGGCCGGCATGGAGGGCCTGACGCGCGGCTATGCGGCGCGGCTCGTAAAGGAGGGTATCACCGTCAACGCGGTGGCGCCGTCGCTGATCGAGACCGACATGATGAGCGGCCAGCCCGCACTCGTCGGCCGCATCCCGCTCGGCCGCTTCGGCACGGCGGATGAAGTAGCCAAGGCCGTGATGCTACTGATCGACAATGCCTACATGACCGGACAGACCATCGCGCTGAGCGGCGGGATGGCGTTTAATTGAGGGCACTGTCATTCATAGCAGGCTCCCTCTTCCTTCTCCCCTTGTGGGAGAAGGTGGCGCGAAGCGCCGGATGAGGGGTTCTCGCCGCACACTACTCTCATTGTGAGGAAAGATACCCCTCGCCCGTCTCGCCGCTGACGCGGCGATCCACCCTCTCCCACAAGGGGAGAGGGGAAGAAAGAACTCACCACATCGTCGCGGCGGCGCGCTCGGGCCAGATGCGGTCGTATTCCGCGCCGCCGACTTTGTTGTCGCTCATCTCCGCAAGAATCTGCCCCGGTGTCGGCAGCGTCTTCGGATTGACGCGCTTGTCGGGATTCCAGAGGTCGGAGCGAACGATGGCGCGGGCGCACTGGAAGTAGATTTCGTCAACGTTCATCACCATGACGCTGCGCGGCGCCTTGCCCTCGACCTTGAACGAGGCCAGCAGCTCCGGATCGATCGACAGATGCGCGCGGCCGTTGGCCCGCACCGCATTGCCCGAGCCGGGGATCAGGAACATCAGCGACACGCGCGGGTCGCGCACGATATTGCGCAAGGA
The DNA here is from genome assembly GCF_020194055.1 of Bradyrhizobium sp. NBAIM03. NCBI lineage: Bacteria > Pseudomonadati > Pseudomonadota > Alphaproteobacteria > Hyphomicrobiales > Nitrobacteraceae > Bradyrhizobium > Bradyrhizobium sp. NBAIM03. Next base: position 135,855 of record NZ_JADYVS010000015.1, on the reverse strand, counting down.
ATCGACCCGGTTGTTGCCGCGGCGGTCGGGCAGCATCAGCGTCTTGGGGTCGTGGATGCGGACAAAGCCGGGCAGATCGCCGCGCGGCGAGCAGTCGATGCCTTCGGGCCCGATGGTGGCGAGCGCGGCGAACGGCGCCTTCTCGATGAAGATGCGGTAGAGCGGGGTGACGTGGTCGGCAACTTTGACGGTCGAGGCATCGTTCGTGACGCCGTAGATGGCCTCCAGCTGCTCGACCGTTTCAATCACCGTCATTCCACTCTCTCCGTGTTATTGCCCGCAACTAATCTTGCCAGCCTTGATTCCTGATCACGCGCACGAGCTGGCGGCTGTGATAGTCGGCGCTTCCGGCATTGAGGATGGTGACATCGGCGTGTGCCGAGGCGTCATCGACGCTGCGCGACAGCCGCTCGGCGATGTTGCCATCGCTTGTCCGGGCGCGCGCGGCAAGCCGCTGCGCCAATACGTCCGGCGGCGCCGTGATCGCGACCACCACGACGTTGGCATAGGCGCGGCGCAAGGCAGCGATCACGGTGCGTGAGACGTTAACAACGATGGTGCGGCCCGCGCGGACGTCGTCGCTGATCTCGAGCGGCAGTGCATAGGAATGCCCATGCGCCTCCCAGTGCACGGCAAAGTCGCCGTGCTCGCACGCGCGGCGGAATTCGTCGGGACTGACTGCGATATTGTCTTCATCGGCCGAGGACGCACGCGTCACGATGCGGCGCGGGAAGACGATGTCGGGATCGTCGCTGCAAGCCGCCTGGGCCAGCCGCAGCAAGGTATCCTTGCCGGCGCCGCTGGGGCCGACCACGAGCACGAGCCGGCCGGGGCCGATCGCACCCGTCTCGCCTTCGCCCGTGGCCGCCATCTCGCTCATGCGACGCGGTGTCCTTCGCGCCAGACGCTGCGGACCACGGGAACGTGGCCTGCGACATGGACGCGGATCAGATCGGCGCGCTTGCCGGTCGCGACCTCGCCGCGGTCGGTGAGGCCGACCGCTTCGGCGGGCGCTTTCGTCACGGTGCGGACCGCGGCCGGAAGGCTGATCGCGGGCACATGCTCGGGCAATTGCAACGCGGCCATCAAAAGGCTCGACGGGATGTAGTCCGACGACAGGATGTCGAGCAGGCCCTCGCGGGCGAGATCGACCGCGGCGATGTTGCCGGAGTGCGAGCCGCCGCGCACCACGTTCGGCGCGCCCATCAGGATGTCGATGCCGGCCTGGTGCAGGCCGCGCGCGGCCTCCAGCGTGGTCGGGAATTCCGCGACGGAGACGCGGTCGCGCACGGCGTCCGCGACGTTCTCCTCGGTGGTGTCGTCGTGGCTCGCTAGCGGAATGTTGTACTGATGCGCCAGCGCTACGATCTCGCGCATGTTGGCCGCGGCATAGAGCCTTTGATATTCGAACCGCTTTGCGAACAGCTCGTCGAGCTCGGCATCGGTCTTGCCGCCGCCCTTGCCGCGATAATAGTCGCGCAGCTTGACCTCGTCGCGAAACTGGCGCTGGCCCGGCGTGTGGTCCATCAGCGACATCAGCTTGACGTCGGGACGGTCGATCAGCTCCTTGGCCTCCTCGACCACGCTTGGCATCGGGATCTCGCAGCGCAGATGCAGGAAGTGATCGGCGCGCAGCAGGTTGGCCTCGCGCGCGGTGGTGATCGCGGCGGCGAGCACGCCGGCGCGGCCATCGACCTCCTCGGCGCCGTCCTCGCGCCAGACCCGGAGCGAATCGAACACGGTGGTGATGCCCGAGGTCGCGAGCTGGCCGTCATAGGAGATGACGGCGGCGACAGGATTCCAGAACACTTTTGGCCGCGGTACGTAATGCGCCTCGAGATGGTCGGTGTGGAGTTCGATCAGGCCGGGCATGATCAGATCGCCGCCGGCATCCTCGGCACCCGCGGGCGCCCTCCCCTCGCCGATCTCCGCAATGCGGCCGTCGGCAAGCGCGAGCCAGCCCTGTTCGATCACCCGGTCAGCCAGCACGATCCTGGCGTTGGCGATCACGGATTCCTTCTTCATTTCCCCATTCCTTCAGGCCGCGGCGGCAAAGCCGGTGACGTCGACGATGCGGTCGGCAATCAAATGACGGATTTCGTCGTCATGGACAATGGCGACCATGGCGACGCCCTGACGTTTCTTTTCAGCGACCAGCTCGACCACCACGGCGCGATTGGCCGCATCGAGCGAGGCGGTCGGCTCGTCCAGCAGCAGGATCGGCAGCTCCGAGATGAAGCCACGGGCGATGTTCACGCGCTGCTGCTCGCCGCCGGAGAAGGTCGCGGGGGGAAGCTGCCAGAGCCGCTCGGGGATGTTGAGACGATGCAGCAGCTCGCCGGCGCGCGCCTGTGCCTCAGTCCGGCTCATGCCATTCGCGATCAGCGGCTCCGCGACGACGTCGATGGTGGCGACGCGCGGCACCGCGCGCAGGAACTGGCTGACATAGCCGATGGTGGAGCGGCGGATGTTGAGCACCTGGCGTGGCTCGGCGGTGGCAAGATCGACCACTTTGCCGCGATGGCGGATGCCGATGCAGCCGCTATCGCAGCGATAATTGCCGAAGATCATCTTCAGGATGGACGACTTGCCGGCGCCCGACGGCCCCGACAGCACGACGCACTCGCCTGGATTGACCTGGAAGGTCACGCCACGCACGACAGGCAGCTCGATGCCGCCCTGCAGGTGCATCGTAAAGGTCTTGCCGGCGTCAGTGATGTCGATCATGGCGGTCATTGGAAAGCTCATATCGTAAAGTTCATGGCGGCAGGATCGAGGAGACGAGGAGCTGGGTATAGGGCTCGCGCGGGTCGTCGAGCACCTGGTCCGTGAGACCGGTCTCGATGACGCGGCCGCCTTTCATCACCATCACGCGGTGCGACAAGAGGCGCGCCACCGCGAGATCGTGGGTGACGATGATGACGGCGAGGTTCAGCTCGGCGACGAGGCTGCGCAAGAGATCGAGCAGGCGCGCCTGCACCGATACGTCAAGGCCGCCGGTCGGCTCGTCCATGAACACGAGCCGCGGCTCGGTAACGAGGTTGCGGGCGATCTGGAGGCGCTGGCGCATGCCGCCGGAATAGGTGCGCGGCGCATCGTCGATGCGCGCGACGTCGATCTCGACGCGCGTCAGCCAATCCGACGCGGTCTCACGGATTCGGCCGTAGTGATTCCACCCCACCGCCATCAGCCGCTCGCCGACATTGGCGCCGGCAGAGACCGCCATGCGCAGGCCCTGCGCGGGGTCTTGATGCACAAAGCCCCAATCGGTGCGGAACAGGAAGCGGCGCTCGGCCTCGCCGAGCGTCGTGAGATCGCGGGTGACGCCATCACGCATCCGATAGGACACATGGCCTGCACTCGGCGCGAGCTGGCCCGACAGCATTTGCAGCAGCGTCGACTTGCCCGAGCCGGATTCGCCGACGATCGCCAGCACCTCGCCGGGATAGAGCGAGAACGACACGTCGCGACAGGCATTGATGCGGCCGAACGACTTGCTGAGGGATTTTGCGACCAGCAGCGGCTCGTCGTTCTCGACCAGATTCTGATCAGCCATTCGCGGCCTCCTGCGCCTTATCCTTGTACGGCGCGGCACTGAGGCTGCCGTGATGGCCGGCGGCCTGGCGGCCCTCGCAATAATCGGTATCCGAGCAGACGAACATGCGCCCGCCCTTGTCGTCGGTCACGATCTCGTCGAGATAGGAATTCTCCGCGCCACAGAGCGCGCAGGGCGCGTTGAAGCGGTAGGGCTCGAACGGGTGATCCTCGAAATCGAGCGACACCACCTGGGTGTAGGGCGGGATGGCGTAGATGCGCTTCTCGCGGCCGGCGCCGAACAATTGCAGCGCCGGGGAATTGTCCATCTTGGGATTGTCGAACTTCGGCGTCGGCGACGGGTCCATCACGTAGCGCGCGTTGACCTTGACCGGATAGGCATAGGCGGTGGCGATGTGGCCGAAACGGGCGATGTCCTCGTAGAGCTTCACATGCATCAGGCCGTATTCGGCTAGCGCGTGCATGCGCCGCGTCTCGGTCTCGCGCGGCTCGAGGAAGCGCAACGGCTCGGGGATCGGCACCTGATAGACCAGCACCTGGTTCTCGTTCAGCACCGTCTCGGGGATGCGGTGACGGGTCTGGATCACGGTTGCCTCGTCCGTCGCCGTCGTGGTCGCAACGCCCGCGGTCTTGGCGAAGAATTTGCGGATCGAGATCGCGTTGGTGGTGTCGTCCGAGCCCTGGTCGATCACCTTCAGCACGTCCTGAGGCCCAAGGATCGCGGCGGTGACCTGCACGCCGCCGGTGCCCCAGCCATACGGCATCGGCATTTCGCGACTGGCGAACGGCACCTGATAGCCGGGGATGGCGATCGCCTTGAGGATCGCGCGGCGGATCATGCGCTTGGTCTGCTCGTCGAGATAGGCGAAGTTGTAGGCGGGCGCGTTCATTCCGCGGCCTCCTTCATGGCATCGGGCGCATTGGCATCGGCAAACTCTTGCCGCAACTTTCGGAGCAGGCCGAGCTCGGACTGGAAGTCGACATAGTGCGGCAGCTTTAGGTGCTCGACGAAGCCGGTCGCCTGGACATTGTCCGAATGCGACATCACGAACTCCTCGTCCTGCGCCGGGGCCAGCGCCTCCTCGCCGAGCTCACGGGCGCGCAGCGCGCGATCGACCAGCGCCATCGACATGGTTTTGCGCTCGCTCTGGCCGAAGGCGAGGCCATAGCCGCGGGTGAAGCACGGCGCCTCGGTCGCGGAGCCCTTGAACTGGTTGACCATCTGGCACTCGGTCAGCTCGATCGCCCCGAGCGGCACGGCAAAGCCGACATCTTCCGCGACAAATTCGACCTCGACCTCGCCGAAACGGATCTCGCCGACGAAGGGATGGTTGCGGCCGTAGCCGCGCTGGGTGGAATAGCCCATCGCGAGCAGAAAGCCTTCGTCACCACGCGCGAGGTTTTGCAGGCGCAAATCACGGTCCGCGGGGAAATTCAGCGGCTCGCGGGTGAGATCGCCGACGCTGGCGCCGTCCTCGGCTTCCGGCGATGCTTCGATCAGCCCGTCGCGGCCGAGAATGTCTGTCACGCGCGGCGTCGGCGCGGTGGAGGCTTCGGCCGCAGCCGGCCTCTCCGGCACAAAACCTTGGGCGAGCGATGGATCGAGCAGGCGGTGCGTGTAGTCGAAGGTCGGCCCCAGGATCTGGCCGCCGGGAATGTCCTTGAAGGTCGCCGACACCCGCCGCTGCACCCGCATGGTGCCGGTGTCGACGGGCTCGCTGGCACCGAAGCGCGGCAGCGTGGCGCGGAAGGCGCGAACCAGGAAGATCGCCTCGATCAAATCGCCGCGCGCCTGCTTGATCGCAAGCGACGCGAGCTCGCGGTCATAGAGCGAGCCTTCGCTCATGACGCGATCGACGGCCAGGCCGAGCTGCTCCGAGATCTGGTCGAGCGTGATTTCCGCAACGCTCTGGTCGCCGCGCCGCTTATGCGCGAGCAGGCGATGGGCGTTCTCGATGGCGCGTTCGCCGCCTTTGACTGCGACATACATGCTTCTAGCTTCCCTTGCTCACGATTCGCGTTGTGCGGGGGATCGCGACCACAGCGTCATCGGCGACCAGCACCACATCGATGCCGCGCGGAAACAGCGCCTCGTTGATATGCAGGCGCTCGAACAGGTCGAAAGGCTTGATCGACGCCTGCAGCGTGGCGACACCGTCAATGCCGGGGCCGCGCAGTTCGAAGCTGCGCCCGGCGGCGAGGCTGTCGACCTGGATGACCACCGTGGTCGAACGGTCCGGATACTCGCTGGTGCCGAACGCGAAGCGCTCGAGCGCAGGCAAGGCGCCGCCGTCACTGATGAGCGCGAAGGAAGCGATCGACGAATCCTGCACGACCGGCGCGCCGGTGTGGAACTTCAGCCACTTCGTCACGTCCGCGCTTTCCGCCATCCGTGCGTCGAGCCAGAGCGGCGTGTCGTGGTCGAACAGCGTCAGCGCGATCGCGGCGGTGCCTCGCATCATCGTATCAGGCGCGCCCGCCATCGGAACGATGCGCTGGACCGAGCCCGGCCGCGCCATGGCGTCCATGACCGAGCGAAAGGTCGATTGCGCCGACAGCACCTTGTCGGCGAAACCGGGCGGCAGCTCCGCAATCGTGGTCATGATCTCACCCCTCACCGCGCACCATGGTGTAGAAATCAACCTTCGTCGCGGCGGCCGCTGCCGCCGCCTGCTTGCGCCTGACCATAAGCTGCTCGCGCAACGGCGCGATAACGTCGCGCTCCACCGCTCCGCCGAAATCGCGGGACTGCACCAGCGCATCGCACAGCGCGATCAGCCGCGCCTTCTCACCGTCGCGGCCGAGCGTGTAGCCGAACCCGACCTCGCCGCTCGCAAGCCGCACCGCGGCGCGCGACACCGTCGCTTCGCCGAGATTGAACGGCGCGCCGTCGCCGCCGACCCGGCCGCGCAGCATGACGAGGCCGTTCTCGGGCGTGCGCAGATCCTGATGGTCCGGGAGGGCCAAGTTGCGGAGGCGAGCGGCGATCTCGCCCGCCTCCGCGTGCGCCAGCACCGCCATTGCGGCCTTGCGCTGGGCTTGCTGGTCGTTGTGCTGGGTCACTTGGTCCATCGAACCTTCTACAGAACTTGCCGCACCGAAGTTGTCTATGATAATAGACAACTTCATACGGACGCGCCATGACTGTTTCGTGACAATGCTGTGATTTCTGGAGTAGGGTTTCCCGCGACATGAGCATGCAGGACACAGCCTCCTCGGGCGTCGCGCTATGGCGCCTCGTGGCCGATGGCATCGAGCGCGGCATCGCCGACGGCCGCTTTGCGGCCGGCGACAAATTGCCGGGCGAGATGGAGATCGCCGAAACCTATCGCGTCAACCGCCACACCGTGCGGCGCGCGTTGGCAGCCCTCGCCGAGCGCGGCCTGGTGCGCGCCGAGCGCGGCAGCGGAACCTATGTCGAGGCGCAAAAGCTCGCTTATCCCTTGCGCTCGCGCACGCGCTTCTCCGAGATCGTCGGCGCCGATGGCCGCGAACCGCATGGCCGGCTGATCGAGGCGACCGATGACGTTGCGACGCGCGAGCTCGCACGAGAGCTGGGATTGAAGACCGGCGCGCCGCTGGTGCGGATCGAGGCGATTCGCCTCGCCGACCGCACCCCGATCTGTGTTTCCACCACCTGGCTCTCGGCTGACCTGTTCCCGGATGCAGGCGCCGTGTTCGCGGCAACGCGCTCGATGACGAAGCTGCTGGAGCATTTCGGCGTCCGCGATTATCGCCGTGGCGCAACGAGAATCACCGCGGGGATTGTCGACGCGAGCGACGCCGCACGGCTCGACCTGGCGCTGGGGCGGCCGATCCTGGTGGTCGACGCCACCGACCACGATCTCACGGGCAAGCCGCTGGTGACGAAGCACTCGCGCTTTGCGGCAGAGCGGGTGGAGTTTTTGGTGGAGAACGCTTAGATCAGAGCGTTTTCCAGCGAAGCCTGCCCTCGGACTTGATCCGGGGTGGAAACGATTTGCGTCGAGAAAACGCGTCAGAACAAAAATCAGAGCTCCGTTCCGATCCAATCGGAACGGATAAGACTGCAGCACGACGTTAGGCGACCGTCCGCTTGCCGATGATCGCGAAGCGCAGCTTGCCGGAAATCCAGTCGATCGACGATACAGTTACCAGGATCAGCAGGATCAGAAACGATACCTTCTGCCATTCCAGCACCCGGATCTGTTCGGCAAGCTGAAGGCCAATGCCGCCAGCGCCAACGATTCCGATGATCGTCGCCGATCGCGTATTCGACTCGAAATAGTAGAGCACCTGGCTCAGCAAGACCGGGAACACCTGCGGCAGCAATCCGAAGCGGACGCTGTGGAGATGGTTGCCGCCCGATGACCGAACGCCTTCCGCGGGGTTCTTCTCGGCGACCTCGATCGCTTCCGAGAACAGCTTGCCGAACGTTCCGAAATCGCTGCAGATCACGGCCAGGATGCCGGCAAACGGCCCCAGCCCCACGACGCCGACCCAGATCAGTGCCCAGATCAAAGTGTCGACTCCACGGATGGTATCGAGGCCACGACGCGTCAATAGGCGGATGATCCGGTTTGCAACCACGTTGCGCGCCGCCAGCAGGGATACCGGCAGCGCGAGCAGCGCGCCGCCCAGGGTGCCGAGAAACGCGATCGACACCGTCTCTCCGAGCGCATGCAGATATTTCAGAACCTCCGCCCAAGAACCCGGGTTGGGCGGCAACATGAGCTGGACGAATTCGCCCAGCCTGACCATGCCCAGGGAGAGCCGATTAAAGGGAATATCGAGCTGGACGATCCCGAACAGGAACAGCCCGACCGTCCCGCCGACGAGTATTGCGATCCTTCCCCGCTGCCACCAATCGGTCCGGAAGACGTCGGGATACCGATGGGCAATGCCGGCCCGGTTTTCAAAACTGAAGGAGCTCATCGGGTGCTTCCCTCCAGCCCGAGCAGGCGGTGTCGCAACCGTTCCGTCAGGAAGTCGATCAACATGACGGTAAGGACGATGAGCAGCAGGATGGCGCTGACGTCGGTGAAGTAGAACTTGCGAACCGCCTCGATCAGATCCTGGCCGATCCCGCCGGCGCCGACGAAGCCCATCACGGCCGCGCCACGCACGTTGATCTCGAACCTGAGCAAGGCATAGCTCACGAAGTTCGAGAGGACCTGAGGCAACGCGCCGAACCGAACAACCTGAACCCAGCTGCCCCCGCTTGCCGCCACCCCTTCGACCGGCTTGCTGTCGATGTTCTCGACAACCTCGGCGAATTGCTTGCCCAACGCTCCGGCGGTATGGATTGCAATCGCCAGAACGCCCGGCAGCGGCCCGAGACCAAAGGCCAGCACGAAGATCAGGGCAAACACGATCTCCGGCACGGTCCTGAAAAACTCCAGAACGCGCCGGGTGACGAAAACAGTCGTTCCTGATTTCACGAGATTGGCCGAGGCGAGGAAGCAAAGCGCAAAACCGCACAGCGCACCCGAGAGGGTGCCCATATAGGCTATCAGCAACGTATCCCCGAGAAGCCGTGCCCAGCGCGGCAATCCCCACAGCCACTCCGCCAAATCGCTCCATGCGGTCGCGAACGAAAATTTGGGTGCGATGCTGAGGAAATAGGCCGGGAAGCGCCAGAAATTCTCGACAAAATTTCCGAGACTGACCTCGCCCATCCAGCCCGCGGCAATGGCAACGGCGATCAGGACGGCGGCACCGAGCCATACGCGGCGGCGCTTGGCGGCAATTGCGGCCGCATAGCGATCGCCAAGCTCACGCAGCCTGGCTTCCGGAAATTCGGGAACTGCTGTTCGCATGGGATGTTCGCGAGAGCCGACGGGCAGATCTTGCGATCTGCCCGACTTGTCCAACGCTTCGTTTCCCTCAGGATTTCTGCTTGCGAATGCTGTCGACAAACTTGGTCAGTTCGATCACGGCGTCATACGCCTTGTGGTCGACCTCGACGTAGGGCAATTGCTTCCCCTCGTAAATCTTGTCGAAAGCCGCCTTGTCCTTCACCGCAATTTCCAGCACTGCTTTCTTGATCGCCGCCTTGAGGTCGTCAGGCAGGCTGCTGAGATAGGCCATCGGCGAGTTCACGATCTGCTCGGACTTCATGATGATCTTGAAATCAGCGGCCTTCGCCATGCCCTTCCGTTCCATCCGGAGCAGGTTCGATTCCTTCTCGTCGTTCCACCAGTTGAACGCCGCGTCGCAGGTGCCCTGGGAAAGCCCGATCACCGCGTTTTCATGGCTCCCCGAATAGACCACCTTGGCGAAGAACTTTTCCGGGTCGATGCCCATCTTGTTCATCGCGAAACGCGGCACGTTGTTGCCGGAAGTCGAATTGGGATCGACGAGGCAGAGGTTCTTGCCTTGCAGGTCCTTAATGTCCTTGTAGCTCGAATCGCTTTTGACATAGAGAACCGAGTAATAGCCTTTGGTGCCGTCGCCGTTCACCTCGATCGCGAACGGTTCGACCTTCGCGCCAATGATGTAGGCACGCGCGTAGGACGCCGGGCCGTACATCGCAATGTGAATGTTTCCTGCACGCTGACCTTCGATCACCGCGGCGTAGTCGTTGGCGATGCGCAGCGTGACCTTGGTTCCAAGCTCGCGGGACAGGTACTCCGTCAGAGGCGTCCAGCGGTTGGTGGTGCCGGAGGCATTCTCGTCGGGGACTTTTGCGAAGATCAACTCAGGATATTTTGCCTTCCAGTCCTGCGCCGCAGCGGCTGAAACTGAAAATGCCAGGGCCGCCGCAGCGGCAACGATCGTACGACGGTCTATCATGACGTCTCCCATTTCAAGGTTATGAAACTGTCGAGTTCCGGCTCTACGACCAGGCTCGATTTAAAGAAGCAGCGATCAGGCCACGGCAACCGTGCGGAGGGCAGGAACTGCCGTGCCGACCGATGCATCCGCGGGCGCAACATCCATGACTTCATTCGCCTCGAGATCGTACAGCTCGCGCGCGATATGATCGGTCAAGGCCGCCGGCGCGCCGTCGAACACCACCCGCCCCGCGGCCATCCCGATCAGGCGGTCGCAATAGCTGCGGGCGAGATCGAGCGAATGCAGGTTGCAGAGCACGGTGATACCGAAATGCTTGTTGATGCGCAGAAGCGCATCCATCACGATCTTGGTGTTGCGGGGATCGAGCGAGGCGATCGGCTCGTCGGCAAGGATAATGTCGGGCTGCTGAACCAGCGCCCGCGCGATCGCCACGCGCTGCTGCTGACCGCCCGAGAGCTGCTCGGCGCGCTGGGCCGCGATGGCAGCCATGTCGAACTGCTCGAGCGCCGACATCGCGATGGCCTTGTCTTCTTCGGGCCAAAGCTGCAGCAGCGACCGCCATGTCGGCACCGTCGACAGCCGCCCCATCAGCACATTGGTGAGGACGTCGAGCCGGCCGACGAGGTTGAACTGCTGAAAAATCATCGCCGACCGCGCACGCCACTGCCGCAGCTCCTTGCCGCGCAGCGCGGTGACGTCGACGCCTTCGAACAGGATGCGGCCTTCGGAGGGCTCGGTGAGGCGGTTGATGGACCGCAGCAATGTCGACTTGCCGGCGCCGGATCGCCCGATCACCCCGACGAAGCCGCCAGGGGAAACTTGAAACGAAGCATCGTCCACAGCGGCCTTCGCGCCGAAGCGACACGTCAGACCTTCAACCACCAGCATCGAGGGGCTCCAGAGTAGCTGGAGCCAACCGCTAACGCCCGTGGTTAACACTTGTGTGACAAGGCTGCTGCAGTGCGGCCATCCTACGCACGTCATCCCCTGTCATCTCATTGTCACGACACCGTCATCCGGCCGCTCGAAGAAAGACTCCCGCCCTCGCACTTCGGATGCAACATGGCCAAAGCTCTTTCGGTTCAGCCGACCGTCGATCCCTCGGCCAAGCTGCATGAGACCAGGCTTGGCGCCTACACCGAAGTCGGCGCGCGCACGATCCTGCATGAAGTCGCGATGGGCGATTATTCCTATGTCGTGAACGATGCGCAGATCACCTACGCCACCATCGGAAAGTTCTGCTCGATCGCGGCGATGACCCGCATCAATCCCGGCAACCATCCGATGCATCGCGCCACTCAGGCGCATTTCACTTACCGATCCAGCGCCTATTTCGAAGGTGAGAGCGACGATCTCGAGTTCTTCGACTGGCGCCGCCGGCATCACGTTCATATCGGCCATGACGTCTGGATCGGCCATGGCGCGATCGTGCTGCCGGGCCGCAACATCGGCACCGGCGCGGTGATCGCCGCCGGCGCGATCGTCACCAAGGACGTGCCGGCCTACAGCATCGTCGCCGGCAATCCGGCCCGCATCGTGCGGCGGCGATTCTCGGAGGAGATCGCCGGACGGCTTGCAAGGCTTGCTTGGTGGGACTGGGATCACGACAAGTTGCGCGAGGCGCTGCCCAATTTCCGCAAGCTCGGGATTGAAGATTTCCTCTCGGCATACGAAGCAAAAGCGAGCTCACTCGCCAATTCTCCTGCCAGCAAACGAAGCGCGGTCGCGTGACAGACATATTCATCGAAGGCGGCCGGGCCCTGATCGGCGCCGAGCTCGTCGAAACCTCTCTTCTCGTCTCCGGAACAGACATTGCAGAGGTCGATGCTTCTCGCGGCCGGGCGCGGCTGGCACTGGATGCCCGTGACCTGCTGGTGCTGCCCGGCATCGTCGATCTGCATGGCGATGCCTTCGAGCGGCAGATGATGCCGCGCGCCGGCGTCGACTTTCCGATCGACGTCGCGCTCGCCGACAGCGACCGCCAGGCGATCAGCAACGGCATCACCACCGTGTTTCACGCCACGACCTGCTCGTGGGAGCCGGGCCTGCGAAGCGCCGACAATGCGCGCGGCCTGATGGAGGCGATCGAGCGGCAGCGTCCGCAGTTCGCTGCCGACACCCGCTTCCACCTGCGGCACGAGACCTTCAATCTCGATGCCGAAGCGGAGATCGCACAGTGGCTCAGCGAGGGCCGCGTCGACCTGTTCGCCTTCAACGATCATATGGACGGCGTCGTTGCCGACATCTCCAACCCACGCAAGCGCAACCGCATGGTGGAGCGCACCGGTCTGTCGAGTGAAGAATTCGACCGGCTGGTCGAGCGCGTGGTCTCGCGCGCCGACGAGGTGCCCGCCTCGGTGTCACGCCTGGCCGCCGCGGCCCGCGGGGCCGAGGTGCGGATGCTCTCGCACGACGATTCGAGCCCGGCGATGCGCCGGGACTTTCGCGAGCTCGGCGCCTTGATCGCGGAGTTTCCGATCAACGAGGAGACGGCGCAGGCTGCGGCCAGCCACGGCGATGCCATCGTCTATGGCGCGCCGAACGTCGTGCGCGGCGGCAGCCACACCGGCTGGACCAGGGCCTCCGACATGATCGCCAAGGGGCTCTGCTCGGTGCTGGCGTCTGACTATTATTATCCCGCGCAGCTGCTCGCCGCGTTCCGCCTGGCCGCCGATGGCGTGGTGCCTCTGGCTCAGGCCTGGGATCTGGTCTCCGCCGGCCCGGCGCGCGCGACCGGCCTCACCGATCGCGGCCTGCTCGCGGAGGGACGCCGCGCTGACATTCTCCTCGTCGACGACAACGTGAAGCTGCGGCCGCGGCTGATCGCGGTGATCTCAGGCGGCAGGCTCGTGCATCTCACCGACGCGACGCGGCTGCTCACCGCAGTGGCGGCCCCGCGCGAGACTGTCGTCGCGGCGTAAATTGGTTATGCTGAGGCAATGACAGGTTTCCCCCGCTACGCGATCTATTTTGCCGCAGGCCGCGACAGCGCCCTCTCCCGCTTCGGCGCCGAGCTGCTCGGCTATGACGCCTACAGCGGCGGCGAGATTTCGTTTCCAGAGCAGGCGCTGCACGCCGCGCCCGACTGGCGCGAGCTCAGCGCCGATCCCCGCAAGTACGGCTTTCACGCCACGCTGAAGGCGCCGATGGCGCTGGCGCCCGGCAAGACCGAAGCCGAGCTGCTGGCCGCCTGCGAGGCGTTCGCGGGCAAGACACGGCCTATCCCGGCAATCCGACCGATGGTCGATGCCATCAGCGGCTTCATTGCCGTTATTCCGGCCGAGCCGATGGAAACGCTCCAGCAACTTGCCGCTGATTGCGTTCGCGAGTTCGACCCGTTTCGCGCCGCGCTGACGGCGGAAGATCGCGCTCGGCGCAAGCCGGAGAAGCTCAGCGAGCGGCAGCGCGATTATCTCGACCGCTGGGGCTATCCTTACGTGATGGAAGAATTCCGCTTCCACATGACGCTGACGGGGCGGCTGGATGCGGAGCGGCGCGGGCCGATCCTTCAGATGCTGCGAACACGGTTTGCGGCGCTGGGGATCGAGACGCTCGCGATCGATCGCATTGCCCTGTTCAAGCAGGATGATGCCAAGGCGCGGTTTCGCATCATCGGCGAGTGGGCTTTGGTGCGGTAGACCTCAGCGCGAGGTCGCAAGATTGAAAGCGAGCGCCACCGCGCCAACCAGAACGAGGCTGATCGCCCAGGCTGCATCCAGGTTGAACCAGCTTCGCGAGACGAACGTCAGTCCCAGATGGCGGTAGACCAGCCACGCCAGACATCCGCCGGCGCCGACCATGGCGGCAACGTGCACCAGCGACACCAGCACCGCCATCCCGAGATTTGCCGTCATCAGCGCGCCCGCCGCCTGATGGCCGGCATCGAGCTTGAAGGCCTGGCAGAGCCCGAGATAGATCGGCACGAGCATCAGGGCAGCGCCGTGAGCGATGGCGACGGCAAATGACCAGAGCACCAATTGCGTCGGCGGAATTCGTGCCAGCGCGCGCGGATGACGCCGGTCGATCAGCCGGTAGACGCCAAAGCCGATGACGAGAAGACTCGCGACGATCTGGATTGGACGCTGCCATTCGGCCAGTACGAGCAGGAAGGCGAACGGCAGCAGCACGAGAAGTGTTGCCAGGAGGTGCCCGGCCGCCAGAGCCCACAATGCACGGAAGAGCGCGAGGGGGCTCTTGTCCATGAGCCCGGCCGAAACGGCGAGCGGCCATCCCATTCCCGGATTGACCCCGTGGTAGAGACCGCTCGCAACAAGCGCGAGCCACAGCCAGCCAAGGGCCGGGCTCGCCTGCGTGCCATCTAGACCGACGGGTAGCAAAATGAGTCCGTCGAACAGTCGCCGCCCTCGAGCCTGATCTGGTGCGCACGATATCCGTCGGGGAAGCTCACGAAATAGTCCTTGTCGAGCTCGAGGCCGCCGTTGCGACCGACATTGGCCATGACTTCCACGCCCGGAACCCCGTCGGGATAGAACTGGTCGTCCCAAGTGGAATAAAGCGAATTGGTCCAGTACACGCGCCGGCCGTCGCGGCTGATCTCGACCATCTGCGGACCCGCCGCAAAGGGCTTGCCGTTCGGATGGGGCGTGCGGCGCGCGATGCCGCCGATGTGGACTGAGCCCGCAAGCTTCGGCTTTCTGGGATCGCTGACGTCGTACTGGCGCATCTCACCCGTGCCCCAGCACGAGACATAGAGAAACCGGTCGTCCATCGACAGGTCGATGTCGGTCACCAGCGGCGGCACGGCGCCAAATCCCTGCAGCAGCGGCGGCAGCTTCTCCTTGGGCGCGGGTTCGGGAGGGATCGTCGCCGTTTTCTCGGCATGGAATTTTCCGCCCTCGCGCCACCAGGTCCAGATCGACGCTTCGAGGTTGGTGGTGTCGACCACGACACCGACGAAGCCGTACTCGCGAACCGGATCGTGCGCGGGGCGCACCTCCAGCGCCATCTGATGATTGGCGCCGAGGTCGATGGTCTGGACGTTGCGACGGGCGCGAAGGTCCCAGAAGTGGAGACGATGGCCATACTTGTTCGCCAGCAGATCTTCCGGGACGATCCCGTTCTCGAACTGCGGCGGTAACGCCCATTCGCTCGTCACCATGTAATCGCGCGGCAGATTCCACCAGAAATCATAATGCAGCGTTTGCGGGCCACGGTCGATCTCCCATCGTCCAAGAACTTCGAACGTCTCGCAATCCATGATGAAGACGCCCGGAGGTCCGTTGGTGCCGTCCTTGCCGCCGCCACCCAGCGTGCTCACGTAAATGCCGTCCGGCCCGCAATGGATCGTGTGCGGCCGCGAGTAGCCGGTTTTCTTGAAGACCTCCTCTGGCTCGATGATCTTGTGAATCTTGGCCTTCGTCGGATCGGGCTTGGTATCGATCACGTAGATCCGCGACGAGCGCAGCCCCGGGATGATGAGATAGCGCCGCTCGATGAAGGCGTGTCCGGCGAGCGGCGACAGGGCGGAGGAGCAAGCATTCCAGCCGAAATGGTGAAACTCATCACCCTTGTTGGGCATCGCTACGGTATGGACGATCTGGCTATAGGTCGGCGATCCCGGCTTGACGTCGATGACCGCGAGAGCATCCGGCTTTGAGAAATCCGGACTGAGCAGCAAGGTGTAAGCAAAGTTCTCCGCAGGCGCTTCCATCGCAAGCTTGGGCGAGGCGTGAAAGGTAGGATCCGGCCTCATCGTCATGGCACTGCCTCCCTGTTCTGTCGGTTTGCACCAACCTGGCTCGGGATAGTGGCAAAAGAAGAGCTGTTGCGCGATGTCCTGAGAATCTCCGCAAGGCGCCGGTTGGCGCGCGTACATTATGCCATCGCGGGGCTATGGGGAACGGCCCGGCACGCGCTAATTCGACGCCTTCAGGCGAAATGGGCATCCCTCGTTCATTTCGAGCGAGGGCGCACAAGTCGCTCCTCGCAGCCTTCGTAGGGTGGGCAAAGGCGCAAACCGCCGTGCCCACCGCTCTTCCCGCGGGCGCGCAAGTTGGTGGGCACGCTTCGCTTTGCCCACCCTACGACAGCTTCACGCAATGACGGGGGAGAGAATTACTTCCCCCACCTGAGCGCCAACGCGTCGCGCTCCTTGGCGAGCTCCAATAGCCCGGCGCGCGTCGCCGGATGCAGCGGCTGCAGCGGATGGCGCACCGCCTCCGACTTGATCACGCCGCCGGCCTGCATCATCACCTTGCAGGCGATCAGGCCGCATTGGCGGTTCTCGTAGTTGATCAGCGGCAGCCAGCGCTCGTAGGCGGCCTTCGCCTTTTCGCGATCGCCCGCGAAATAGGGATCGATGATCTGGCGGATGCCGTCGGGATAGCCGCCGCCGGTCATGGCGCCGGTGGCGCCGGCGTCGAGATCGGCGAGCAGCGTGATCGCCTCCTCGCCGTCCCAGGGGCCCTCGATGTCCTTGCCGCCCGCCTCGATCAGGCTGCGGAGCTTCGAGGCCGCGCCCGGCACCTCGATCTTGAAATAGCGGATGTTGGAAAACTCGCGCGACAGCCGCGCGAGCAACTCGACCGACAGCGGCGTGCCGGCAACCGGCGCGTCCTGGATCATGATCGGGATGTTGATCGCGCCGGAGAGCACCTTGAAGAATTCGACGATGCCTTTCTCGGGGACGCGAAAGGTCGCGCCGTGATAGGGCGGCATCACCATCACCATGGCGGCGCCGGCCGCCTCGGCCTGCTTGCTGCGCGCGGCGCATACGGCCGAGCTGAAATGGGTGGTGGTGACGATCACGGGAACCCGGCCGGCCACATGGTCCAGCACCGCATGCATCACCGTGTCGCGCTCGGCATCGGTGAGCACGAACTGCTCGGAGAAATTGGCGAGGATGCAAATGCCGTGCGAGCCGGCGTCGATCATGAAATCGATGCAGCGGCGCTGACCCTCGAGGTCGAGCTCGCCGCGCTCGTCGAAGATGGTGGGCGCGACCGGGAACACGCCGCGATAGGGGCGTTGGGCCTTGTGTGGGGTGACCGGCATCGAACTCTCCATCCCTGATGTCTTGCGTCTGCCGCCGCGCCCGCGGGAGCGAGGCGGCACAGATGTACCCGCAGTGCCGAGCTGCGGCAATGCCCGCGCGACGTCCGATGGAAAGAGTACGAAAATCAGGCGCTCTTCACGGCGCCCAGGAAACCCTCGACCGCGACGCGAAGACGATCGGCATCCGCCGACATCTTCTTGACGGACTCCGACAGCACCGTGCCGGCATTGCCGGTCTCCTGGTTGAGCCTGGCGACGCTGCCGATGGTATCGGTGACCTCGCGGGTGCCCTGGGCCGCCTGCTGGAAGTTGCGCGAGATCTCCGTCGTGGCCGCGCGCTGCTGTTCGACCGCGGCGGCAATCGCCGTCATCTTCTCGTCGATGCCGCCGATGGCGCCGCCGATCAACCGGATCGCGGCGACCGCCTGGCCGGTCGCGCCTTGGATCTCCTCGACCTGGCGCGAGATCTCTTCCGTCGCCGTCGCGGTCTGCGCCGCAAGGCTCTTGACCTCGCCTGCAACCACCGCGAAGCCGCGGCCGGCCTCGCCGGCGCGCGCGGCTTCGATGGTGGCGTTCAATGCCAGCAGATTGGTCTGGGCCGCGATCGCGTTGATCATCTTCACGACCTCGCCGATGCGGCTCGCCGTCTGATCGAGGATCTCGACCGTCGCATTGGTCTGCTCGGCCTGGGCCACGGCCTCGCGGGCCTCGCGGGCGCTCGACTGCACCTGCGCGGAGATCTCGCCCACGGATGCGGAGAGCTCCTCGGTCGCGGCGGCGATGGTCTCGAGATTATTGGTGGCCTGCTCGGCTGCCGAGGACACCGCCGCGGTCTGGCTGCTCGATTCCGTGACCAGCGAGCGCACGCCGCTTGCGGTGGCGTCGAGCTCCCGCGTCGAGGCCGCAACGCTCTGGATGACCGCCTGCACCGTGTCGTCGAAGCTGCGGCAGGCGGCGTCGACGGTGCCGGAGCGGGCGAGCTGAAGCGCCTGCTGCGATTCGCGTTCGTTACCCAGCCGCTCCGCGGTCGCCGCGCTCTCGCGCAGGCTTTCGAGCGCAGCCGCCATGGTGCCGAACTCGTCGGGATGCCGCGATTGCGGCACCGGCGTCGCATAGTCGCGGGCGCCGATGCGGGCGATGGCGTCGAGGATGGCGCGCACCGGGCGCATCAGCCGGTTGCGCACCACAAACACGCCCGCGACAGTCACGGCCAGTGCAAGCAGGAAGCCGAAGGATTGCACGATGAGATTGGTGAGGGCCTTAGCCTGAACCGCCTCCGCGTGCGCGATCGACAGGTCGAGCGCCTTGCTCGCGACCGCGACGATGGAGGCGAACGGAGCCTGGCACAACGCGTTCCATTCCGCGGCGGGCATCGCGGGCCGGCCGCTGCCGTCGAAGCCCTTGGTGATCTCGCCGATCTGCTTGAGGGCGCCGTCAGTCTTGGCCCTCGCCTCCTTGGCCGTGTTGACGAGGTCGGCCGGCACGTCAGGCGCAGCCAGCAGCTCCTCCATGCCGGTCCAGCCGGCGGTGACGACGCCGTTCCATCCGGCCACGGTCTGCTTCTGGGCATCGTCGAGCGGCTTGCTGGCGTTGACGTTCGGCCGCAGGGTCGAGCACTGGATGCCGTAGCGGTCGCGCACCTGCCAGGCGAGGCGGCGGGCCTGGATCATGCGGGCGATGTAAGGATCGTTCATCCAGGCGCGGTTCGACACCGCGGTGGATGCGAGATTGGCGGTCTCGATCACCTTGGTGACCGCATCGTACCAGGGCGCGGTCCGCTCCAGCTTGCGCTCGGCGCGCGGCAGCTTGGCCTCGTCGTAGAACAACTGGAATTTTGGCGCGGCCTCGCTCCAGCGCTGCTTCAGCGTGCTGGCGAGTTCGTCGCGGCGGGCGAATTCGACGGTGGGGAGCGCCGCGCTGATGGCGTCGAAGCCGGCCTGTTCCGCCTTCTCGGCAATGCCGAGCTTGGCGCGCGGGTCGTCCTCGCCGAGCAGGGCGCTCTGGGCATCGCCACGGTTGCTGCGCAGGGCAACCACGCCATGGAAGATCGACTTGTCGGCATTCGCGAGCCGCTCGGTCTCCAGACTGTCGCTATAGCGGCCGAAAGCCCCGACCATCTGGATGGCCGTGCTGGTCAGCGCGCCGGCCGCCAGCAGCGTCATCAGGACCAGGAGGAGCGTGCTTACCGATTTCTTAAAAATGGACATGGGTCGAGGGATCTAACTCTCAGGAGAGGCCCACCTTGCACCGCCACGTGCCAATGTTTCGTTAAGGTTTGAGTTGAATCGAAGCGATCCAACCTGCACGCATTCGGAATACTATCCTATTCTGGTGAAATCCGGCGGGCGGCGCTCCGCAAACGCCGTAAACGCCTCGCGCGCTTCGGCGGTGCGCAGGCGCTGCGCAAACTGCTCGCCTTCGGCCTGCATCTGCGCGACCAGCGCCTCGCCGTTGCGCATCAGCCGCTTGGTCGCGATGAGGGCCCCGGCCGGCTGGCGGGCGAGACGCTGCGCCAGCGCAAGCGCTTCGGCATCGAGCCTATCGAGCGGCACCACACGGTTGGCGAGTCCCCATTCCAGCGCCGACCTGGCCGGCACGGTTTCGCCAAGCGCGAACATCTCGTAGGCGCGGGCATAGCCGATGCGCGCCGGCATCAACAGGCTGGAGGCGGCTTCAGGCACCAGCGCGAGGCTGACGAACGGCGTCGACAATTGCGCGTTGTCGGCGAGCACGACGAGGTCGCAATGCAGCAGCATCGTGGTGCCGACGCCGACGGCACGGCCCTGCACGGCCGCGACCAGCGGCCGGGTGCAACGCGCCAGCGACTGGATAAAGCGCACCACGTTGCGGCTGCCTTCGGACTTGCCGGCCGCGACCGCCGCAAACTCGCCGACGTCGTTGCCGGCGGTGAACATGTCGCCCTCGCCGCGGATCAGAATCACGCGGGCGGACGGGTCGAACTCGGCGGATTCGATCGCGTCGGCGAGCTTGCCGTACATCGCATCCGTCAGCGCGTTCTTCTTGTCGGGACGTGCCAGCGTGAGGGTGAGGATTCCGCCGCTATTCTCGATCCGGACGTGCTCGGTCATTAGTCTGCTCCGTGTTATTCGTCTGAACGTCTTGGAAACTTGTCCTGAATGCTCGTCAGCCAGCGTGCGACGATGTCGATTTCCGCGGCCGTGAAACCTTCCGTCAGCGCCGCATTGACCTCCGCCGCGCTAGTCTTGGCCTGCGCCAGCGCGGTGCGCCCCTTCGGCGTCAGCCAGATGCGAAAGGCGCGGCCGTCCTCGCGATCGGCCCGCCGCTCGACCAGCTTCGCAGCCACCGTCCGGTCGACGAGACCCGAAATGCCGGCCGGTCCCATGTCGAGCGCCGCCCCAGCCTCGCCCATCAGCGCGCCATCCTGCTTGCCGAGAATGAACAGCAACCCCGCCTGCGCCGGCGTCACCGCGCTCTCGGGCCGCGCCGCCATCCAGCGCTGCAGCCGGCGCTGGGCGACACTCAGCAAGTAGATCAGCCGATGGTGCTGCGCGCCGGCGCCGTTATTTCGCATGCGAAATAGATAGTGAAACGCAGGCGCGTTGTCAAACGGGCCCTCTTGGTTACGGCGCGCAGGTGAAGCTCGCCGCTTCCGTCACCGGGCCGCTCTTGTAGTGCGGCCAGGCCGGCCAGCGGCACAGCGGCAGCGCGCGCGTCGCGGCAAACGACGGCGCCTCGACCTTCTGCTCCCTGACCTCTAAGTCGCCGGGCGCTTTGCCATTCTCGACCCAGTCGACCAGAACGCTCAGCATATCGACATTGGCGGGCGCGCCGGAGCCGACATGGTCGACGCCGGGCGCGGTGTAGAGGCGCGCGAACTCCGCGGTCTCGGCCTTGCCCATCTTGCGCTCGACGCTCTCGAAGTAGCGGATGCCGGCATAGGGGCTCTGGGCGTAGTCGGCCATGTGCTCGAGCACGATCAGCCGGCCGCCCCGCGCCCGGAACCGACTGAGATCGGGATCGGTGGAATCCATCAGGCTGGACACTTCGAGCAGCCGCGCCTTGTGCTCTTCCACCTTGTAGGTGGTGACGTCGAGCTTCGGATCGCGCGCGAAGACATATTGGATGCCGCCGGCGCCGTAGATCCAGGCGATGCCGTTGTTCGGCGCGGGCGGCTGCGCCGGCGGCGCGGTGCCGAGCCACCAGGAGACCCAGCCGCCGGTCGGCCCGACCGCGGGGATGTCCTCGCCGGAGACGCCCCAGCCCGGATAATCGTCGAGGCCATTGGCGAGCGCGAAGGGGAATTTATAGGTGGAGTGCAGCGTGTTCACCGCCTTGATCTGTGCATCGGTGAGACACTGGTCACCGCTCTTGCCGGCCGCGCAGCGCAGCGTCTCGACCTTGAAGGCGGCCTTGCAGCCGACGGGATCCTGCACCAGCGCATCGTCGGAGCCGTCGGGCTTGTCGCAAGCCGCGCGCACGGCCTCGCCTACGAGCTTGACCTGCGCCGGGTTGATCCAGCCCTCGCCCATGGTGACGAGACCCGAGCGCGTACCGGCATGCTGCAGTCCGACCCAGTTGATCACGGGCACGCGGGCGAAGATTCCGTCGAAATCATCGGGATAGCGCTGCGCCATGGCGAGGCCTTCGCGGCCGCCCTCTGACGAGCCCATGAAGTACAGCTTCTCCGGCTTCCTGCCGTAGGCACGCTGCATCAGCCCGACCGCAGCGTCGCGCACCTTCTTGTAGGCGCGATGGGCGAAATTCTCGAACGCTTCGTCGTTGAGCGCAAAGACCTGCGGCGGCTCGCCCTGCTTGGTCTCGTGGCCGGAGTCGGTGCCGTAGGTGACGAAGCCGCGCGCCAGCGGCGAGGGCTTGTCGAAGGGGTAGGCCGGCGGCAGCGCAAGGCCCGTGATCAGCACACCATTGAAGCCGCCACCGCCATATTGCAGCGAGCGACCGTTCCATTCGACGGGAAGGTTGACCTGGAATTTGATCGGGGGCGCCGTGGGATCGGTGGGATCGATATGGCCGAGCACCTTGCAGAAGCGCGGATTGGCCGGCGTGATGCGTGCCGATGGCGTCGGCCCACGCTCGGCGACGGCCAATTGGGATGGCGCCTGCAAGGTCGCGGAATCGATCTTGACGGCGTCAGCGCCGCCGACGAGGCCTTTGCAGACGGTCTCGGCGTCTTCGGCCAGCGTTGCCGCTGAGGCACCACTCGCGCTCATTGCGGCCCCAGTGCCCACCAGCCATGCACACAGCTTCGCTCTGTTGCGCTTCATCGTTTCCACCCGGCTTGTCCTGTTGCGTTCGGCACTTGGCCGCATTCAATGCAACCTTCGCCCGTCCGTCAATCGCTGACGCCGGCTTTCCGTCAGAACGAGCCCAGCGCAGTGCCCAGGGCGATCACCGCCAGCAGCGCCAGGAGCGAGGTCACGATACCGACCATGACGATATCGAAATAGCTGTCGCGATGGGTCAGGCCGCAGATCGCGAGCAGGCTGACCACCGCACCGTTATGCGGCAGGATGTCCAGCGTTCCCGCGCCGATCACCGCCACGCGATGCATCAGCGCAAGGTCGATGCCGTGGCGCGCGGCAAGTTCGACATAGGTCGGGCCGAGAGCATCGAGGGCGATGGTCAGGCCGCCCGATGCCGACCCGGTCAGCGCGGCCAGGATGTTGGTCGCGACGGCGAGCGAGACCAGCGGTCCCCCTTCGATCGCCAGCACCCAGTCGCGCACGATCGTGAACGCCGGCAGCGAGGCCACGACGGCGCCGAAGCCGACGAGGCTGGCGACGCTGAACGCAGGCAGGACCGACGCATTGGCCCCGGCGTCCATGGTCCGGCGCAGCACCGGCAGGCGCGCCCAGTTCAGCGCGATGGTCGTGACGATGGCGGCAGCCAGCGCCACCGCGACCGACCACACGCCTGCGACCGCCGCAAGCGTCGTGTCGCCAAAGCGCGGCTCGGCGAGATAGCTGACATCGAGCCGCGGCAGCACCACCAGCGACATCACCAGGTTGACGGTCACGACAACGACGAGCGGCGCCATGGCGTTCAGCACGGGCGACGGCCGCTCGCTGCGATGACCGTGCTGTAGCTCCGCCGGATCGAACTCGCGGGCAGTCGTCGCGCGCTCGCGCACGAGCTCGTCAGCAGCGGCCTGCTCGATCGCGCCCTCGGCGTCGTCGCCATAGCCTTCACCGGCGCGGCGCGCCGCAGCTTCGGCGCGATGCAGCCACCACAATCCCGCGCCGAGCATGATGAGCGAGCCGACGATGCCGAGGCCCGGCGCGGCAAACGGCGTCGTGCCGAAGAACGGCATCGGAATCGCATTCTGGATCGACGGCGTGCCAGGTAGGGCCGACATGGTGAAGGTCGACGTTCCCAGCACGATCGCGGCCGGGATCAGACGACGCGGAATCGAAGCGGCACGAAACAGCGAGCGGGCCATTGGAACGATGACGAAGAACGCAACGAACAGGCTGACACCACCATAGGTGACCAGCGCGCCGGCGAGCACGACCGCCAGGATCACGCGGCGTTCGCCGAGGCGCTCCGCCATGAAGCCGGCGACCGACGTCACCGCGCCACTGTCGTCCATCAACTTGCCGAAGACGGCACCAAGCAGAAAGATCGGAAAGAACTGCGCCAGAAATCCCGCCGCGTTCACCATGAACACCTGGGTCAGGTTCGCGAGCAGCGGCTCACCGCCGAACAACGCAGCAATGAGTGCGGCGAACGGCGCGAGCAGCAGGACGCTCCAACCGCGGAAGGCGAATAGGACGAGCAGACCGAGTCCGACGAGGAGGCCGAGGAGACCCATGCCTCAGCACTCCGACAGCAGGACATCGAGATCGGCGGTCGAGCGGCGGCCGATCTCCGCGCCGTGCTCGGCGAGGAAGTTGTCCGCGGCCATGCGTCCCTCGGCGCGCAGCATCGAGACGAACTCCCACTCCGCGTTGAGCTTCGAGGAGGCCCCGAACTTCGCCAGCATGTCGCTCTTGATCCGGTGCGTGCGCATCTTCGCCCAGCGCGCGCCCTCGCCGCTGCCCGGATCGGCCGCCTGGCGCAGCAGCGCGATCATGCGCAGCTCCTTCATCAGCGGCGAGTTGAAGGAGATTTCGTTGAGACGGTTGAGGATCTCCGCAGCCGTCCGCGGTTGCTCCGGCCGCTCGGTCGGATTGATCTGGACGAGAATGGTGTCATGCGCGTCGCTTTCGCGGACCAGCGGCGTGATGGTCGGGTTGCCGGCATAGCCGCCGTCCCAATAGGGCTCGCCGTCGATCTCGATCGCGCGGAACATGGTTGGAAGACAGGCCGATGCCAGCAGCACGTCGGCCGTGATCTCCGCGTTGCGGAAGATACGTCCGCGCCCGGTGCGTACCCGGGTCGCGGTGATGAATAGCTGGATCGGCGAGCGCACGAGCCGTTCGAAATCGATGCTCTCGGCCAGCACCGCGCGCAGCGGATTGTAACCGGTAGGATTGAGGTCGTAGGGCGAGAGCACACGCGACATCAAATCGGTGAGGATGTAGAACGGCGACGTATCGAGGGTCCAGCGCCCCATCAAGCGGTCGAGCGGAGAGCGCTGTAGCGGGCTGAAGGCCGCGGCCTTCGAGATACGACGCCAGTATCGGTCAAGCGCCTCACGCGCCCCCTCGGCGCCGCCGGCCGTCCACCCGTCCGCCAGGACCGCCGCATTCATCGCGCCTGCGGAGGTTCCGGAGATCGCGGTGATCTCCAGCCATTTCTCTTCCAGAAGACGGTCGAGCACACCCCAGGAGAAGGCGCCATGCGAACCGCCGCCCTGCAGCGCGAGATCAATCAGTACGGCGTCCCGTTCCATGGCGGACACTCACGCAACTGAAGCTCAAATTCGACGCGATTGGAACACGTCGAATTCGACCGCAGTGTGGGAGCACCGGCCGCAAGATGCAACCGGAACGTGGGCGGTTTAGTGCTCAAATACCAGCCGCGCCCCGACCGTTCCCTCGAGGCCGCGGATCTGCCGCAGCAGCTCGCCGGAATCCTGACCGCCGAGATCGGCGTCGAGCACGACGTAGCCGAGGTCGCCGGCGGTCTCCAGATATTGCGCGGCGATGTTGATGTCGCGCTGAAGGAAGACCTCGTTCAGCCGCCGCAACATGCCGGGCACGTTGCGATGGACATGGCTGAAGCGTGCACCGGAGGGACGAAGATGCAGCTGCACCTCCGGGAAGTTGACCGCGCCCATCGTCGAGCCGGTAATGAAATAGTCGACCAGTTTTCGCGCGACCTCGCCGCCGATGCGCTCCTGCGCCTCCTCAGTCGACCCACCGATATGGGGGGTGAGGATGACGTTCTCGATGCCCTGAATGGGACTATTGAAACGATCGGCATTCGACGAAGGCTCGACGGGAAAGACGTCGACGGCCGCACCGGCGAGATGACCGTCGCGCAAGGCACGCGCCAGCGCATCGAGATCGACCACGGTGCCGCGGCTGTTGTTGATCAGAAACGAGCCCGGCTTCATCGCCCGCAGCTCCCTCTCGCCGATCATGCCCGCAGTCTCCGGCGTCTCCGGCACGTGCAGGCTGACGACGTCGCTCTGCGCCAGCAGATCTTCCAGCTTCTCGACCGGCTCGGTGTTGCCGTGGCGAAGCTTGTCGGTGCGGTCGAAATAGATCACGCGCATGCCCATGGCTTCGGCCAACGTCGAAAGCTGCGAGCCGATATTGCCGTAGCCGACGATGCCAAGCGTGCGGCCGCGCACCTCGCGGCTGCCCGCCGCCGATTTGTCCCAGCCCCCGGCATGGGCCGACACCGAGCGCGGAAAGATCCGCCGCAGCAGCATCACGATCTCGCCGATGACGAGCTCGGCGACGCTGCGCGTGTTGGAGAACGGGGCGTTGAAGACGGGAATACCGCGCTTGCGCGCCGCCGAAAGATCGACCTGGTTGGTGCCGACGCTGAAGCAGCCGACCGCGAGAAGCTGGCCGGCCGCCCCCAGCACCTCATTGGTGATCTGCGTGCGCGAACGGATGCCGAGCAGCGACACGCCTTCGAGCGCGCGCCGCAGATCCGCGCCGTCCAGCGCCTTGGTCAGCCGCTCGACATTGGTGAAGCCCGCGCCCCTAAAAAGGTCGACAGCGCTATCATTGACGCCTTCGAGCAGCAGCGCCTTGGCGCTTCGCTCAGGGCTTTGGCCTGGGGCGGACATGGCATCTCCGTAGATGGCAGCTTTGCCTTCGCACATAGACCGCGGGCGGTGCGCAGCACAATAGGGAACGGATACGGGGAGAAGACGGCCGGAGCTGAGGATGCGCTTGGCATCCCAGAGCTCGGTCAAATCACATAGAACCCGTGCGTGCCGTCGCGGCGGAGCTGCTCGACGAGGCCGTATTCCCAATCGAGATAGGCCTGCATCGCGGATTCGGCCACATCGGTGCCTTCATAGGGCCGGCGATAGCGGTGGGCCGGGTCGGGCTTCGGCAAGACCTGCGGTGGACCGATTTCCAGCGCGCAATCATAGCCGCCCTCGAGCACATAGACTTCCCAACCCATCTGCGCCAGCCAGGACGCCGTCATGTCGGCGCGGACGCATCTGTCATCGGTCAGGACGATGCGCGCGCCGCGCACGGGCGCGGCCATGTCGGTTTCCTGCACGAGCTGGCCGCCGGGATAATGGCGGAAGCCGGGAAGATGCCCGGCCGCATAGTCCTCGGCACCGCGCACGTCGAAGCGATACAGCGTGCGATGGGTTTCTGCGACCAGCGCCGCCATCTCGTTCGCTCCGATATGGCGGACACCGGCGCGATAGGCGACGTCGCGGGCATTGGCCGGGCCGCCCTCGAACGGGCCGATCGCGCCGCGCCTGTCGGCGCCGTGATTGAGCCCGTGCCGCGCCAGGGTCCAGCCGATGGTGCCGTTGCGCAGCGCCCGCACCTTGTTGGGCACGCCGGCATTGATCAGCGACTGGGTGCCGATGATGGAGCGGGTGCGGCCGGCGCAATTGACGATGATCGTGGTTTCAGGGTCGGGCGCGGCCTGGCCTGCCCGCAGCACCAGCTCCGCGCCGGGCACGCTGACCGAGCCCGGGATGTTCATGGTCGCGTATTCGTCGAAGCGGCGGACGTCGAGGATGGCGATGTTGGCCTTGTCGGCGATCAGCTTTGCCACCTCATCGGCACTCAGCGAGGGCGTGTGGCGACGCGACTCGACCAGCTCGCCGAAGGCCTTGGAATAGGAATTGACGTCCTCGAAAACCTCGAAGCCCGCATCGCGCCACGCCTTCAGCCCGCCCTCGAGTGCGCTGACATTGCTATAGCCGAGTGCAGCCAGACGCTCGGCGCCGGTCGCAACCAGCCCCTCGCCGTCATCATAAAGCACGATCGCAACGTCCTTGCGCGGCAGCCGCACCTCGGCCTCGATCGCGATCCGGTCGGCGGCCATGTTGGCGGCGAACAGCGGATGGCCGGTGGCAAAGGCAGCCTCGTATCTGAGATCGAGCAGCGCGATCTCTTCGCGCAGGAGCAGGGCGCGGCGGATATCGGCGGGGGTGACGGTCGGAAGCTTCATGGCGAAAACCTGACAAGGACGTGCCACGGGCTTTTGAACGATTGTCGAGGTGTTGGCTAGCCTCTTCGGCTGCAACTCACTCGCCCGGAACGAGCCGCCCAAGCGGCGGCTGCGCCGGGCGCCGCAGCTTGCGGCGCGACAGATAGAGCAAAATGCCGGTGACCGAGAACAGCGGCATCAGGGCTGCGGCAATCATGAAGGCGAGCTTGCCGGGCCAGCCCAGGACCGCGCCGCGATGGATATCGAGCATGTTGGCGATGATCTTCTCGCCGAACGTCTTGTCGGCGTAACGTTCCGTGGAGGCGACCTGACCGGTGACGGCATCGATGCGGAATTCATCGCGCTTGGTGTCGAGCGTCGACTCCTTCCCCCACGACCGGATCCGTATCACCGTGCCAGGCCCCGGCGGCAGCGTCAGCAGAGCCCTGGCAAAGCGGTCGCCCTCCTCACGCCGGAACGTCGTCCATGCCAGGTCGAACCCGATCGGCTGGGCCGGCTCGGAACGAGCCGCCGCACGCGGCGCCTTCGCGGACATTCTTGGCTGCATCTTCGCGGCAGAGACTTCTGGACGCGACAGCAGCCAGACGACGCCGTCCTTGTACCAGTCGAACGAGTACCACAGGCCCGTGAGCGTCATCACCAGATAGACCGGAAGAACCCAGGTGCCGATCACCGCATGCAGCGAGCGATGCAGCCCGCGTCCGCCGAGACCGAGATTGGGCTTGAGCCACATCTTCACGCTGCGCGCGCGACGTGGCCAGCGCAGCACGAGGCCCGAGACCAGCATGACGATCAGGCCGAGTGCGGCCACACCGGTGATCTGGCGGCCCCAGCCCTTGGCATCGCCAGGGATCAGCAGCCAGCGATGCAGCTTCCGAACCGTCGCGAAGAACGCCTCGCCGCGCGGCGCACCCAGCACGCGCGCATCATAGGGGTCGACATAGAGCGAATTCGGCCGCTCGCCCTGCTCATCGCGCGCGAAGCGGACCCGCACGGCCGCAGTCGGATCGCTCGACAACATGACGGCCGAGACCTGACCGAAATTTTGCCCCGCCCCCAGCCGCGCGACCAGCTCGTCCGGCATCAGCGCCGGCATCTCGCGCGGCACGACGTGCATGATGCCGGCGTTGAGATGATCGACGATCTCGTCCTCGAAACTCATGATCGCGCCGGTCAGCGCGATCAAGGCTAGCAGCAGCGCGAGCACCAGGCCTGCGATGGAATGGACCTGGAGCAGGACAGTTTTGATCATGTGCCCGGGCCGCGCGGCCATGGCTAGAACTTCACCGTCGCCGAGAGAGACACCCGGCGCGCGTCGCCGATAGCGACGTTTAAATTATTCACGGCTGAGGGATAGTAGACCGTGTCGAACAGGTTCTTGACGTTCACCTGGTACACCACCGGAAACTGCTCGTGTTTCGTCTCGTAAGTCGCAAAGAGGTCTGCGACGACATAGGACGGCAGGAAGAAGCTGTTGATCGAATCGCCGGGACGATCGCCGACATAGCGCGCCCCGCCGCCGAGACGGAGCTGGCCGGGCAATGCGGTGCCGAAGTCGTGGACCAGATAGAGCGAAGCGGTGTTCAAGGCGACGTTTTGCAGCTTCTTGCCGAGCAACGTCAGATCCTCGGAGGCCGTCACGCGGGCGTCGGTATAGCCATAGCTCCCAATCAATGCCCAACTGTCGGTGAGCCTGCCGGTGACGTCGATTTCGAGGCCGCGCGAATGAGCGCGGCCGACGGTGTGAAGCTCCACCACGCCCGCGCTGTTCGTCTTCGTCGTTTGCACATTCTTCTTGTCGAGGTCGTAGAATGCGACGGTTCCGGAGATGCGCTGGTTGATGTCGAACTTCACGCCGGTCTCGTACGACACACCCTCCTCGGGCGCGACCCTGGAGTCGATCACCACGCCGATCGGCGCAATCGTCGAATTCGGCTTCAGCGATTCGGTGTAGCTCGCATAAAGCGAGATCTGATCGGTCAGCTTGAAAATCGCGCCGCCAAGCGGGAGCACCTTGTCTTGCGACACGTTTGTGTTGGTGTTGAACGGCTTTCCGCGTCCGGCGATCTGATCGTAGTCCATATAGCGCACACCACCGACCAGTGCGAACCGCTCGGTCAGATGCAGCGTGTCCTGGAAGAACAGCGACCACTGGCCAAGCTTGTCGGTCTGGGCGCTGTCGGGGTTCGACACCCTGGTTCCAGGCCCGATCAGCCCATAGACAGGATCGTAGACGTTGAAGGCGGGAGTTGTCTGCCGGATCAAGACGTCGCGATAGATCGTGCGATACTGACCGTCGCCGCCGAATAGCACCTCGTTGCGCATGTCGCCGAGCCAGAAGCCGCCCGAGACATAGGATGTCCCATAGCTGACATTGCTTAGCGAGCTTCCCGTGCCGTCGTTGCTGCGCGTCTCGACGCCGGTCGTGAAATTGATGCCGGTGATGCGGAGCTGGTTGGCGCTGAAGGTTTCGGTGTTGTAGCTGTAGCCTGCGTAGAGCTTCCAATCCTGGTTGAAGCGGTGCTCGACCGAAGCCTGGATCAGATCGGACGTGCCCCAGGTGTTGTTGAAAGGCTCATCCAGCCGGCGCGTAGCGGGCACGGCCAGCGGCGCCTTCGTCACCGGATTGAACGCGGTGCCGCGGTCGAACGGATAGATGAACTCGCGGTGCTCGTAGTTCAGCTGCACCGTGGTGTCCTGGCCGTACCACGCGAGCGAGGGCGCAACCAGCATCTCGCGGTGACGACCGAAATTCCGCCAATAATCCTCGCTGACGCCGTAGCCAATGAAACGATAGGCGAGCCCCTGGTCGCCGATCGGACCGGTGACGTCGAGCAGGCCGTCGGCACCGGTCTTGGAGGCA
This sequence comes from Bradyrhizobium sp. NBAIM03, assembly GCF_020194055.1. NCBI lineage: Bacteria > Pseudomonadati > Pseudomonadota > Alphaproteobacteria > Hyphomicrobiales > Nitrobacteraceae > Bradyrhizobium > Bradyrhizobium sp. NBAIM03. The sequence continues at coordinate 105,101 of NZ_JADYVS010000015.1, read as the reverse complement.
CTGAAGGCCGAGCCGAGCAGCGTGACCGAGCCATGCTGATAGAGCTCGGGCCGCTTGCTGATGGTGTTGACAATGCCGCCGGGATCCATGATGCCGTAGAGCAGCGAAGCCGGACCTTTCAGCACCTCGACGCTTTCGACCGCAGGATTGAGACTGCGGCCCTGCACCAGCGGCATGCCGTTGCGCATGATCGAGCCGTCGCGGTTGTCGCCGAAGCCACGGCGGATCACCGCGTCCTGGCTGCCGGCGAGCGTGTTGGTCTGGGTGACGCCGGAGACGTTGCTCAGCGCGTCGTCGATGTTGCGCGGGAGCTGGTCCTTCAGCACCTGCGCGGGCACGACGTTGACGGCCTGCGAGGTGTCGAGCGGCGAGGCGCCGCTGCGCAGCGTGGTCGCGCTCGGCATCGCGCGGTAGCCGAGCTTTGCGGCTTGCTGTGCGGCGGCTACGGCAGCGGCGCGCTCCGACAGCGTCGGCGCCGCGGGTGCGGGATTGCGGCTGGGCTGGCGGCGCGCCGCCGTTTGCGCGCGGCGTGACGACTGCTCCGATGCACGTGCCGGCTTCGGTCGTGGCGCCGGCGCCTCCACCGTCACCGGCGGCAGAGCCGATTGCGCCTGTGCGCTCGTCGTGGTGAAGGGATATTCGATGAGCAGCACCGCTGCTCCCATGAGAAGACCTGCACGGCTCTTGCCGGCACCGGTTCGATGGCCGTTGTCACGTTGGCCATCCACGAAGGCACGCACTTTCATTCCACTTCAAGTCAGGAGCATTGAAGTGTGCGCCTGTAACAGCCGCCGAGATCGAGGAGAACCGTAGCCGAGCTTGAATCGCTCTAGTGTTGAATTGTTCTAAGAGGAGGCGGATGCTGAACAGCAATCATGAATTGCCGGTGCACCGCGCATGACACGCTGCACGCGAAATCGTGGCCCGATATTTCACGATCACGCGATGGCGGGAGCGATCAACTCGTCGAGCTTCCGCTTGAACGCACTGCCGTCCGACAAAGCGCGGAGCGGCGGACGCACGCGCAACCAACCTGCATCGCCGGTCTGCGCCGCAAGGATCGCCTTCAGCGTTGCGACAAGGGAGGGCGTCTTCAGCACGACGTCGACCGCCGCCTGCATGCGCGCTTCGACGTTCTTGCCGTCAACCATCGCCTTGACCAGCTCCGGCGCAATGTTGGCCATGCCGCAGATGGTGCCGGCGCCGCCCGCAGCGATCGCGCGGGCGATGTCGGGTTCGTTGCCGACGGTGATGGCGAGCTCGGGCGCGGCGGCACGGAATGCCTGGAACTGCTTGAAGTCGCCGCTGGAGTCCTTCAGACCGGCAACCACTTGGCCGTAGCGCTTGCGCAGGCTTGCGGCGACTGTCGTCGGGATCGCAACGCCCGAGACTTGCGGAATGTGGTAGAGCGAGGCGCGCAGGCGATCGTCGGCAACACCGTCGATGACGGCCGCAAAGGCGTCCTCGATGCCTTCATGCGTGACACTCCGATCGAAATAGGGCGGCAGCAGCAACACGTGGCGCAGGCCGAGGCCGAGCACGGCGCGCGTCAGCGCAATGCTGTCGGTGATGGCCGGAAAGCCGCCGCCGATTCCGATGCGCTCCGCCGCGACCCCGGCCTTGAGCATCGCTTCGATCGTCGCAATCCGTTCGGCGGCGTTGAATGAGGTCCCCTCGCCGGTGGTGCCGAACAGCACGACGCCGTCGACGCCCTTGCCGAAGAGGTGCTTGGCGTGAGAGGCGAGCTTGGCGGCGTCGACACTGCCGTCCGTCGCCAGCGGCGTCGCCGACGCCACCCAGAACCCGCAAATTGCCTCGGCCATCACACCACCCTTTGCTGCCGCACCCGGCCAAGCCGCTGATATCGAACGATCTTTCGCGCTTGCCGAGACCTTGTTTTCACTTTACTTTTGCTCTTGTACCTTACATACAACGTTCATGCAAATCCTCCGCGCCATGTGCGCGGCCAGATCTTGAGGAGGTCTCGCATGAACATGGTGACCCCCACCGGACGCCCCGACCAATTGCTCGGCGCGTTGCGCGACAGGCTCGGCGCGCTGGCAGTGCTTGTTGGCACAGATGTGCCGGCGCGCAATTGCAACGACTGGAGCGCGAGCCTGCCGCAGACGCCGCGCGCGGTGATCCGCCCCGTCGATGCGCAGGGCGTTGCCGACGCGATTACGACTTGCCGGCAGGCGCATCTGCCGTTCGTGCCGCAGGGCGGACTGACCGGACTGTGCCGCGGCGCTTCGCCCGAAGCGGGCTGGGTCGCGATCTCGCTGGAGCGCATGACCGGCATCGAGGAGATCGATCGCGCCTCGATGACGATGACGGTGAAAGCCGGCACGCCGCTGGAGACGATCCAGAAGGCGGCCGACGAAGCCGGCTTCTTCTTTCCGCTCGATCTCGGCTCGCGCGGCTCCTGCGCGATCGGCGGCAATCTCTCGACCAACGCCGGCGGCAACCGCGTGATCCGTTACGGCATGACGCGCGAGCTGGTGCTTGGTCTCGAAGTGGTGCTGCCGGACGGCACCATCATCACCAGCCTCAACAAGCTGATGAAGAACAATGCAGGCTATGACCTGAAGCATCTGTTCATCGGCTCGGAAGGCACGCTCGGCATCATCACCCGCGTGGTGCTAAAACTGTTCCCGAAGCCGCGCTCGACCATGGCCGCGCTCTGCGCGCTGAAGGATTATGCCGCGGTGATCGCGCTGCTCGATGCCGCACGCTCAGGGCTCGGCCCGCTGCTGTCCGCCTTCGAGGTGATGTGGCCGGATTATTGGGAGGTGATCACGGCGCGCGCCGGCGTGAAGCCCCCGGTCGCCCCAGGCCACGGTCTCTACGTGCTGGTGGAAGCGCAGGGCACCGACGAGAGCATCGATGCGCCGCGCTTTGAGAGCTGGCTCGAGGAGCTGATGGAGCGCGGGCTGCTGGCGGATGCCGCGGTGGCGCAATCGCTGGCGCAGACGCAGGCCTTCTGGCGCGTGCGCGACATCTGCGCCGAGTTCGGCCAGGTGCTGGGGCCGCACATCTCCTACGATATCGGCCTTGCCGTGGCACGCATGAACGAGTTCGTCACGCGCTGCAAGACGGCGCTCGCGACCGGCATCGAGGGCTGCGAGAGCGTCTATTACGGCCATATCGGCGACGGCAATCTGCATCTCGTCTCCTGGGTCACCGGCCTTTCCGTCGCGCAACAGCCGAAGGAGGAGATGGACGCGATCATCTACGGTCTGGTCCGCGAGCTCGGCGGCAGCGTCTCCGCCGAGCACGGCATCGGCACCTTGAAGAAGCAATGGCTGGGCCATGCGAGGGGCGAGGCCGAGATCGCGCTGATGCGCACGCTCAAGGCGGCGCTCGACCCCGATCACCTGCTCAATCCCGGCAAGGTGATCTGAACGCACCATGCGATCGCTCAAGCTCGATACGCCGAAATCGCTGTCGCAGCGGGTGATGCTGCGGCTGCGCCAGGCCATCATCGACGGCGAGTTCGCGTTAGGCGCTGCCATCTCCGAGGAGATGGTGGCCAATTCCTTCGGCGTCAGCCGCACACCGGTGCGCGAGGCCATGGGCCAGCTGCAGGCGCAGGGACTCGTGGTGATCCGACCCCAGGTCGGCAGCTTCGTCTTCACGCCGAGTGCGGACGACATCCATGCGCTCTGCACCTTCCGCATTGCGCTCGAGCCCAAGGCCGCCGAGCTCGCCTTCCGCAATGACCGCGACGGCGCGATTGCGTCCATGAGCGCGGCGATCGCGGCGATGGAGCCGGCCGTCGCGGCAAAGGACAACATCGCCTATGGCCGCGCCGACACCGCTTTTCACGAGGCGCTGTTCGCCCATTGCGGCAACCGCTATCTCGCCGAATCCTATCAGCTCGTCTCCGGCCGCGTCGCCGCGCTGCGCACCAATCTGACCTCGCCGATCGACGTGCGCACCCGCACGTCCTTCGACGAGCACCGCAAGCTGCTCGATCTGTTCGCGCGCGGCGAGTTCGCCGCCTTCGAAGGCCTGATGACGACGCACATCACGAATTCGGGAATGGTCTATGCTAGGGCGTTGAAGGTGGATTGAGCGCCTCTACCGCTCCTCCTTCGATCCCGGCCTGTCGAGAAAATCGAGCGCGGTGTTGATTTGCTCGAGCTGGTGCTCGATTCGGTCGCGATCCTCCACCGATGGCGCCTGTTCGAGCTGTTCCACCAGCTTCTGCTTCCGCATCAGCAAGTTCTCTATGACCGTACCCACGATTCCCCCATCGCCAGAGGCGACGTCACGGACGCCGAGACGATGGAGGCGCGCGCAACCCGGGCCCGCGTCGAACCCTCAATTTGAATGTTGCTGGGAGCGATTGGTTCCTCCGGCGCCGTGCCGGATCGCACTACTTCTTGGTGATGTTCCAGTAGACCGGGACCGCTCCCTTTACGAGGCCGTCAACGTTGCTGCGTACCGCCCGCACCAGATAGAGCTGTGCAGCAGGCCAATACGGCACATAGTCGACGGCGCGGAGCTGGAGGTCGGCTGCGATCTTCTTTTTCTGCTCGGGATCTGTCGCCAACGCGAATTCGTTGCGCAGCTTTTCGATCTGCTCGTCGCAAGGCCAGCCGAACCAGGCCTTGTCGCAGTTTGCGCGCAGCCCAAGGTGGCCGACCGGCTCGAACATGTCGGCGCCCGTCGGTCCCGACATGAACAGCGACCAGCCGCCCTTGTCGACGGTTTCCTTGGACGCGCGGCGTCCAACCAGCGTGCCCCAGTCCATCGCCTGCGGCTCGACCTTGAGGCCGATCTGGCGCATCATCTGCTCGGCGACGAGGCTGAACGTATTCGTCGGCCCGCTTTCGGTGGCATGCAGCACCACGACGGGCGTGCCGTCATAACCGCTGTCGGCGATCAGCTTCTTGGCCTTTTCGATATCGGGCTTGGTCCAGCCGGCAGCCGTGAAATAGGGTGATGAGCACATGTAGAAGCTCGGGCAGCTCTTGTAGAGCTTGGGGTCGCTGACATAGGCTCGCGCGAACTTGTCCTGGTCGATCATGTAGCTGATCGCCTGCCGGACCTTTGGATTGTTGAACGGCGGGACCGAAATGTTCATGCGGAACACCATCTGCATGCCGAGCGTGTCCTGCGGCATCGTCTTGATGTCGGGATTGCCGGCAAGCGTCGGCAGGAAGTCCGGCGGCACCTCCTCGAAAATGTCGATCTCGCCGGCCTGGAGTGCATTGAGCGCGGTCTGCGCATCCGGGATGTAATGCCATTCGACCCGGTCGACCTTGGCGAGCTTGCCGCCGGCAAGCCCGCTCGCCGGCTCCGCGCGCGACTTGTAGGACGGGCTCTTGACGTAAACGACCTTGGAGCCCGGAACCCACTCGTCCTTCTTCATGATGAAGGGACCCGAGCCGGTCGCATCCGTGATGGCGGTGTCCGCCGGCGTCGCAGCGATCCCCTTCGGCATGATGAAGGGCACATTGGAGCTCGGCTTGGAGAGCGCGTCGATCACCAGCCCCCAAGGACGTTTGAGCTTCAGCTCGAAGGTTTTTTCGTCCTTAACGGTCAGGCTGTCGCTGACGGAGGCAAGCTGTTGCCCAAGGCCGTCACGCTGCCACCAGCGCTTCAGCGAAACGACCGCGTCTTCGGCGGTGACCGGCTGCGCGTTGCTGAAAGTCAGGCCGCCGCGCAGCGTGAAGGAATAGGTGAGTTGATCGCCGCTGACCGCGAAGGACTCCAGCATTTGCGGTTGCGCGACGAGCTTCTCGTCCAGCGAGAACAGCGTGTCGTACACCATATAGCCGTGGTTACGAACCATATAGTCGGACGTGATCACGGGATCGATCTGCTTGAGATCGCCAAAGGGGCGGATCTTGAGCACCGTCTCCGCAACGGCAGGCGATATTGCACCCAGCCAACCTGCCGCCATCATGACCGCAAATGTTCCGTTCGGCGATCTCATTTGGTACTCCTCCCGTTTTCTGTTTCTAGGCAACTGCGTCGGGGGCTACGGCCCGGCCCGGACCCGGCGCGTCGAAGCGTGGCAGCGATCCTGCGTGATGACAGGCGACGGCATGGCCGGGCGTGACTTCAGTCATCGCCGGCGCCGCTTGCGCGCAAATGTCCGTCGCGAACGGACAGCGCGTGCGAAAGCGGCATCCGGACGGCAGCGAAGCGGCACTCGGCACCTCGCCTTCGAGAGCCGCGCGGCGGCGCCGGTTGCGCGGGTGGACCGCAGGGACGGAATCGATCAACGCCCGCGTATACGGATGCACCGGTGCAGCGAACACGGCTTTCGCCGGCCCCTGCTCGACGATGGCGCCGAGATACATCACCGCCACGTCGTCCGCGAGATAGCGCACCACGGCGAGATCATGCGAGATGAACAGATAGGAGATCCCGATCTCGCGCTGGACATCCTTTAGGAGATTCAGGATCTGGGAGCGGATCGACACGTCCAGCGCCGCGACCGCCTCGTCCGCGACGATCAGCGCGGGATCCGCGGCGAGCGCCCGCGCGATGCCGAGGCGCTGCCGCTGTCCGCCCGACAGATGATGCGGCAGACGTGCGCGAAAATGTTGGGGCAGTCCGACCTGGTCGAACAGACGCGCGACCTTCCGCCGTCGCGACACCGCATCGCCGATGCCGAAATTCTGCAAGGGCTCTTCGACGATCTCCGCCGCGGTCATGCGCGAGTTGAGGCAGGCGAAGGGATCCTGGAACACCATCTGCACCTGCTGGCGCTTCCTGCGCAGCGTCTCGCCGGAGAGATTGCCGAAGTCCTCGCCATTGATGTGGACCGAGCCGGCCGTCGGCCGCAACAGGCGCACGACCATGCGGCCGATCGTGGTCTTGCCGCAGCCGCTTTCACCAACGAGGCAGAAGGTACGTCCGCGCGCGACGACGAAGCTGACGTCGTCGACGGCGCGAAGATCGCGCCGGCCGAACAATCCGAACGGCCCCTGCCGTGAGGTGAAGATCTGGGTCAGACCTGAGACCTCGAGGACGGCGCTCATGCCGGCACCATCGCGCCGGCCTTGCCCAGCCAGCATGCCGTCAGGTGCTCGTCAGCGCCCGACAACAACGGCGGCTCCGAGTGACACACCGGCATCGCCGCGCCGCAGCGCTGGCGAAAGGCGCAGCCGGTGCCGAGCGAGACCGGGCTCGGCACGCTGCCGGGAATCTCGACGAGACGATCGCGGATGCCGCTGTTGAGCTGGCCGATCGCCCCAAGCAGGCCGCGCGTATAGGGATGGGCCGCGGCATCGAAGATGCCGTTGACGCCGGCCTGCTCGACGATGCTGCCGGCGTAGAGCACGACGACCCGGTCGGCCATTTCCGCGACCACCCCGAGATCGTGCGTGATCAGGAGCACGGACGTGCCGAACTCGCGACGCAGATCGTCGATCAGGGTCAAGACCTGGGCCTGGATGGTGACGTCGAGCGCGGTGGTCGGCTCGTCGGCGATCAGCAATGCAGGGCGCAGGGCGAGCGCCATCGCGATCATCACGCGCTGCCGCATGCCACCGGAAAGCTGGTGCGGAAATTCGGAGGCCCGTCGCCGCGCATCCGGAATGCGGACGAGATCGAGCAATCCGACCGCCTGCCGCCGCGCGTCCGCCTCGGACACGCCACGATGCTCGACGATCACCTCCGCGATCTGCTCGCCGACCCGCAGCAGCGGATTGAGCGACGTCATCGGCTCCTGAAACACCATCGCGAGACGGTCGCCCCGGAGCTTGCGCAGTTCCTCGGCCCCGAGCGTGACGAGATCGCGCCCCTCGAAGAGGATGCGACCGGAAGCGACCTGCATGACGCTTCGGTTGAGCAGGCCGATGATGGAGAGCGCGGTCAGGCTCTTGCCGCAGCCGCTCTCGCCGACGAGGCACAGCGTTTCACCCCGATCGATCGCAAACGAGACGTTGCGGACGAGCGGCACCGGGGTGCCTCGCCTGTTGAGTGTAATGGAGAGGTTCTCGACGGAGAGCAGCGGCGTACTCATCGCATCTCGCCTCCCGCAAAGCTCGGATCGAGCAGGTCGCGAAGCGCATCGCCGAGCAGGTTGGCGGCGAGCACCGTCATCGCCAGCATCAAGGCTGGGAAGCCGAGAATCCACGGCGCGATCTGCACGAACTGCCGTCCCTCCGACATCATGTTGCCCCAGCTCGGCACGTCGGGCGGCGTGCCTGCACCGAGAAACGACAGGATCGATTCCAGGATCATCGCGGAGGCAAAGACGTAGGTCGACTGCACCATGATCGGCCCGGCAGCGCCGGGCAGGATGTGACGATGCAGGATGGTCACGGGACGCCCGCCACAAGTGATGGCGGCCTCGACATAGACGCGTTCGCGCAAGCTGAGAACGCTGGCGCGCACCACGCGCGCCATGCGGGGAATTTCCGGGAGGCTGATCGCCGTGACGATCACGATGGGCGAAGCGCCAATCAGCGCCACGAGTGCGATCGCGAGCAGGATCGCGGGGATCGCCATCACCGCATCCATCGCGCGCATTACGATCTTGTCGACGCTGCGGAAATAACCGGCGATGACACCGATGCACACGCCGATCAGCGTGGTGAGAACCGCAACGGCAATGCCGACCGACAGCGAAACCCGCGTTCCCACCAGCGCGCGGGCAAACACGGAACGTCCGACTTGATCGGTGCCGAAGGGCTCCGCCGGCGACGGCGGCTGAAGCCGGTTCAGCGGGTCCAGCGCAGCGGGATCCGCGGTGATCCACGGGCTCACGACGGCCGTCACGCCAAAGGCGAGCAGCAGAACGCAACTCAGAGCCAGTATGGGCTGGCGAACCGGCAGGCTCGCGATCTGCGCAAACCGGTTGACACCGATGTCCGGCGCATCGAGCCCTTCAGCTGCGTGGGTCATCGCCATCGGCTCGTCCTGCATCAGTACCGGATCCGCGGATCGACGACAGCGTAGAGAATGTCGACCACGAGATTGACGACGACATAGACGAAGGCGAACAGCAGGATCAGGGCTTGCACCACCGGATAGTCGCGCCGGAGAATGGAGTCTGCGGTCAGCCGGCCGAGGCCGGGAATGGAAAACACGGTCTCGGTAACGACGACGCCGCCAAGCAGCGCGGCAAATCCGATGCCGACGACCGTGATGATCGGGACTGCGGCATTGCTGAGCACGTGCCGTACGATGATTTTGCGGGCCGCGAGCCCCTTGGCATGGGCGGTGCGGACATAATCTTCGCGCAGCACCTCCAGCACCGCAGCGCGCGTCACCCTCGCGATCAAGGCGATATAGAGGAAGCTCAGCGAGATCGCGGGCAGCACGAGCGAATGCAGGCAGGCCAGCACGCCCTGCGACAGCGGCTTATAGCCCTGCACCGGAAACCAGTGCAGGCCGAGTGCGAGCGTATAGACAAGCGCGAAAGCGACGACGAAGACCGGCAATGAGAAGCCGAGCACCGCCCCCGCCATGGTCAGGCGCGCGACGAGCCCCCTCGGACGATAGGCGGCGACGAGGCCGAGCGGCACGGCGACGACGACCGCGATCGTGATCGTCATGAGAGAGAGAAGCAGCGTCGGCTCGATCCGCTGGGCGACGAGCTGCGAGACCGGGATGCGGCTGAACAGCGACAGGCCGAAATCGCCGCTCAGGATGCGGCCGGCCCATGCGAGGAAACGCGGCAGCAGCGGCAGATTGAGTCCGAGCGCCTGGCGCACCGCCTCCACCTGTGGCGGCGAGGCGAAGTCACCGGCGATCAGCACGGCGGGATCACCCGGCACGAGGCTGAGCAGCAGAAAGACGAATACCGCGACGGCGAGCAGCACGGGGATGGCCGCGAACAGCCGACCGACCACATAGCCGGTCATGCCGAGCGCCTGCAAATGCAGACCGGCGATCGCCGGACGCCATCCAGCCCACGCACCATTGCCTCCCTGGTCTTAGTTAAACGTTTTTCTAATGAAGCACGGAAGCTGGTCTATCGCAACGGTATTGTACACTTGTCATGCTCTTTTGGCTTGCCTCCAGTCAATTCAACCAATACAAAAACGTTTAACAGGAGAATGGTTGATGCCGGCAGGGCCATTGCCCACTATCCACGAGGTCGCCCGGCTCGCCGGTGTCTCCGTGGCCACCGTGTCGAAGACGCTCAACCGGTCGGGCAAGGTCAGCGAGCTCCTCCAGGCGCGCGTCAATGCGGCAGCACGCAAGCTCGGCTATGCACCGCATGCCAGCGCCCGCAGCCTGCGCAGCGGCGCCACGCGCATCCTCGGGCTGCTCGTGGCGGATCTCGCCAATCCCTACTTCCTGAAGCTCGTCGAAAGCATCGAGTGGCTGTCGAGCGCCGCGGGCTATTCCGTCATTCTCTGCAACAGTGCCGAAGACCCCGGGCGCGAAGAGCGGCATCTTGCCATGCTGCTGTCGCAGCGCGCCGACGGCGTCATCGTCATCCCGACCCGGCGCGGCTGGAGCGGACGCCAGGCCGCGCTGGCGGACTTGCCGATGCCGGGCATTCTGGTGGACCGACGCATCGAGGGGCTCGACCTCGACTCCGTCACGACCGACAACGTTGCGCTGGGACGGCTCGCGGCCGAACATCTCGACGATCTCGGCCATCGCCGCATCGCCGTGATCATGGGATCGCCCGAGCATCAGATCGCGCGCCACCGCCTCGATGGCCTCCGAAGCGGCCTGGCCTCGCGCGGCACCACCCTCGACGAACGGCTGATCGAGAAGGACAATTTCTCCGAGGCCGCCGGCCATGCCGCCGCAATGCGGCTCCTGCGGCATGCGCAGCGACCGACCGCGATCTTCGCCACCAACAATCATCTGTCGCTCGGACTGCTTCGCGCCATTGCCGAGCGCGGTCTCTCGATTCCCGACGACCTCTCCGTCATCGCGGTCGACGAGCCTCCGTGGGCCGGCTTGGTGCGGCCGGGCATGACCATCGTGACGCAGCCATCCGAGGCGATTGCCCAAACCACGGTCTCGACCCTGCTGTCGCGAGTTTCGGAGGGACGTTCCGGCGTCGAGGGAGAGGCGAGATCGATCCAGCTTCAGCCGGCGCTGGTGGTGCGCGGGTCCACCGCCGCGATCCGGACATAGAGATGAGTGATGCGCCCGGCCTTGCGCCTTCCACCGGCATTCTTGCGCTGTCCGCCGTCGACGCCATTGCCGAGATTCGCAAAGGCCATCTGTCGCCGCTCGACGTGGTCGATGCCGCGATCGACAGGATCGAAGCGACGGATGCGGGAATCAACGCGATTCCGGTTCGCTGCTTCGAGGCCGCACGGGGTGAAGCACGGCGGCTTATGGAGAAAAAGGCGGCCGGTGAGGACTGGCCCCTGCTCTGCGGACTTCCGCTCGCGGTCAAGGACAACACCGATGTCGCAGGCGTGCCGACCAGCGGCGGCAGCGCGCTGACGGCCCGCGGCGCCCCCGAGATATCGACTCCCGCGATCGATCGTCTCCAGCGCAATGGCGCCATCGTCGTGGGCAAGAGCAATCTGTCGGAGCTCGGCGGCGCCAACACCACCAACGCGCTGTTCGGCGCGACGCGCAATCCGTTCTTTCCTGCGCTGACCGCGGGCGGCTCCTCCGGCGGATCGGCAGCGGCGCTGGCCGCGCATCAGGTCTATCTCGCCCATGGCAACGATGTCGGCGGCAGCCTGCGCACGCCGGCCGCATTTTGCGGTGTTGCGGGGCTGAGGCCCACACCGGGCCTCGTGCCGAGAAAGCCGCTCTCCGATCCGTTCGACACCGTTTTCGTCGAGGGACCGATGGCGCGGACGATTCCCGATCTTGCCTTGATGCTGGATGCGATGGCCGGCTTCCATCCGCCCGATCTGTTGTCGCGCAAGCATCCCGCATCGTTCCGCAACGCCGCCGCACGACCCGGATGGGCGGAGCGAATAGCGGTGTCCGAGGATCTCGGCCTGCTGCCGGTCGATCACGACATCCGTTCCGCCTTCCGCGGCGCGATCGACCGGCTTCAACCCGCCGGCTGCAGGATGAGCGAGACCGCCCCTGATCTCGCCGGGCTGCCGCGCGTGATCCGCGCGCTGCGTGGTCTCGCCTATCTCGCCACCTGGGGCAGGCTTTGGCCGCAATCGCGCGAACGCTTCACGCCTGAGGTCGCCGGCGACATCGCCCATGGCGAAAGCCTGTCCGCGAGAGACATCGCGGCCGCGATGGAGCAGCGGGCGGCGATCTATCGGCGCATGCAGACCTTCTTCAGGGAGTTCGACATCCTGATCTGCCCGACCGCGCAGGTCGCGCCCTTTCCGGTCGAGATCATGTGGCCGACCGAGATCGAGGGGACCGCATCGAAGATCTACATAGACTGGATCATGATCACCTATGTCTGGTCGATCCTCGGCTGCCCTGCGCTGGCGGTGCCCGCCGGCCGCGATGGGGCCGGCATGCCGGTCTCCTTGCAGGTCGTCGGCCCACCGCATAGCGAGGAGCGCCTGATCTCCTTCGCGGCGCGGATCGAGCAGGCGTTTTCCTCGCCATCCTGAGGGAAAGGCGATGTCCCGCGGAACCTGATCTTTCACGCGCCCGTCGGTTGAATTCATGGCCTCGGAGCCCTATGCGTAGGCGCCATGGACACCCAGATGACCACCGCCGAAAAGCCGCTGATGGCCCAGGCGCGCCCGCGCAAGCCGGCGCCGTTCCTCCCGATGAGCCGCGCCGAGATGAACGCGCTCGGCTGGGACGCCTGCGACATCGTGCTGGTGACCGGGGATGCCTATGTCGACCATCCGAGCTTCGGCATGGCGATCATCGGCCGGCTGCTGGAGGCGCAAGGGTTTCGGGTCGGCATCATCGCGCAGCCGGACTGGCATTCGGCGGAGCCGTTCAAGGCGCTCGGCAAGCCAAGAGTGTTCTTCGGCGTCACCGGCGGCAACATGGATTCCATGGTGAACCGCTACACCGCGGACCGCCGCATCCGCAGCGACGATGCCTATACGGCGGGCGGCGAGGGCGGCAAGCGGCCGGACCGCTGCACGATCGTCTACGCCCAGCGCTGCCGCGAGGCGTTCAAGGATGTGCCGATCGTGCTCGGCGGCATCGAGGCCTCGCTGCGCCGGATCGCGCATTACGATTACTGGTCCGACAAGGTGCGCCGCTCGGTGCTGGCCGATGCCAAGGCGGACTTGCTGCTCTACGGCAACGCCGAGCGTGCCGTGGTCGAAGTGGCGCACCGGCTCGCGGCCGGCGAAGCGCCGCGCGAGCTCGACGACATCAGGGGCGTGGCGCTGTTCCGCAAGGTCCCGGACGATTACACCGAGCTGCACGCCGACGATCTCGAGTCCGCCGACGAGGGCGCATCGCGCCAGAAGGGCGCTACAGTGATCCGCCTGCCGGCGCTGGAGCAGGTCGAGCAGGACAAGGAAGCCTATGCGCGCGCCTCGCGCGTGCTGCACCGGGAGAGCAATCCCGGCAATGCGCGGCCGCTGGTGCAGCGCCACGGCGACCGCGACCTCTGGCTCAACCCGCCGCCGATCCCGCTCAGCACGGAAGAGATGGACGCGGTCTACGACCTGCCTTACGCGCGCGCGCCGCACCCGTCCTATGGCGATGCACGCATCCCCGCCTGGGAGATGATCAAGTTCTCGGTGACGATCATGCGCGGCTGCTTCGGCGGCTGCACCTTCTGCTCGATCACCGAGCATGAGGGCCGCATCATCCAGAACCGCTCGGAAGGCTCGATCCTGCGCGAGATCGAGCGTATCCGCGACAAGACGCCGGGCTTCACCGGCGTCATCTCCGACATCGGCGGCCCCACCGCCAACATGTACCGGATGGCGTGCAAGGACCCGAAGGTCGAGGCGGCATGCCGCCGTCCCTCCTGCGTCTTCCCCGAGATCTGCCCGAACCTCAACACCTCGCATGACGATCTGATCCGGCTTTATCGCAAGGTGCGCGAGACCAAAGGCATCAAGAAGGTGATGGTCGCCTCCGGCGTGCGCTACGACCTCGCCGTCGAGAGCCCCGAATACATCAAGGAGCTCGTCACCCATCACGTCGGCGGTTACCTGAAGATCGCCCCTGAACATACCGAGCGCGGCCCGCTCGACAAGATGATGAAGCCGGGCATCGGCGCCTACAACAAGTTCAAGCGCATGTTCGACGAGGCGGCCGAACGCGCCGGCAAGAAATATTACCTGATCCCCTATTTCATCGCGGCGCATCCGGGCACGACCGACGAGGACATGATGAACCTCGCGCTGTGGCTGAAGAAGAACCGCTACCGCGCCGACCAGGTGCAGACCTTCCTGCCCTCGCCGATGGCGACCGCGACTGCGATGTACCACACCGGCGTCAACCCCTTGCGCGGCGTGCGCCACGGCGGCAGCGACAAGGTCGAGGCGATCAAGGGCCTGCGCCAGCGCCGCCTGCACAAGGCGTTCCTGCGCTACCACGACCCCGACAATTGGCCGCTGCTGCGCGAAGCCTTGATCGAGATGGGCCGCCGCGACCTGATCGGCTCGCAGCCGCATCAGCTCGTGCCAGCACATCAGCCGCCCGGCACCGGCAAGGCCGCCGGCACCAAGCGGCCAATGCGGCCCGGCGGCAGGACGCAGCGGTTCACGACCAAGGGCCTGCGGGTGATGAAGTAGCGGGCGTGAGCCGGATCTGGCACGGTTTGGTGTGGCGTCTTCGCGTCGTCAAAACGGAAGTTCGAAAACAACCCCATGCACAGTAGCCGGGGGTAGCAAGATCAACGGCTTACGAGCGCGATGAGATCGGCGCGAACATCGACCGCAAATCGAGGCATGATCGGCCCGGGGAAACGGTCAATTTTCTGTTTTTGCGAAATTCGCTTGATCGTCGGGCAAAACAGGCGTATGATGCCACCATCGCGGAACGTGGATGAGACGAACCCGTCCTGCTGCTCCGTATCGATAGCTTGAGCTCACCGCGCCGCGCCCGAATTTCTCCGGCTTGGCTTGCAGGTTCGCCACAAGCGCCCTCTTGCCCGTCCTCAACGCGCTGACGACGCAGCGGCCGCTGTGGCACAGCCTGGCGCAAGGCGACTGGGGGTTCGCCGGCATCGACGTGACGTGCTGCACTCGCATTGCTCCATGTTGTTCTGGCTGTTCGCACCGCCCGGAACCGATCCATTGTGCAATCGAAGCGCATGCCGCAGGTGCCGGTCACCATTGCTTCAAGCGGTGCGGCAGAATGATCCATCTGCTTGCCCTTGGGCTGTGTCTGGCGGGCTTTGCTGCGCTGGCTTTCGCCACGCACCGCCAGCAGCGCGATATTTTCGGCAAGGCGCTGCCGCGGGTGACGACCTATGGACTTCGGGCTGCCGGTGCAGGGGTGCTGCTGCTGGCGCTCGGCATCCTCGTGGCCGCAAAGAGCTGGAGCGTGGGCCTCGTGATGTTCAGTGGTCACACCACGATGGCTGCCGCCATCGTGTTTTGTGCGCTGATCGGGTGGGGAAGACTGGCTGCCCGCACGGCGCGACGTCGACAGAATGATGCTCGCGTCCGCTCCGTCACTCGACGTTGAAGGTATTCGTTTCGTGATCAAGCTGGCCAGAAACGGTCGTGGATGCGGCAAATAGATGGTCGTGACTTTGTCTGCTTCTGGTCCAAAGCTGACCTTGCCGCGCTGCCTGCCTAGCGTCAGCTTTTGACCCGAAGCGGACATCCGCATCGCCCTGTATCATGCTCTTCTTTACCGGCACACGAGCGAAAGCGTAATTTCCTAGGGGCTTGCGCATTCATTGAGTGTCCCCGCTTTGGGGATTCATCGTTAATCAACCCGAAAGTGTCGCTTGCTTGTTTACCGGTCGCGATTAGACTTTTCCGCCATGACGCCCCGCCGCTGGATCATTGTCATCGCTGCGTTCATTCTCATGATGGTGATATCTGCGGGCATTCTGCGTACTGCCCTGCATTTTTGGCATCAGTGGCAACTCGCAAGCCTCTTGAATGGACCTCCGCCTAGCGACGAGGTCCTGACGACTGACGATTCGCTGACGGCCCTTAACAAGCGCGCCAGTCAGGCCGAGCGCTCACATGACTACCAGCGTGCGGTTGACCTTTACACTCAAGGATTGGAGGAGAGCTCGTATCGCGCCGACGCTCGCCGCGCCCTGCTGCGCCAGCGGGCCTTCGCCTATGAGAATTTGAAACAGTACGACCGCGCTGAGGCCGACTACAACGCGTCCTTGCAGATCGAGCCGCTTGATCCCTCCTTCTATGCCAAGCGCGGCTTCTATCTTATCAGGCGCGGACGTTACGACGATGCGCTAGCCGATTTCCGCAAGGGTGGGGAACTTGTTCCTAGCGACGGCACCTTCCCGTTCGGCGAAGGCGAAGTCTATGCAAAGCTCGGGCAGCATGAAAAATCGGCCGAACGGTACAGCGAAGCGATACGATGGACCCCTCAAGCCGGGCGCTATTATCGCGAGCGCGGAAGTGCCTACAACCGTCTCGGCAAGTTCAAGGAGGCCAAGACCGACTATGACAAGGCTCTGGCTCTCGCTCGCGGCTATATCCAGCGCGAAGCTGCCGACTCCAATCTTGGACGCGGCTACGCGTCGTTGCGTCTCGGTCACTATCAAGACGCGATCGCCGATTTCGACGCGGTGTTGAGGGTCATGCCGCGATCGAGCGCTGCGCTGGCGTGGCGCGGTACAGCTTACCAGAGCCTTGGCAAGAGCAATGAAGCGGTTGCCGACTTCAAGGCGGCGCTGGCGATTGATCCAAAGAACGCGAATGCAATGGACGGACTCAAGTCGTTCGGCGTGCCGGCGCCCTAGGCTTCATATCGGCGCCGGTTTGGCTCGCTCTCGTCGGACATATGTCCGGCTTTGGCCCGTAGCCGTCCTCCCGAGCGTCGCCCTCCGAGGACCGCTTTTGACCCGGAGCGGAAGTCGGCCCTCTTGGCCTATTCAATGGCATAAGGGTTGAGCTTCGGAACGCCCTGCTTCCAATTCACCCATTCTTCCGCGTCACGGAGGGACACAAAGTCGGCAACACGTCTCCTTGTGGCCCATCGGCGAAGATGCGCGTCGGCCACGGAGGTCCGCTCGTTGCGGCAGAGCGGACGAGATTTGCTGAACTTCAGTTCTTCGTGTTTCGGCCCGAAGCGGAAGGTAGCGAGCGGTCGCCAATGGCGTGGCATTCCCCGAACTTGTCGTCCTTACTGTCCATCAGGTCCCGGCCTGGAATCTTCTATCCGGGCCTTGAGCCGAAAGAAACTCTCGGCCAGGATCCTGTTTTCCGCCGTCTGCAGTCCTTGATTGAGGTAGGACATATGATCCTCGCCCTCGAGCGATTTCGGATCGCTGGTAAATCCCCGCGCGTGGGGACGCGCGAGAGCCGGCGAACGCATGACTTATTATCACCAAGCTTTGGCGTGCTCGCGGAGACTGGGTCTTGTTCTCCAAGGAGTTGGGAGCGAAGTCAGCTTGCAGTGAGACCGATAGCTCGGCCTGAAGATAAGGCTCGGCGTTCTCCTGCCGAGCCTTCTTCCTATTTGTCTATCCGTCGATTCCGCTCTCGAAAAAGACAAGACGATCTTTACCTATTTA
Organism: Bradyrhizobium sp. NBAIM03; assembly: GCF_020194055.1. Lineage (NCBI taxonomy): Bacteria > Pseudomonadati > Pseudomonadota > Alphaproteobacteria > Hyphomicrobiales > Nitrobacteraceae > Bradyrhizobium > Bradyrhizobium sp. NBAIM03. Next base: position 87,583 of record NZ_JADYVS010000015.1, on the reverse strand, counting down.
GCGGCTATCACACGGCAAACGGCCCGTGTTTCTCGGTCGTAGTGACCCGGCTGTTTCAGGACAGCTGCACAGCGCCGCAACACCCGCTGCTGCTCTGCGACCTCCAATGTCGCGAAGGCTGTGCCGACGTTGGCAGGATTGAGGCCTGCCAATCCAGAGCTGTTGTTTGCATTGGCAACGCCACTATTTGAAGTGCCCACGGCTCCCGCGGCACCAGGACCAATGCCAACAGTGCCAAGCCCGCCGGTGCCGATCCCCCCAGTACCTACGCTGCCAGAACCGACACCAACTCCCGCGCCTGCCCCACCAACTCCTGCAACACTCGCACCTGCGCCAGCTCCCGCCGCGCCTCCGCCGACACCCAGGCCCCCCGTAGCGCCAATTCCGCCAACTCCGGCGCCCGCTCCAGCACCGACGCCAGCACTGCCCACTCCGACGCCAGCACCCGCGCCGACACCACCAACTCCGGCGCCAACGCCGGCACCCACGCCACCATCGCCCACTCCGGCGCCGGCACCCGCGCCAACGCCGCCAACCCCGGCACCAACACCGGCGCCGACGCCACCGCTACCCACTCCCGCACCAGCACCTGCACCGACACCTCCAACACCGGCGCCAACACCCGCGCCCACCTGGGCTTGCACGAGTGGTGCTGCTGCGGACAATGCAACGCAGAGCGTGGCCGCATAGAAAAGCTTCATTCGCATACACGCCTCCATGAATTCCCGGCGCCCGCAAAGGGACGCCTGCAACAAGATTCTTGTCCAGGAGGAAGCGATGATTTGTCGGCCCGTTCCTCAACCGGCTCCAAGTAGGTTAACGGGACGAAAAGAGCATTCTGAGAATTTTGCGATTGCGGAATCAGCGCGCAGTCGCGAGGCTATCGAGTTCGCAATTCATCTCGTCGCTTGTGGGGAAGCGTTCGGTGGCTTACGCGCGGTTTCGTAAGCTCCGCTTTATGGCCCGTGTTAGACCACAGCTCGGGCGCCGCGAGGTCAGCTGTCGGGCGTTGAACCGCCAAAGTTATGACCGGTCAAGGCAGCCTTTGACCCGGAGCGGAAGTCGGCCCTCTTGGCCTATTCAATGGCATAAGGGTTGAGCTTCGGAACGCCCTGCTTCCAATTCACCCATTCTTCCGCGTCACGGAGGGACACAAAGTCGGCAACACGTCTCCTTGTGGCCCTAAGCGGCGGTTGAAAGATGTCTGCTAGTCCGCCGCTGTCGGGATACAAGCGGACATCTCAAGTCCGGGCCGAAAATGGTGCGATTGACCCGAAGCGGACTCTTCGTGATCATCGCCTCCAGTTCGCTTGGAAATGCCTGCGTCAGTCGATCGATACATTTAGAATGGAAGCGGTTAGCCTTTACGAGATCTGGCGTCGCGTATAGGTTGTGCAAACCAACATTTAGCGGGATTCGGATGTGCGTGCCTTGTGGTCTTTGGCTTTGATGGCACTGATTGTCGCAGAAATTCTTCTTTTCGCAGCCCAGCCCGATTGCGGCGACGGGCATGTGCCCGTGCCTGGATTGTCGGGATGGCATTGTAGGCTGAAAGGCGATGGTCCGAGACCCTGAGGTCGTGAACCACCTGGTCTCCCAAAGGCGGACCGAACGTCCGCGACGGTGGTCGACTTCGTTAGGCTTGACCCAAAGCGCTCTCGGTCGAGAGGTGGATAACCACCTTACGCAACCACATAAGTCACACATCCGCAGCGCGAGACCAGATGTCGAAAGGTAAGAAGAAGTTTTGACCATGCACATGCACCTGCGCTTTTCGTCAGCAACTGAATTGCATCAGGTTCAAATTGGGCGAATGCGACCAGAAGCCGATTCCGGGGACATTTACTGATCCTAACGCCAGATTTGGACATATCAGACGCCCATTGCCCGTAGCGAAAAAGAAGCCGCCGCGCACTCAGGACGACGATCCAGCCTAGGTGATCTCTGCCCGATAGAGGATTACCCGAGTCGATTATTGACCCGAACCGGACATCGACCTGAGCGGGATGTCTACATCGAACGACAAACACTGCACCCTCGGCTAAATTATCATCCCTTACCGGCACTTCAGGTCGTGATATTGAGACCACGGGCGCCGTGAGGCGGCGGCTGTTTGAAAGGAAAGCTATGTATAGTCCTTCTCAACAACTCATTCACCTGGGCCTTGGCTTCATGGTCTCCCAAGCCTTGCGCGTTGCGACAGATCTCAACGTTGCGGATCGCTTGGTCGCCGGAGAGCGGAGCGTCGACGATCTGGCGGAGGAAACGCATTGTCACTGCGATGCGCTCTATAGGATTATGCGGCTTCTCGCCGCCGAGGGGGTCTTTAGCGAAACCTCGGCCCGCCGTTTCCAACTCACCGAATTGGGCGCAGCCTTGCTTTCCGACGCGCCCTCAAGTCCCCGCGACCTGATCCGAATGATGAACAGGGAGCCCTATCTCGCCTTCGCTCAGCTCACTCATTCAGTGCAAACGGGTTTGCCGACGTTCGAAACCGTATTTGGAAAGCCAAGGTTCGATTGGCTGGCGGACCATCCGGACGCGGCTTCGCTATTCCAGCAGGCGATGATCGCGCTTAGCCAAGGCGCCAATGAAGCTGTAGCAGAGGCGTGTGATTTTGGTGCGTTTTCTCAGATTGTCGATGTCGGCGGCGGCCATGGACAGCTGCTTTCGGAGATCCTAAAGAGACACCCTCACCTTTCCGGCATATTGTTTGACCTACCGGCGGGGGTTGAGGCAGCGCGGGCTGATGCGGCAAGTTTCCCGCCGCAGACCTCGTTCGTGGCCGGCAATTTCTTCAACGCCGTTCCAGCCGGTGCGGACGTCTATATCATGAAAAAGGTCATTCACGATTGGAATGACGAGCAAGCGGTACGCATCCTGCGCAATTGCCGAGAGGTAATGAAACCCCACGGACGAGTGTTAATTGCGGAGACTATTATTCCCCCGGGAAACGAACGAAATACGATCAAGCTAATCGATGCGAACATGCTTGTCGTTACGGGGGGCGTCGAGCGAACCGAGAGCGAATTTGCCGCTTTGCTTGCCGCCGCAGGTCTGCGGCTTGAGCGGGTCATTTCGACCGCCCGGGCGATCTCAGTTCTTGAGGCAAGCCGAGCCTGAAGTCTTCGAAAAAGCATCGGGTCATACATGCGCAACGAACCTTTAGATCGTCGGCCTCTGCATGTCAGCCTTTGGCCCATCGCTGCGGCATTCCATGACCGAGGATATGTCGGCTGTCAGAGGTAGACCGGGCCTAACCTAAGCCGGGCCGGATCGCCGCGATTGACCCATTGCGGCCTCCGTGTTGCCAAGGAGGGGATGTGCCATCGGCAGCGTTGGACCGGATGAGCTGGCCGGTGCCAGCCGGCCCGGAACCCTTTCAATAGTATTTTCTTGAACAGATGGATCGAGGCTCGATCGTCGGTGGAATCCGACAAAAAATGAGCTCCGTAGACGTCGTTGTTCCCTGCTTCAGGTATGGGCACTTCCTGCGAGAGTGCGTCGAGAGCGTTTTGACGCAATCCGGTCCCGAGTTGCGCGTGCTCATCATCGATGATGCGTCACCTGACAATACCGCGGAAGTTGCGCAAGAGTTACGGTGCTCCGATCCCCGCGTCGATTACCGCAGGCACATCTGGAATCAAGGTCTCATCGCGACCGCCAACGAGGGCATTGCCTGGGCGAGCGCCGACTATATGCTTCTGCTGTCTGCGGACGACTACCTGCTGCCCGGTGCCCTGTCGAGATCGGTCGATCTGATGGACAATCACCCTTCTGTCGCTTTCACCTTCGGAGGCGCGGTTGTTCTAGACCAGCGCGGGGATCATCCATTCTACAGAAGCTATTATGGAACGGAAGTGGATCTCCGAACGCGCATCTTGTCCGGACTCGAGTTCATCACTCTTAGTCGTGCACAATGTATTGTGGTGTCACCGACCGTCGTGGTTCGCACGAGCCTGCAGAAAAAACTGGGCGGGTATCTAGCAGACTTGCCCTACGCCTCCGACATGGAAATGTGGATGCGGCTCGCCGCACATGGCAACGTCGGATTCATTGGTGCGGACCAGGCCGTGTATCGATACCACTCAGTCAACATGTCGAGTGAGCCTTCACCGGAGCTAAACCTGCTCCAACGCAAGGCGGCTATCGAACATTTCCTGAATGGCGGCGCCGCGATGCTGGCAAACGATCTCAGGAACTGGTTGACCCGCCAATTGGCACTTGACGCGATCGTCCGCGCAAGCATTGCCTTCAACGAAGGAGCGATAGACACCTCAGCACGCCTTGCCGAACTTGCGTTGAGTATTGACCCAAGCGTTCAACATTCACGTCGTTGGTGGTTTCTTGCCTGCAAGAAGATTCTTGGATTGCGAGGATGGCAGCTGGTGCGGCCTTCAGTTGAGTTGTTCAGATCCATCTTCCGGAACGAGCGGCGCTGAGTAGCCGAGCTCGCTGCGACGCATAGGCTGCCCGCTAAAACCACTGGCGCATCATTTCCGCTTCTGGCCCGTAGCCGACGGTTCCGGTGGCTGTCGGCGCATCGGTTGCGGGGTGTAGCGCGGAAGCCGCTGAGATCGGATCCCATTGGCAGCATATGCGCCCATGGCCGACCCACGAGCGTCCTCCGCCAGGAGCCGCTTGTGGCCCAAGAGGGACATATCGGGTTGCGAAGCAGAATGCCTGCTCTCGTTCACCACATTTAAACCTTAAGATTGTACGAAGAGTGCTCACCCACAGGTCGCAGGAACATGCGAACAGCCTTCCTACAGAAGCCGTCATTGGACTTCGGGCAATGAAGGCCTGGCAGACCAGCTGCATCGTGGCTGTTCTCGCATCCGCGGGACTCTTTCTGGCCGCCGCTAACAGACCGGCCGCGACGGTGCCCGATGTCATGTCGCAAGCGGCAGCGAGCATACCGGCTGCAGCGAGCATGGCGGCTCCCACGAACGTGGTGACGCCGGCCGCCTACGCAGAGGCATCCGCCAGACTTGCGGCAGCGCTTCGGGAAGAAAGAGCAGAGCCGGGCGCGGTGATGTCGGCAGGTTCGGCACCGCTACGCACCGAAGCCGAGATCGTCGATCAACCCGTCGCGCCGAAATTGGCCTCGTTGGGACAGGATGTCGTCCAATCGCTGCCGCCGGAACGCGATGCGTCCAACGGTGCGCCGAAAGCGGCGTCGACGCGGGATTTCCGTCATCTGGCCTACTACGTCTGGTCCGAACTGCCGCCCGCCGAGAAACCGGCGGAGATCGTCTTGCGTGCGTTCAGGGACATTCCGCTGGGAACGCCGACCGAAGAAATCAAGCGCGCTGCCGACGCGTTTGGTCTCGATTTCAATTTCATGATGGCGGTTGCCAAGATCGAATCCGGTTTCAACCCCAATCAACGCACCGGGTCCTATATCGGGCTGTTTCAGCTGAGCTATTATGAGTTCGGGAAGTTCGGCTTCGGGCAGATTCGCAGTCCGCGGGATAACGCCGTCGCCGCCGCCTACAAGATCATTACCGAGGGCGTCCTGTTCGAGTGGATCACCCACCGTAAGCCGGACATGAGCGATCTCTACCTGATTCATCAGCAGGGCTGGGAAGGCGCCGCCGAGCACATCAGCCGGCCCGCTCGCGCCGCGTGGAAATCGATGTGCGCCACCAGCGAAGGCAAGGAGAAGGGTGAGCGGTGGTGCAAACGCGCGATTTGGGGCAATGCACTTCCGGCCTTCAAGCGCACCTGGAAATCGGTCGACAACGTGACGTCAGAAGCGTTCGTCGGCATGTGGCGCGGCCGGGTCGCCGAATTCTACACGAAATATGTGGCGACTGCTGCGGCGGCGGCAAACCAATAAGTCGGTCGTCGGCAGCGCCGCGCATGCTTGCTTTGTCTTTAGCGCAACTCGCCGGCCGTCGGCCTTTACCCAGGGTGTGTTGGGCCCTCACCTGAACGGGTTATTGGGCCGTGTAAACGCAACGAAACCCGATATAGACCGCGTGAAAGTCGGCCGATTTCCACTGTACGGCTGACGCTTTTGTCTTGTCCGCACCATACCACCACGATCCGCCGGCCGTCAGTGCCTCATCGCCCCGCCGATCCGCGAGCCATTCCCAGACATTGCCACCCATATCGTACAGACCGTTGACACCCCGCTTGGTGGTACCCACGGCTGCATGCCGCGGCCAGCGATCTCTATCGGATGTGTTCATGCCGTCAGGTCTATCGCCGACAGGATAAGGATAGGTGCGTCCATTTACGAAATCGTCGGTAGGATTCGCACGCGTTTCGGTATAGGCGGCTCTTTCCCATTCTTCCAGGGTCGGCAAGCGTCCGCCCACGGCTAAGCAGTAGTCACGAGCTTCGTTCCACGACACATGCACCGCCGGCTCATCGTCGCTGCCCGGTTCTCCGAAAGGTGTCGCCCATGTCCAGCCGCGGCGACGGATCCAGCCGTCCGCGAATTCGTGTCCGCCTCCCTCCTGTTCGGCCGCGGTCTTCAGAGCTTTGTCAGCCGCGAAATTGCGAAACTGGCCGATCGTGACCTCGGTCCGGTCGATGGCAAACTTGCCCAGATTCTCGCGTTGGGCAGGATCGGCGAATGCAACGCCGGTAACGGCCATCAAGCCACATCGCAAAGCAATCGAGCGCCATTTCATGTATGAACTTCTCCTGTATTGCTTCCAGGTGAGAAGGGCAGGCGTCGACCCTGCGCGCCTGCCATTCATCGATCAACTCATGCGCTGACGCAATGCCGCCTGCGAACGGCGGATGACGCCCTGGTACATGCTCTGCTTGTCAGGATACCATTGCATCGACGCGAGATTGGCGAAGCCGGGAATGCTTTCCATATGCCGTGCCATCCGCTGCCGCATGGATTGATCCGGCTGAGGACCGCGCAGCGCGCCGACATTCTCGGCCGCGTGATCCGGGTTCGATGTCGCGGCAAGAACGGTCGTCACCGCCGGATGGCCCATGACCCATTTGATGAAGAACTGCGACCAATTCTCCGCAGCGATATCGCGGGCAAAATCGGGCAGCGGCCGGCCCTCGACGATCTTGTGCAAGCGGCCTTTTTCGAGCGGCATATTTGTGAGCACGCCGACGCCCTTGTCGCTCGCCGCGCGAAGGACGCGCTCCTCGGCGTGACGATTGAAGATCGAATAGTTGACCTGGATGATGTCCACCAGATCCTTGTCGATCAAGCCTGCGAGAATGTTGTGATAGTCATTCTCGTGGACCGAGGCGCCGACATAGCGAATCCTGCCCTCTCTCTTCCATACGCGCAGCAGTGGCACGATCGCGTCGACATTGACCAGGCTGTGGCAGTGGAGCACGTCGATCTTGTCGCGCCACAGCCGAAGCCTCGACTGCTCCATGCTGGCCAAGGCGTGGCTTTCGTCGGCCAGGTAGTCGCCGGTCGACCAGATCTTGTTGCTGATGAACATCTGGTCCGTCACGCCCATCGCGCTGAGAAATCCACCGACGCTGACCTCGCCGGTACCGTAGAGCGGCGATGTATCGATCACCCGGACGCCGGCATCTATATATTTCCTGGTGACCTCTCGCAGCGCGTCGCGATTGCTGCCGGGCAGCAGGTCAAAAGTCAGAAACGTTCCCAGTCCGAGCGCGGGCAGACTTTCGTTGGTGCGGCCGATCGTTCGGGTGAGTACCGGCCCCGCCGCAGGCGCACGCGATGCAGTGCCGGCTGGCGCTTGCGCACTGGCGCTCGAAACGCCGACCGCAGTTGCGTGAACAGCTGTCGCCGCGATGGCGCCCATCGCGGTGGCGGCGCCGAGAAACTGGCGGCGATCGGTCGCCGTCGGCCAATCCTGTGGTGTCTTATCCATTGCAAATCTCCGTGATTTCGCCTGCGGCACTTGTCGCCTGCCAATAGAAAGGATCGACCTCTCGCTTTGTCGCGCGGGATTCTGACCAAATCACTCGGATCCTGACGCGACGATGCTCCCTTTCCGGCCTGCAAGGAATTGCGGTTCCAAGCTTGAATGTGTATTCAGGCGACATCGCTTCGCAGGAGGTCGCGATGCACCGTGTCATTGAGAATGCGTCGACAATCGATCGCTTGAGCTCCCGGCCGGATGGCTGGCGGCGCACCCAATGGGCGAACGGCGCATTCGAAACGGCGTACCGGCCGATGACCTCCATCGTCGAAGGACGCATCCTGTCGCCAAATCACCTCATCATGGCGACCCTGTCCGGCGGCGCCGAGCGACATGAAATCTCGGCCGATGGCGGGCATCGCTATGACGGGCCCGATCTGCCGTCGACCGTTTCATTTCTCCCGGCTGGCTGCGAGCGACGGCTTCGGCTTCACAATGTGGGTTGGCGATGGGCAGCGATCGCCCTCGACCCCGCCAGGATTTCAGCAATCGCCGGCGCATCGATCGAAGGACTGGGCCCCCTGTCGGGCTCGGAAGACAGCTTTGTCTGGAACATGCTCGCGGAGTTCGAACGAGTTGACGCGCTGGAGGGAGGTCTCGACGCGATCTATTGCGACACGATGAGCCTTGCTCTCGTTGTATACCTTGCACGCCGATACGGTGGTGCAAGAGCGAAGGATACATCGATCAAGCTGCCGGCGTGGAGGTTACGGCGCGTCACCGAATTCATCGACGCGCATTTAAGCGCGACAATTCGGATTGCCGATCTCGCTGATCTTGCGCAGCTCTCGGAAGGCCATTTCCATCGCGCATTCAGGGCAGCGACGGGGCAGACGCCGCTGGCATTCGTCCATGCGCGGCGAGTCGCAATGGCAAAACAACTGCTGGCGAGCAGCAAGCTTTCGGTCGCGCAGATGGCGCTACGCGTCGGTTTTCTCAGTCCCGCGCATTTTGCCCGCGTCTTCCGGTCAATGACCGGCCAGAGCCCATCCCAATATCGACGCTCATTCCATCTTTGACAGGGGAAAGTAACGCCTGACGGCCAATGGCGGACAACGGCAGCCGGCAAATAGCTGACGACACGCCTCAACCCTGCGTCATGTTCCGACGAGCCGGTGGCCCCGGCGTCAAGACGCAGCGGTTCACGACCAAGGACCCCTGCGGGTGATGACGTCGCGGCGCTGCCCGCGCTACAGCGCGAGCACGACCTCGCCCGACACCGCGTCCGTCACGCCGCGTCCGTTGCCCTGGTCCTCGAGCACGGACCTGAAGCTGTCGAGGGTCTTGATCATCGCCGAGCGGGCCGCGACCAGCGCGTCCTGGCTGGACCACGTGCCGATGAGGCAGAAGGTCTGATCGCCGGTCCTGATGATGACGCCGTGCTCCAGTCCCGGCCATTTGGCCTTGCCGTCTCGGTGCGCATCGAGAAAGGCGCCTTCCTGGCCCGGCTTCACCTTGAACTTGACGACGTTGTAAACCTGCATGACGCGCCTCCGGAAAATGATTGGATGAAAATGCGAGCGCCGTACCAGATCGGGTTCGGACCGATATCTTTGCACCCCCGCAACAAAAAGTCGAAAACAACCCCACGCACGGGCTTCACACCTCGTGGAACCAACGAGGGTGTCGCGCGTTGCCGCGCTGCTCTCGAAGGTGACGCGGCTGAAGCCGGGCCGCCTTTGCTGGGCCAATCAAGACGGGAAAGCCGGGCGAGCCAAACCAGATGCGTCGTATCCGACTCGTGATCGCAGATCGCCGTCCGATCGTCTTGCAGGGTTTTGCCACGCTATTTGCGACCGAACGTGACTTCGAGATCGTTGCGTCCTGCATCAATGGAGCCGATTGCCTCGAAGCCGTCCGGACGTTGGCGCCGGACGTCGCGCTTGTCGAGGATGGATTTCCCGATCTGACGGCCGCAGCCATGCTGGCCGCCGTCAACGCCGAAAGCCTTCGCACACGGCTGGTCTTCTACACCGCATCGATCGCACGCGGCGATCTCGCTGCGGCCGTCGCAGCGGGTGCCTGCACCGCCATACCGATGCGCGAGGAGCCCGAAAACCTGTTGCAGTCGCTGCGGCTGGTGGCGCCGGCTGCGGACCGCAAGACCGGCAGTCGCGCCTTTGGCGAAAATAGCCTGGCAGCACTGACGGACCAGGAGCACAAGATTATCCGCCTGGCCGCCAGCGGCATGTCGAACAAGGAGATTGCGCGCCAGATCAAGGTCGCCCCAGCCAGAGTTGAGGCGCGAATCGAACAGATATCTGCGCAGCTTGGCATCAAAAACCGAACGGAGCTCGCAAGGTTCGCCCTGTCGCGGCTTTACGGCGGGGTCGGCGCGCTTGCAGCTCTGATCTGGGCCGTGCTCGACGACCTTCAATCCGCGAACGCGGCCGCGGCCGATCATGCGGGTGCCGATAACGTCACGGTCATGACCGCAGATGGCACCGGCGCGGTCGTGACGATCAAGATCACCTCCGCAAAAACGGCCCCTGCTCCGGGCAAGATGGCCAGAGCCGTCCGTATCGAGAACTCCCCGACGGACATGCCGACGCGGGCCGCCAAGCTCATCGAATCCCGAGCCGATATTGCTGGCAGCACGATCACAGTGCCGCCACTCAACCCTGCAAGGCCGGGCTTGAGCAGCGCCGGCACGTTCATGATGACGGCAGTCGGAGTCTCGCTCCTGAGCAGTCACGCCCAGGCGTTCACTGCTTGGGAAAGACCGAGCGATGTCTTTGCGTGGGCTGACGCGAACGCCCCCCGCGAGTTGGTCGCCCTCGGTAGTCCCGGCAGGCCCGATCTCGACGGCTTCGACAAGCTGCCCTGGTTCGATCCCGACACACACCATGAATCATTCGCGTTGGAAGCTGCCCGAGGCGACGCCATGGCCAGAGCCGACGAGGTTCAGATCATCGATGCGGCCGCGCGCGAGGACGGCTTCGGCGACAACGGCAACCCTCATATCGGATCCGGCGCCATCGACGCTCTGAGTGATCATGGCGGCTTGGAACAGGCGGCCGCAACGGGCGCGAGGAATGCCGAACGCGGCACGACACAGGCAGCGGCGATCGACGCACGCGATCATGGACAAGCGCAGCGCGATTTGCACGCTTCGGAAGACGGCGCAGCAGCCGGCAAGCCGGAGACCGAGCACGGGCCACCCGACCACGCATCAAGCCAGGGAAGATCGCACGCTTCGGAGAAGGATGCAGCAGCCGGCAACAAGCATGCCGAGCTCGGCCCGCCGGAGGGCGATTCCGCTCGTGGACAATCGCAGCGTGATTTGCATGGTTCGGAAAACGGTGCAGCGGCCGGAAAGCATCAGGACAAGCAGGGCTCGACCGGGCACGACCCCCATCATGGACAATCGGATCACGCTTCGGAACCCGGTTCCGCAGCTGCCAAGCAGCTTGCCGACGATGACGGACCCGCAAGCCATGCCAATTCCGGCCAATCGCAGCGTGACTTGCACCAGGCGCATCCAAACGCTTCTCAAAATCCGCATGCAGAGCCGGGCCAAAAGGCTGACGGCCACGACCCGGCGAACCACGGCGCCGGTGCAGCACAAGCGGCTGCCGCGCCCGGGGCCGGAGATTCCTTTCATTTCAGGAACGATATGCCATCGGCCAAGGGTTCGGATCATCGCGAGAGTGGCTATGGCACCGACACGGCAGAACACGGCCCGCACCGCGCCGGACATCCCGAACTGTCGCTGATCCCAGATGCAGACCTGATTGGCCATTCGCACGCGGAGCAAAGCGCCGTTGATCACGCGAGGGGCGTTGAGCATCATCCAGTGCATGATTGGTTTGTGTAGCTGACCAAGCAGAAGCTGCCAAAGCAAGAGGACGAATGACGCCGCTTCGCTCGACGGTCTCCCGCGCGGCCGCCGCGGGCTCAGCCGGCGTTAACCATGGTCGACGGTTCCGGTCCTAGCGAAATCGCTTCGAAGTTTCTTAAATCTTGCTGGGTACTCCTCCTGGGCGTGGCGACCTGGGGGAAGACATGAGCAAGCGGGCCAAACGCCGGAAGGTCGAGACGATCGCACTGCCGATGGCAGCGAGAGTCGGAATTGGCGCCGTGGCCATCGCAGCATTGGGGTATGGCCTGCTGGGCACCCCGGGAAACGTGCAACCGGTGCGGAAGCCGTCCGCGCCCCAGGCCATGGCATCGTCAACGCCGGTCTACGTGGCACCGCAGGTTCACGCAGCTGCGCCCGCGCCGGCTCCGATTCCGGCTCCGGCGCCGCTGGTCGAGCCGCCCAAAGCCGACGCCGACGTTCCCGGAGCCTTGGTCCGGCAGGTGGTCGACTATGCCAGCCGCCAGACGCCGGGCACCGTGATCATCGATACCAACAACACGTTCCTCTATCTCGTCCTGAGCGACACGCAGGCGATGCGCTACGGCATCGGTGTGGGCCGCGAAGGTTTTGCGTGGTCCGGGGAGCAAACCGTGGCGCGCAAGGCAGAATGGCCGGATTGGCGCCCGCCTGCGGAGATGGTCTCGCGTCAGCCTTATCTGCCGCGGTTCATGGCGGGCGGCCCCGGCAATCCGCTCGGCGCCCGGGCGATGTATCTCGGCGAGACCGAATATCGCATTCACGGCACCAACAAGCCCGAGACGATCGGCAAGCGGGTGTCGTCCGGCTGCATCCGCCTGACCAACGAGGACGTCGTCGACCTCTATGAGCGGGTGAAAGTCGGTGCGAAGGTGATCGTGCTTCCGACGAATGCGGCCCGTCGACCGTCCCAGGGTACGCCGCCCGATGCCGCATCCCGATCTCCGGACCCGGCCTCGCCGTCGAACCGGCCGTCGGCAACGAGCGCACAGGTGCCATCACCCGGACCGAAGATCGCCGAGGTGCAGTAGTTCGGCCCTTCCTCCTGGCTCTGCCCCGAGGACAAAGAGCAATTCAAGTCGTCACTTCACGTCGATAGCCACGGCCGAACAGACCATCTTGCGCGACCAAAGCCGGTCTGCGTTGGCAAGATGCGGCACCGAATTAACCCTATCGACAAATGATTGCCGTTGGGCGGCGGCCGCCGGCAAAGTTGCCTCATTGACGCGCAGAATTTTCAGCGGCGCTAACCTGGGTCAGAGGCGCGTTATGCTGAGAATGGCGTTGTTGGGCCTCCTCATCCTGTTGAGTGTGGGAATGCTGTCGGCCATGGAGCTGAGCGCTCCACCGCGTCGCATCGCCGCCACGGTCCAGCCGCCTGCCGAGCAGAACGCAAGCATCCCCGCTTCGCACGACGCGCTGGCGAAGGCCGACCGCCTCGAGGTTGCCGCTGAGAGCCGCGCGATGCCGACACAGACCGCTTCGGTGGATAACCCGGTTGCTCCGCAGGACGTGCATGTCCGTTCATTCGCGCCGACGCCGATCGTCCGTCCGCGAAGCAAACCGAAACGGATCGCGACCGCTGAACCTCCCAAGCCGAAGCCAAAGGCATTTGGCGTCAAACGAGCCGCCACTGTTCAGCGCGCAAAGGCCGCCAACGAGACCGAGCAGTGTCGCCTCAAGGCGTTCGGCGGCCTGCTCAAGGCTTTGAACTTGACTGGCTGCGAAATCTGAGGCCGCCTCCAGGAACGTCTCGCAAACTCTTCCGATCAGCCATATGTTGCCCGCATGAAAAAGATCGGATTTCTCTCCTTCGGGCACTGGACGCCCTCGCCGCAATCCCGGACGCGCTCGGCGGCGGATACGCTGCTGCAATCGATCGAGCTGGCGGTCGCGGCCGAACAGCTCGGGGCCGACGGCGCCTATTTCCGCGTGCATCATTTCGCGCGGCAGCTGGCCTCGCCGTTTCCGCTGCTCGCGGCCGTCGGCGCCAAGACCAGCCGAATCGAGATCGGCACGGCCGTGATCGACATGCGCTACGAGAACCCGCTCTACATGGTGGAGGACGCCGGCAGCGCCGATCTCATCGCCGGCGGACGGCTGCAGCTCGGCATCAGCCGCGGCTCGCCAGAGCAGGTGATCGACGGCTGGCGTTATTTCGGCTATCGGCCGGCCGAGGGCCAGAGCGATGCCGACATGGGGCGGCGCCATGCGGAGGTCTTCCTCGATCTCCTGCGCGGCGAAGGTTTTGCCGAGCCCAACCCGCAGCCGATGTTTCCCAATCCTCCCGGGCTGTTGCGCCTGGAGCCGCATGCGCCGGGCCTGCGCGAGCGGATCTGGTGGGGCGCCGGCTCGAACGCCACCGCGGTGTGGGCGGCGCAGCTCGGCATGAACCTGCAGAGCTCGACGCTGAAGAACGACGAGACCGGCGAGGCCTTTCACGTGCAGCAGGCGGCACAAATTCGCGCCTATCGCGCGGCGTGGAAGGAAGCCGGCCACAGCCGCGAGCCCCGCGTCTCCGTCAGCCGCAGCATCTTCGCGCTGATGGACGAGCGCGACCGCGCCTATTTCGGCGGCGAGCGCGGCAACGAAGACCAGATCGGCTTCATCGACCCGCGCACGCGCGCGATCTTCGGGCGGAGTTATGCGGCCGAGCCCGACGTGCTGATCGAACAGCTGCGCCAGGACGAGGCGATCACCGAAGCCGATACGCTGCTGCTGACGATCCCGAACCAGCTCGGCGTGGATTATTGCGCGCATGCGATCGAGGCGATCCTGATGCATGTCGCGCCGGCGCTGGGGTGGCGGTGACCTGAAAGGCGTGACACGACCGCAAGTCGTGATTGACTTCATGCACCACCGACGCCAATGATCCCCCGGGGCATTGTTGGACTGATCGGGGGTTGAATGGGCTTGCGTCCAGGAATTTTCGTTGCAGCATTCTTGCTAGCGGGGTGTGCGTCAGGGCCGATGGGCAGCTCGGCGCTGACAGAGAACGTCAAGGCCAACACTGCGCGGCTTGTCATCTATCGCTCGTCCGCCCTTGGTTTTGCGATCCAGCCAAATTATGCGGTCGATGGAAACGTCGTTGGAGGCAGCCAGGCTGCAGGGTTCGTCGCCTGCGAGCTGCCTCCGGGCCGCCACGAGGTTGCGGTCAACAATCTTCCACTGAGTACCAACCTGTTCGGGCAGGGAAGCGAGAAAGTGAGCCTCGATCTGCGCGCCGGCAGCACCACCTACCTCTCCGCCCAGCCACAGGTGGGAATCATCACGCCCGGTGCGATCACGTTGGTTCAGGTCACTGAAAGCCAGGGTCGTGCCGACGTCGCCAGCTTGCATCAGAGCAACAGCTCATGTGGCAAGGCGTGATCTGAGGCTCTCCGCGGCCGAAACGCGGATGAAACGCCTTATTCTGCAAATCGTCTTGCGCCTTGGTCGCTATGCGGTGCTTCCCGTCGTCGCGCTGGCATGCACGATTCTCGCCATCTGGCTGATGATCATGGACCGCTACACGATTGCGGCGCTGGCCACGGCACCGATTGTGTTCACAAGCTCCATGGCCACCATAGCACTCGCAATTGGGCTCCTGTTCCTGCCTTCGCGCAAGCATGGCGGTTTCGAAGCCGACGAACAGACCGCCCCGGGGCTTTGGGCCGCATGGAGGGAGCTCGATCGCAGTTTTGTCAGATCGAACCGCACTCTGCTGGTCGACACCGATTTCAACGCTTCGATCTCGGAAGAAAGCCGGTATGCGGGCGTGTTCGGGCAGCATGTCACGATGACCATTGGTCTGCCATTGTTGATGATCCTGGACCAGCGATCGGTTCGTGCCGTTATCGCTCATGAAGTGGCGCACGCCCGGCTTCGGCACACTTCGGGAGGCACCAACCTCGCCGATTTCATGGCGGCTGCGGAGAACGTTTTCTTCTACGCCGATCCGGAGCACACGATTACCGGATACATTGCTCGCATCCTACTCCATTCCCTGCTCGAAAGGCTGGAGAAGGAATACAAGGCATTGTCACGGGAGAACGAGCTTGCCGCCGATCTGGAAGCGGCCGAGCAGGTTGGACGCGAGGAGATGGCACGCGCGCTGGTGATGATGGAGGTTTGTGGAGCACGTCTGGCCGATCTCGTCTTCGCTCCCCTGCAGAAGGAGGTGCTCGGCGCAATCAAGGCGCCATCGCCGCCATTCGTGCGAATCTTAGATCAGATTCCAGCTATAAGAGCGCCCGGATTCATGACCGCCGCCGTCGCCAGTCTGAGCCGCCAGCACGATCCCGATTCGACACATCCGCCTTTTGGCCAGCGGTTGGCCAGCCTCGGATACATCGACGTACCTGACGTTGGCGAGATACAAATGTCCGCGGTTGACCAACTTCTCTCACCGGACGCTGCCAACCAACTCACCTTACGATTCGATGAGGAATGGCGGAAGAAGGTCCAGGAGTGGGTCAGCGTCGGCAGATGAACGTGCGGGCTCTGGCCGAGCGAACAATTGCTCGACGATCTTCGTGTGTCCGTGCTAGCTCTTGGGACCGGCGGCAGGATCACGCGAGCTGGACAGTGTTATGCTATCCTGTCTCCTCCACAGCGAGCTTGCCGCCATTCGCCGGGTCGCGCGATGAATCAGCGTCTGTCACTCGTCAGTCTCGTGGTCGCCGACTATGATGGAGCGATCGCCTTCTTCACGCGCGCTCTGGATTTCGAGCTTTGCGAGGACACGCCGCTCGGCGGCGGCAAGCGCTGGGTGGTGGTGCGGCCGCGGGGCAATCCTGGTTCTGGCCTGCTCCTGGCGCGAGCAGACGGGCCGGCGCAGACGGCGCGCATCGGCGACCAGACCGGCGGGCGCGTTTTCCTCTTCCTGGAAACGGATGATTTCGAGCGCGATCATGCGCGCATGGTTGCCGCCGGCGTGCGTTTCGTCCGGCCGCCGCGGCACGAGGCCTATGGCGTCGTCGCGGTTTTCGAGGATCTGTGCGGCAACCGTTGGGACCTCATCCAGCCCTCCAGCCGCAGTTGACGCCCGACGACGCCGCTTCCGCGACGCTCACCCCGTCTTCGTCCCCGTGATGACGGCCAGCGCCTCGACGAGGCGGTCGAGATCGGCCTCGTCGGTGAAGAGCGCCGGAGTCACGCGGATGCACTGGCCTTTGGCGACGCCGGCGCGGCGCACCGTCATGATCCGGTAGCTGTCCCGAAGCTTCGCAACGATGGCCTCGTTGTCGGTCTTGCCGGTCTTGCCGGCGAGGCGGAACGACGTGATCGCGCCATATGAGCCGGCCTCATCCGGCGTCAGGATCTCGATGTCCTTGAAGCCGCGGACGCGGCTCACCCAATAATCGCGCAAGTGGCGCAGGCGCGCTTGCTTCGCCGCCGCGCCGATCTCTTGATGCAGCGCCAGCGCCGTGGGCACCGTCAGCATCGTGGCGAAATTGACCGTGCCGGTATGCACCCGCGAGCGGATATCGCTTTCCGGAAAATCCTCGTCGCACATGTTGCGGTCGATGGCGGCGAGGCGATCCTTCCTGATGTAGAGGAAGCCGACGCCGAGCGGCGCGCCGAGCCATTTGTGCAGATTGAAGCCGACGAAATCGGCCTCGAGCTCGCTCACCCGGAAGTCGAGCTGTCCCCAGGAATGGGCGGCATCGACGATCGTGTCGATGCCTTTGGCCTTGGCCATGCGGGCGATCTCGGCGACCGGCATGACGAAGCCGGTGCGGTGGCTGACATGGGTCAGGAGCAAAAGCCTCGTCTTCGGGTTCGCCTCGATGGCGCGGGCATAGGCGTCGAGCACAGCCTGGCGGGTGGCGGGCTCCGGCACGTCGAACTTGACCACTTCGACGCCACGGCGCGCCTTCAGCGCGTTCATCGCATATTGCATCGAATCATAATCGAGATCGGCATAGAGCACGCTGTCGCCCGGCTTCAGCCTGTTGTAGCCGCCGATGAGGAGCTGGAGCGCTTCGGTGGCGCCGCGGGTGAGCGCGATCTCAGCTGGAAGCGCGCCGACCGCCTCCGCCACCTTGGTGCGCACCGCCTCGAAATCCGCACCCGCACGCAGCCGCGCGTAATAGGTGTTCTGATAATTGACCATGTCGGACTGGCGGATGAACTCGCGCCGCACGGGCTCGGCCATGATGCCCCAATAGCCGTTCTCGAAATTGACGATGTCCGGCGTCACGGCATAGAGCCCTTTCACGGCCGCCCAATAGGACTTGTCGGTGGCGATGGCAGCCACTGAGCCGGTCGGCTGCGGCGGAAGTCCCTCGGCGGCAAAGGCCGGCCCCGCAAGCGGCGCCACGGCTGCTGCCGCGAGGCCCTTGAGCATCGCGCGGCGGTCCGCTGAAAACGTCCTGATCAGTTGCATGTCAGCTCTCCCCAAAGCGTTTTCGAGCGAAGCGGCGTCGGGATCGCATCGCGAAAACGCCAAACGACGATCCAGAGCTCCGTTCCGACGTCACCGGACGAAGCAGGCTCTGGCGCGCGGGACAAGAGCAACGGACGATGCAGCGGAGATGACCGGAGCGTGACAATGCGATGATCGGAAGCCGATGGCGACGGCGCGGCCGGAGCACCGGCCTCGACGCGCGCGAGCGGATGTGAGGTCCGGTTTCTTCCTTTGTCCGGAAACCGGAACCTTCACATTCATTGCAGGTAGCCGATGAGATAGATGCCGCCGCCCAGGACGATGAGCGCGGGTACCGCCCAAAGAATCAACACAGGCATTTTCCTCTCCTCCAGTTGAGTGCTCCCGGTGAGAGAACGGGAAAAAACGGCAAACGTTCCGGGTTTCCCCGGAACGGCGCAGCCGATGGCGAGTTCATTGCAGCGCCGCATGCAGCGGCGAGGGAGAACGCAATGAAGAAGCTCATGTTGATTTCGGCCGCCGCTCTGCTCGTGTCGACGGGCGCGATGGCGCAAACCACCATCACCACGACGACCGGGGCCGGGCACGGCGCGGCCGTGCAGATCGAACCGGAGTCCCGCACCAAGATCCGGTCCTACGTCACCGAGCGCAAGATCCGTCCGGTCGAAACGCGCGAAAAGATCGTCGTCGGTTCGCCCGTGCCGAGCGACGTCGAGCTCGCAGCCGTGCCGAGTGACTGGGGTCCCTCGCTCACCAAATACCGCTACGTCTATTCGGGCAACCGCGTGATGTTGGTCGATCCCGGCAGCCGCATGGTCGTCCAGGAGATTGATTAAACCGCCGCACGGCGGGTCGTCGAGGCGGCCCGCCCGTGCATTCTTTCGACAGCTCGTTTGCGGTAGCGCCTGATGCCGATCGTCCGATATTTCGTGTTTGCAAGCATTTTAGCCGTGGCGTTGCTCTTCCTGTTGGATCGCTCTCTGCCGCAGGCCGCGGAGCGCGCTGCCGGCCCGGACGTCGCGCGAACCAGCATTCGCATCCACTCCGCACGGGCGCTGCCTGAAAGAATCATCTTCGACACATCGACTCGGATCGCCACCACGATCTCCACTCCCCTGCTCGCCGCCGAGTCGCCGGATCCCGGTGCAAGCAACGCGTTGGCGATGCTTGCAACCAGAAAACCGGACGTCACACCGGCATCTCGACGCGGCACGGCGCGAGCAGCCGGTCTGCATTCAAATCGGAATGCCGCGCGGCTTCCTCTCGCCTCTCCACGCGTCTGGTGACGGTCGGAGCATTCTGAGAGCTGGAGCCTCGCGATCGCAGCTAACAGGAATCTACAGCTGTGGCGCGCGGCAGAGATGAACGCCAGATGAATGAATGACCATGCGCCGCGCGTCGCGGAACTATCTCAGATCGTATCAACGCGTCAACGTGTCGGACACAAGGAACGTTTGCGCGATTGCCAATTTATCCCGTGCCTGATTGGCGATCTGATTTTTGGAAACCCTGGAGGAAAATGGAAATGAGGATCCTGAAGCTCTCTGCGGCTGCGGCCGCGCTGCTGGCCGGCACGGCGCTTGCCGTTGCGCAATCGAGCTCGACGATCGGCACCGGCGGTTCATCGGCCGGCGGCGGCACCAGCTCTTCGACGGTGGGCACCGGTGGCTCTTCAGCTGGCGGCAGCGGGTCGGGCTCTGCATCGACGCTCGGCACCGGCGGCTCGTCGGCCGGCGGCGGCACCAGCTCTTCGACCGTCGGCACCGGCGGATCGGCGGCCGGCAGTGGCTCGGGCAGCGGCTCGGCCTCGACGCTCGGCACCGGTGGTTCATCGGCGGGCGATGGCAAGAGCTCATCCAGCGTCGGCACTGGCGGCTCGGCTGCGGGCGGCTCGACCGTTGGCCAGTCCGGTTCGTCGAAATCGCCCGGCATGGGCGACGGCAAGTCCGGTAGCCACGCCAGCGACATGGGCCTCGAAAAGGGCAAGGGCCATAACAAGGACGAGTGGAAGAAGGACAAGAACTAGTGCCTTGACCAGGAGCGGCAGCGATGCCGCTCCTTCGTCTTTGTTGGAGGAGAACTCGCATGAACAGATCAATCATTGCGATCGCAGCGTTGGCACTGACGTTTAGCGCAGCTCAGGCGGCTACCATGGAAAAGACCGGCAAGACGGCGTCGGGCGAGACGTGCAAGGTGACGGTGGTGAAGCATGCGGACGGCAGCATCACGGCCGCGGGCGCATCGGGTTCAGGCACGACGGGCTCGACCGCATCGAGCGGCTCGCTGTCGAGCTCGAGCTCTGCCGGCGGATCGTCGGTCAATGTGCAAGCGGGCGGCGGCCACGTCTCGAGCTCCTCGTCGACGGCGGGTGGGCCCGGCTCCACCAGCGCCAGCACCATCACCGTCAACGGCTGCACGATCTCGACCTCGTCGCCTTAGGGTACAGAAAGGATTGAATCATGAGAACGCTCGTTACGACCTCGGCGGTCGCGCTTCTGCTTGCCGCCACTTCACCATCGCTGGCGCAGACCAGCATCACCGGCGGCAGCGGCGGCTCGGCTGCAGCAGGCGGCACCTCCGCCTCCACCGTCGGCACCGGCGGCACGTCCACCTCGGCGACGGGCCGCACCGGCTCCTCGATCGCCGCCGGCGGAAGCGCCGCTACCGTCGACGGCAAGACCAAGACCGGCGTCAGCATGAACAAGGGCAACGGTCCGGTGATGAACTCCAACGCTCGCGCGCAAGCCCATGATGGCGGCACGTTCAGCCGCTCGCACACCCGCACCAAGGTCAAGGCCGGCGAGCAAGTCGGCTCGACCACCAAGACGATGTCGCATGTGCCGGGCTCGAAGCCGACCATGTCGAGGACGACGACGACGGCGCGCTAGCATCGCGCGGCTCTATTCCTCACCACCTGCTGCCCGGCTTGGCCCGGGCAGCTTTTCCGTTTGCGACCTTCCGTCTTGCGAGCCGGCTCAGCCACCACGCAGGCTGTGGCTGATCCGGGTGACGACGGCATCCCATCGCCGCTTCTGGGCGGCCGGGTAGTTGATCAGAACGCAGTGCACGTAGCCGCGCGCGAAATTGCAGCGGTTGTACCAGATCTTGTCGCGCTTGATGCTCGAGACCACGAAGAAGTTCGAGCTGATCCGTTTGTAGATGATCCCCGTCGGCGGATTCTTGCTGGCGAGGAATTCGGCCGGCGACAGACCTTGCCGGTTCTCGACGGCCTGAACGGTGAAGTCGGCATTGCCGTCGGAGCTGCGGAAATGCTGCCCATATCCGTCAGGCTTGCCGGCCGGTTCGGTGAAGATCGCGGCGGGAATGTCGACCGACGTTCCGGATTCCGGTATGCGGTAAGTCCTCCAGCCGCTTGCCGAGGCGATCGAGGATGTCGCACAGAGCGCGATGATTGCGGCAAGCAATGTCTTCATGTCCGCCTCGTCATTTGCGCGGCGCCAGTTGCAGCTCCATCAAGGCCATCCTTTGCAGGTTGGAGACGTCCCGCTCGCCAGCGCCGGCGGTGCGCAGGATGGATTCGGCGAGCGCGTTGACATGCGAGGAATGCACGGGATCCGGCAGGGTCGCAACGGCAGCTTCCAGCGCGGTCGTCATGATCTCGATCACCTCGGGAGAAAATTCGGCGTTGGAAAAATTCTTCATCGCGTGCGTCGGCCGCTTGTGCGGGTCGTGTTCAACGCCGGGAAAAAACGGAAGTTCCTGGATGGGCACGGTCCCGAGTACTGGACCGTCGGCAGGTCGGCAGCTCACGCAGCCGGCTGGTAGCCGGTGAGCCGAGCGGGCTCGGCATCCTCGTTTGCAACGCTCTGCACCCTCGCATGGCTGCCGATGACGAGACCGGCGAGCGAGAGCATCAGGCCCAGCGCGAGCGGCGCGAACAGGGCCTCTTCCTGAAATAATCCGTTGAGCAGAACGACGAGCACGCCGAAGCCGGCGAGGCCCTGCGTCAGATATCCCGACGACGCGTAGAGGCGCCAGGCCTTGAGCGCCATCGCGAAATAGAAGGCCAGCGGCACGAAGGCCGCAATGCCCATCTGGTACAAGAGGACGCCGATCGCGCTTTCGACCGCGCCGTCGATCGTGCCGGCCGCCTGCGCAGCGCTCCAATCGATCGAAAAATAGCTGTCCGACAAATTGCCGCCGATGCCGAGGCCCCGGCCGTAAGGTCTCTGCACGAATCCGTCGAGGCCGCCCATCAGGCCGATGACGTGATAGTCGCCGATCTGCAGGCCGATGCGGATCGCCAGGATCGCAAAGGCGATCATGCCGGCGAACCCCAGCAGCAATGTCGCTACGGCACCGATGAGGCGAGTCCCGATCCAGCCCGCAGCCACGAAGACGACGGTGATGAGCGCTCCCTTCACGCTGCAGAAGACCAGCAGCGGCAGGGCTGCCAGGGCGAGCAGCGGGCGTCCGACCGAGAACAGGAACAGGGCGAGAAAGCCGATCCCGTAGGCGAAGCTGATCGGGTGCATGTTCGGGCCGTGAATGCGCAGCATCTTCGACAGGCCGAAGCCTTCGAGCAAGGGCGTGTTCAGGAAATCGAAGCTGAAACGATCCTTGAGTGTGACGGGCACGTTGCCGGTCTGCCGCATCTGGGTTTCCCAGACGCCGGAATGGGTCGCCTTGAGCTCGTCGAAGCCCCAGAACGTATGGCCGTTGGTGACGGCCAGCCAGACATCGCGCAAGACGAGTTCGACATAGCCGCACAGCATGAGGATGACCGCTAGCGCGACCAGGAACGGCGTGATGCGCACCTCAAAGGTTGCCGCGGTCAGGAGCGACAGCTGAAACAGAAACAGCGGCAGAACGATGTTGCGCAAATAGACCGCCGCCGGCTGCCCGTCCTGGACGAAGCCGATCGCGAAATAGAGCGAGACGACGGCGAGGGTGACGACGCCCCAGCGCATGATCTGATTGATTTCCCTCGACTGACTCCTCCGGCCGAGCACGTAAAGCCCGAACGTCGCCAGCCACATCACGGAGCAGAGCAGGAAATTGTAGCCCTTGATGAAGTCGAGATCGGAGGGCAGCGGCACCAGCGGCGACAGCACGGAGACAAACAGGTTCTGGAAAAACAGGACGAAGATCGCGACGGCCGGCGCCGACGTCGGGACCGCAACGACGATGGCGATGCCGATCAGGACCTCGATGGTGATGGCCAGCGCGGGATTGGCGAGGTGCAGAACCGGCGCAGAGCCGATCGCCGCGATGGCGATGCAGAAGGTCGCGGTCAACTCGCGCCAGGCCGGAGGTGGCGGCGCGGCCTGCACGCTCTGGCCTTGCGGTGAGTACCCGGCGCTCATCAATCGTCCTTTGCCATCGCGCCGGACACGATAGCCGCGCGAGGGGTAAGGATCCGTTAACGATCACGGCGCGTGGCGCGAGCCCGTTCAGGCCGGACGGGCGCGCCGAGCAGCGCCCGCATCACGTCGGGATCGGGCTTGCCGGTTGCGGCATCGACAAGGCCAAAGCCTTGCGCCAATTCCCAATGCGCCCAGCCCCAGCAATGCGCGCGGGCATAGGCAGTGACCTCCGCCAGCCAGCGCAACCGGCTCTGCCGGGGGGCGCCGGCTTTCAACACGCCGAACTCATTGACGACGATCGGCCGCGAAAATTGCTGCTGCCATGCGAGCGCGGGCGCGAGCCAGCGATCGGCCCCCGGCTTGTCCCTGGCGGCGGCAATCGCGGTATCGAGCATGGCGAGCGCCTTGACCGCGGCCCTAGCCTGCAAATCCTGCCGAAGCGCCTGAACCTTGGGATCGCCGGCATTGATCGGATAAGGCAGATCCATGATGTCGTGCAGCGGATCGCGCGCGTCCCAATGGCCTTGATGGGTGAACACCATTGGGTCGTAGAAATGGATGGCGTAGACGACGTCAGGGTCCGCCAGCGGGCGAAACCGCGGCAGCGAGTCCGCGCGCTGCCAGTTGACCGGGCCGACGATGAGCGTGGTGGCGGGCAGCAACCGGCGAACGAAGGCGGCGAGCGCCTCGACCTCCTTTTGCCATCGGTCCGCTTCGATATCGGGTTCGTTGAGCAACTCGGCGAAGACTAGATCGGCTGGATATGACCGAATGACCCCAGCAAGCGCGCGCCAGGCCTCCTGCATCTCGCCCATCGCTGCATCCGGATCATCCTTGTGCAGGCGATTGAAGCGCTCGCCCGGATGAAGGTCGACGGAGCTGGAATAGCCGAGCGAGGTCAGCTGCTTCAACGCGCCGTCTAGCACGCGCAGCGTCGCCTCGCGCTCGTCCTTTGCGGCAAAGCGCGGCATCACGCGTTCCGCCGGCACCGGCAGGCGGACATGGCTCATGCCCGCCTTGCGCAGCTGCTGCAGCAGCGCGCGGCTCGGTGGCGCACCGTTGATCCAACCGTCGGCGTTGAAGCCGCGCGAGAGGGCGGCCAGCCGCCCGGGCGAAACCGTCGACGGCAGTGGCACGCAATCCTCGGCGAATACCGGACGGCCGAACGAGATCGACAACAGCATCGCCGCAGCCAGCAGACGGCAGCGCAAGGCTGTCATCGTCACACCGCAAGGCCCAAAGCGCCACCGTCGGGCTGAGCCACCATTGAATCAGCGGGCACGTGATTGACGACGAGGCCGGTCGGCACCGCCGCGTATCTCGACAGCGCCGCGGTCACTCTGCGCATCGCCGACGAACCAAGCTCGCCGGCGCGCGCCACCAGAACGATCAGGTCGGCATGCGCGGCCAGCGCAATGGCGTCGGGCTGCAAGGCGAGATTGCCGGCGTGTACCACGATCAGGTCGAACTCCGAGCGGATATCGTCCTCGGGCCGCGCATCGGGCTTCCGGCCGGCACTCAGCAACTCGTCGATCGACTGAAGTCCCGCCGTGGTCGAGCCGTCCTGCCATTCGGTCACCGGCGGCTGGGAGCCTGCAAATTCCGGCTGGAGCCGGATCAGCGCGCTCATCATGCCGCGGTTGACGGCGGCGCGATTGAGGGAGCGCGCCACCGTGTTGCCGCCGGCGCTCTTACCGACCGACAAGACCAGCGCGACCTTGCAGCCGCGCACCGGCACGCGGTCGATGCGTTCGAGCAGCGGCCGTAAGTGGGGGCCGAGATCGAGCTCGGCCGACGCGCTGACCGGTCTTTGCCAGACCGTGTTGATCCCGCCTCCTGGCGCCAGCTCGGGGATGCGGGCCCAGACAGGAAGGCGGGGCATCGCCTCGGCTGGGCGCGCGGCGGCGGCAGGAGGGGAAACTTGCCGGTTGGGCGTCTCCTCCGCTTCACGTGAGACAGGCGCCTCAACGGATTCGGGCTTGTCGGCGGACAGGCTCGTCGTCACCGCAACGGCGGCGGTCGACGTCAGCAGCGAGCCGATCGCCAGCGCCGCGAGCAGCAAGGCGAGCGGCGGACGCGTCGAGCGCAACGGCGGAATGGCAATTGAGGCGATCTTGGTCTGGGACGCCTGCAGCTGACGCTGCTCATTGGTGGTCTTGAACCGCGACAGGAACTGCTCGTAGATGTTGCGGTTGGCATCGGCGTCGCGCTGTAGCTCCTGCAGCTTCACCAGCGCCTGGCCGTCGCGCAGCATCTTGGTCTCGACCGCCTTGAGCTGCTTTTCCAGCGCGTTCTGCTGCTCCAGCTGAGCCTCATATTCGGACTTGGCCGTATCGATGTTCTTCTTCCGCTCGATCTCGATCTGCCGGTTGATATCCGCCAGCTGGCTGTAGGAGATCGCAAGGTCGGGATGGCGGTCGCCATAAACCGCCTTCTTCTGCGCGATCTGGTCGTTCAGCGCCGAGCGCTGCGCGCGCAGCATGCTGAGGAGATCCTGCTTCACCGGCCCTTCGACATTGGCCTTGACGTCGCGCTGCACCTGCTCGTAGCGCGCCTTGGCCTCCTCGGTGCGGGCGCGGGCGGCGGAGACCTGCTGGGTCAGGTCGGTCACCCGCAATTGCTGCGTGGTGGATTCCTTGCCGGCATTGACGATGTTGTGCTCGAGCCGGAAGGCGGCGACGGCGTCTTCCGACGCGCGCAGGCGCTCGCTCAGCGTCTTCAGCCGGTCCTGGAGCCAGCCGGCCGCCTCGTCCGTCGCCTCGGTGCGGACGCGGCCCTGGCTGGCGACGAAGGCCTCGGCGATGGCATTGGCGTAGTAGGCGGCGCGATCCGGCCGGTTGGAGGTGAAGGAAATCGCGATGACGTAGGTCAGCCCGCGCCGGGTGATCTCGAGGCGGTTGCGGAATCTTTCGAGCAGGCGCGTCATGTCGGTATAACCGCCCGCGATGTCTTCGTCGTCCGCGATCTTGAGCTGCTCGATCAGGGGGCGGAGGAAGCCGTCGGATTTGGCGATCTCGATCTGGCTCTGCAGCGCCGCGGCATCCTGGCCGATGCCGGGCAGCACGTCCTGCTCCGAGGTCACGCGCAGCTCGCGCGGATCGAGCACGACCAGGGCCGTCGCGGCATAGCGGACCGGAAGCACCATCAGGGCGACGACGCCGAGGGCGAACAGCGCCAGCGCCAGCGTCAGAATGCGCCGGCCGTTCTCGCGCAGAAAGGACAGCGTCCCGGAGACGGTCAGCGATCCCTTGGTCAGTCCCGGCGAGGCGCCGTCAGGCTTCGCCTTCGCAGCGCGCGGCGCTTCCCACGAAGCCGCTTGCTCCGTCGGGGCGATGCTTCGCGGAGATGCGCGGCTACCGAACGCCATGGGTTGGACTCGAAATCAACTGACAGTCATAGCTCTGAGGCTTGCTACACCGTAAGTATCCATGGTTAACCGGCGGTTACGGCTGGGCCGGGCTGGGATGGTCTTGGGCGGTGAACGATTCGTTAACGCGACGCGGCCAGCCATTCAGGCGCGGCGCACATCGGCGGCGCCTGCCTGCGCTCGCCTCGATGTGCAGACCGCTCACAAGGCGATGACATACCCGTCCCGCCTCGGATCGGCGGCACCCGTCATCACGCCGGTTACCGGATCGAGCGCGACGGCCTGCATGCCGCCGCAGAGCATGGTCCATTCGGTGTCCAGGATCTCGATCTCGTGGCCGCGGCGCTTCAGTTCGGCGATGGTCTCCGGCGCGATGCGGTTCTCCGCCTGAATGAAGCGGCCGTCCCACAGCCGTGAACGCGGCGCCTCGATCGCCTGCTGCAGCGGAAGGCCGAACTCGATGTGCTGCACATAAGCCTGGGCCTGGGTTTGCGGGATGCCGTAGCTGCCGGGCGTCCCCAGCGCGAGCACCGGGCGGCTACCGCGCGTCGCAATCGACGGTGCCAGTGTCACCGGCAACGCATCGCCCGGCTTGGCGAGGTTCGGGCTTCCCGGCTGCACGTCGGCCCAATGCAGATGATTGTTGAGGCAAACGCCAGTCCCCGGCACCACGACGCCGCTGCCGAACGGGCTGCCGAGACTTTGCGTCATGCAGACCAGATTGCCTTCGGTGTCGGCGATTGAGAACGAGGTGGTGTGGCCGGGATCGGCACGATCCTGCGGCATCCATTGCTCTGTCGGGCCCGTGATCGGGCGGCCGTCGCTCACACGCTGGCGAAGCCGCGCGATCGTCGCCTCGGACATTGCTCCAGCGGCTTGATCCGGTCCCAGATTGCCATGGGCGATGCGCTCGCCGGCGGCGAGACGGATCGCGCGATAGACCGTGTCGAGATGATCGGCGCCGTCCTTCGGCAGACGCCCGAGGTCAAAGCCTTCAAGGATCTTGAGGGTCAGGGCGAACTGGAAGCCGCCGCATTGCTGCGCCGGGACGTGAAGCTCGAGCCCCCGATAGGACACGGTCAGGGGATCGAACCAATGCGGCTTGACGGCGATGACATCGTCCAGCGTCAGGCTGCCGCCGAGCGTGGCGAGATAGTCCACGATCCGCCGGCCGAGCTTGCCGCCATACAGATGCTCGGGCCCCAAGTCGGAGATCTCGGCAAGAGTCTGCGCAAGATCAGGCTGCGCGACGATGCTGCCGAGCTTCACCGGCATTCCATCCGGGAGATAGTTCCTGACCAGTGCGGCGTGCAGGTCCGGCCAGGGTTCGAGCAGCGGCACCTGCTCGTTGATCTCATCAACACCGAAGTCCGAGAGCGCAAAGCCGCCCTGCGCCAGCGTGATCGCCGGCGCAAAGACGTCTGGAAGCGATTTGCGTCCATAGCGCGAGAGCAGCTCGCACCAGCCCGCGAGATTGCCGGGCGTCGAGGCCGCCTGCGGACCGCGCTCGAGCTCGAATCTGCTGGTGTATCTGCCGACCGGGAAGCTTGCGGGCATCGGCGGCGCGAAGTCGAGCACGCGAATGCGCTGCTCGATCGCCACCCAGATCGTGGCCAGTCCAAACCCGGCAAGCCCCGACATGAACGGCTCGACCACGTTGAGGGCGGCCGCCGTGGCGACGGCCGCATCGAACGCATTGCCGCCCTGCATCAGGATTCGTGCACCGGCCTGTGCCGCGAGAGGATGCGCGGCGGCGACCATGCCGTGCCGCGAGAACAGCGTCGGACGCCCATATGTCCTGGCGAGTTGCATCCGGAAAAGGCCTTCCCCGATCAGTGCGTCGTCGCAGCAGCCTGGATCGCCTCCGACATGATCTCGAGACCGCGATCGATTTCGGCCTCGGACACCGTGAGCGGCGGCGCGATGCGGAATACGCCGCCCATGCTGGGCAACTTGACGATGTTCATGCTGAGACCGCGACGCATGGTCTCCTCCATGATCCGCGCGCCGAGTTCAAACCCCGGCGTCTTGGACTGCCGGTCGACGACGATTTCAAGACCAAGCAGAAGCCCGCGGCCCCTGACGTCACCGACGCATTCGAACTTTTGCTGCAGCGACAGCAATCCATCCCGGAGCCTGTTGCCCCTGGCGGTTGCCTGCGCCACCAACCCGTCGCGCGCGACAACGTCGAGCACCGTGACGCCGATCGCGGCGGGCAAGGGATCGGAGACATGCGTGGTGTAGAACAGGAAGCCGCGCTCGAACGCGGTCTGCTCGATGGCCTTTGTCGTCATGACCGCGGCGAGCGGCAGACCGGCGCCGAGCGTCTTCGACAGCGTGAGAATATCAGGCACCACGCCGTCACGCTCGAAGGCAAACATGTGCCCGGTGCGGCCGATTCCGGTCTGAGCTTCGTCGAGGATCAGCAGCATGCCGCGCTGCTCGCATTTTTGCTTCAAGGCCGCGAGATAGCCGAGCGGCAGTTCCAGAATGCCGCCGCTGGAGAGGATCGGCTCGGCGATGAAGGCCGCCAGACTACCGGTCGACTGGCTGTCGATCAGTGCGAACGCATCGTCGAGCTCGGTCTGCCAGTCGTTGCTGCCGTCGACGTTCCTGAAGCGCGGCCGATAGGCGTTCGGCGCGGGAATGACGAACGATCCGACCGCGGCCGGCCCATAACCGCGCCGGCCCGCGCTGTAGGTCGCCGACGCCGCCGCGCCGGTCATGCCGTGCCAGCTTTGCGCGAAGGCGACGATTTCGTGCCGGCCGGTGACGAGCTTGGCCATCCGGATCGCCGCTTCATTGGCTTCCGCGCCTGTCGTCAGCAGCTGCACGCGGTCGAGACCGGGCGCAAGCGCAGCGAGACGCTCGGCCAACGTCACCACCGGACGCGAGAGCATGCCGCTGAAGAGATGAGCGACCGCATCCATTTGCCGTGCGACCGTAGCAACGATGTCGGGATGCGTGTGCCCCAGCACGGCGCTCATCTGACCCGAGGTGAAGTCGAGGATGGCGCGTCCGTCGGCGTCGTAGACGAAACTGCCGGCCGCACGCTCGATGATGACGGGTTCGAAACTCGGCCCATAGCGGGTCAGATGCGTGTTGGCGGACGCCCAGAAATCGGAATCAGCGTTCAAGGTCATGACAGCCACCTCTCGCTTGGGGGACGTCCGACCTCTAGTCAAGAATTTGACTTCAGGCTAATTGATATAATTCAATCTGGATATCAATCTTCCTGATGTCGATGCTGGATCTCACCCTTCTGAGGAATTTCGTCGTCGTGGCCCGCACCGGCTCGATCAGCCTGGCGGCCTTGCAGATTGGCCGGACACAGTCCGCGCTCAGCATGCAGATGCAACGGCTGGAACAGACGATCACGCAGCCGCTGTTTCACCGCAGCGGATCCGGCATGAGACTGACCGCGGCCGGCGAGAAACTGCTCGCCCACGCCGAGATGCTGCTGGCGCAGCACGACGAGATTCTCGCCGACATGAGCGGCGAGAGTCTCAAAGGGACGCTGAGCCTGGGCTGCCCGGAGGACTATTCGATCGCTTTCCTGCCGGCGCTGCTGAAGGGGTTCTGCGCGCTGCATCCCAATGTCGAGCTGCGCATGGTCTGCGCACCGACCTCCGAGCTGCGCCCGATGCTGGCGCGGCGCCAGATCGACATGGCGCTGGTCTCGCTGTCCGATGCCGGAGCGCGCGAGGTGATCCGGGAGGAGCGCTTCGTCTGGGTCGCGAACGAGGCCGAACCGAAAATACTGACGCAGGATGTGCTGCCGCTGGCGCTGGCGGCGCCGATGAGCCTGGACTACCGCGCCGCCTGCGCCGCGATGGACGCGGTCAATCGGCGCTACAGGGTCGCCTACGCGAGCAACAGCCTCGCCGGCCTGATCGCGATAGCGCGGTCCGGTCATGCGATCAGCGTCCTGACACGAACCGCCGTTCCGTTCGATCTTCACGTCGTCTCGGCCGGACTGCCCCTGCTTCCGACCATCGGCATCGCGCTCGAATTCTCGGAGGCGAAGCCCTCGCTGCTGGCGACGACGCTGGCCGAGCACGTACGCACCGTGTTGCCCGGACTGAAGACCAAGGCGGAGATCGATTAGTGACCGGCGCGTGCGCGGCGAGCGCAGCGCTCAGCTGATGTTCAGGAGGATCCGTCCCGATGTGCCGCTGCGCATCAGATCCAGGGCGTCGTTGATGTCGTCGAGCGCGAACTCGTGGGTGACGATGCCGCGGTAGCTCACCTTGCCGGCGTCGCTGAGTCGCACCAGGCGCGGGATATCGCGCGCGGGCTGGCATTGCCCGCCTTCCGAGCCCTTCAGCACCTTCTCGAAGTGCAACGGCAGGGTATAGATCTCGGCCTTCTCGCGGGGCACGCCGACGAGGATGCAGCGGCCTTTCTTGGCGGTGATCTCGTAGGCGAGCTCGATCAGGTTCTTGACGCCGGTGGTCTCGACGACCTTGTCGGGGCCGTCGGCCCCCGTGATGGACCGGACCTCGGCGGCCACATCCTTCACAGTCTCGGAATTGATGATGTGGGTGGCACCGAAATCCTTCGCCATGGCCAGCTTGTTGTCGAGGCGGTCGATCGCAATGACCGGCCAGGCGCCGACCATCGCGGCGAATTGCACGATGTTCAATCCGACGCCGCCGACACCGAATACGACGACCGCTTCGCCGATGGCGATCTGCGCATCGTTGTTGACGACGCCGAGCGCGGTCGTCACCGCGCAGCCGAGCAGCGGCGCACTGGTGCGGTCGATCGTATCAGGAACGGGCGTGACGCGATTTTCCGACACCACGGCATATTCGTTGAAGGTGGTGACCCAGCCCGCATTGAGGCGCTTGCCGCGCCAGGAATAGACCGGCGTGTTGGACTGGATGCCCTTGCCCGGCCGCCAATGCATGACGACGGTGTCGCCCTGCTTGCAGGAGACGACGCCGGGTCCGGTTTCGACGATGGTCGCCAGCGCCTCGTGCCCCAACAGGTGCGGCAGGAACTTGTCGACGCCCTTGACGGCGTCGATCTCGTTGATCTGCGCGCCGCAAATGCTCGACGTGTGCACATGGGCGAGCACCTGACGTGCTCGAGCCTGTCGGGCAGATTGAACTCGTCGACGATCAGCGGCTTGCCGGATTCGACGAGGATCGCGGCCTTTGCAGTCTTGATGTCCATGGGTCGCGCGCCCGGTCACTCGAAATAGATGAATTCGTAATCGCCGGTGTAGCCAAGCTTGCCGTAGAGCCAGATCCATTCCGAGGTGTGCAGGATGGATTCTGCCGTCAGCGCCCAGCATTCGAGGTTGTGCAGCTCGGTGACGTTCCGGTAGCCCTCGACCATGACGTATTTGTTCTTGCCGACCCGCTCGATCTCCTTGAGCGCGGCCTCGAGCTCGTAGAGCCTGAGATTGTGCAGGGTGCCCAGCGAGATGACGAGGTCGAAGCTGTCGTCGCCATAGGGATAGACGTCCTGGGCGCGATAGTTGAACAGATACGGCTTCACCTGCTCGTGTGCATTGGCAAGACCATGCTTGGAAATGTCGAAGCCGGTGACCTTCAGACCCGGCAGGATCTTCTGCATCTCGTACAGCAGAAAACCCTTGCCGCAGCCGACGTCGAGCACGCTCGACCCGTCCTTCAGGCCATAGGTCTCGATCAGCGCCTTGGCGACGGGGGCCCAGCGCCCCTCGATGAAGCGGTAGCCGCCATAACCGAAACGGCGATCGCCGTCCCAGTAATCGGCCTCGTACTCCCGCGCCTTCAGCGAGCAGCCGATCTTGTCGTCGTTCATGCGGCCCATGTAGTCGCGCTTGGTCGCAGTGTGCAGCGGCGTTACGATATTCAGCAGTCGTCCCATTGAGCCCTCGGATTTCATCACGCGCGGAGATTGTCTTGACCGGCCTGGGGAGCCTCGCACGTGACCTGCGACTGGCCCTAGCATTTGTCGCGAAGACCATCATTGTTTCAGATCAATGATGTGGAAATGCTGCCGCGGCGCCGGTCAAGATCCGGCCGATGAATCGCCAGTGCCGACCAAGCGCCAGGTTCCAGCCGCGGCTGCCGGCGGCCGTGACATGGCGACGCTGGAACGAGATGCGCCGCACGGCGTTCGGCAGCGAGGAGAATCCTGCCATGCCGACCAAGCCGACCATCGCCCGCGTCTGGCGCGGCCGTACCCGCCGCGACCTCGCCGACGCCTACCAGGCCTATCTGCAAGCCGAGGGCATCCCGCCGCTGCGAAAGACCGCGCTCGGTGTGCAGCAACTGCGCGAGGACCGCGACGAGGAGACGTGGTTCACCACCATTTCCTATTGGGCGGACATCGCAGCCATGACGGCTTTCACCAAGGGCGAGCCGACCAAGGTCCATCATCTCGCGCGCGACGCGGAGTTTCTGATCGAGCTGCCGGAGCGCATCGAGATCCACCGCATCCTGATCGACGAGCAGGGCCTGCGGTGAAGGCCTCGCTCATCCGCTTGTCCGTGTCTTGATTCCGCGCTCCGCCGCGCTATACGTTCCCGCCATGAAGTTCATCTCCACATTCTTCCCGCTGATCTGAACGGCAGAACGTCGTTCCGGCGCTCCTGCGCCACTCAGATCAAACGGCTACGCGCGCTGCGGTAGCCGAACGGAGAGATGTGCAATGCCCAAGACCGAACAGGTTGGCCTGACGCCCCGTCAGGTCCAGACCTTCATCGACGACGGTTTCGTCAAACTCGAGAATGCCTTCAGCACCGACCTTGCCAAGCAATGCAGGGACGAGCTGTGGGCGGATATCGGCCTGTCGCCGGACGAGCCCGAACATTGGACCCAGCCCGTTGTCCGAGTCGGCGCCAAAGCGACGCCCCCCTTCATTGAAGCCGCGAACACGCCGCGTCTGCACAAGGCCTATGATCAGCTCGCCGGCGAAGGACGCTGGCTTGCGCCCAGGGGCCTCGGAACCTTTCCGATCCGCTTCCCGTCATCGCAATCGCCAGGCGACGATGGCTGGCATGTGGACATGAGCTTTGGCACAGCCCATGCCGACTTCATGGAATGGCGTGCCAATGTGAAGAGCAGCGGCCGTGCGCTGCTGATGCTCTTCCTGTTCTCGGACGTCGGAAACGATGATGCGCCCACGCGAATCCGGAAAGGCTCGCATGCGGCCATCGCGCGGGAGCTACTGCCCCATGGCGAGGCGGGCGCAACGCTCCGGCAACTTGCTGCCGGCGACTGGGCGTCGACAAGGGATCGCGAGGTTGAACTTGCGACCGGCAAGCCAGGCACCGTCTATCTGTGCCACCCGTTCCTGGTTCATGCCGCGCAACCCCACCGCGGGAAAGAGCCGCGCTTCATGGCACAGCCTCCGCTGCTGCCGAAGCGCGAATTCGATCCGGCGCTGCCACCTTCGCCGATTCAGATCGCGATCCGGCGGGCTTGCGGGCTGACGGTGTAGGCGGATGGCATCCGGGGCCGCTGGGCGGTCCCGGATGTTGCTGTCGCCTTGTGTCGTTTGCGAAACCGCATCACGCCGGCAGCGGCACGCTCAAAGGCACGGATTTTTCACCGGTGGTCGCTTGACGGACAAGAGCGTGTTCAAAGTTGAAACTCGCAAGTCGTGCGAAGCGGACCGCAATGCAATGCTCATGGGACGAATAGGGTTGGCTTCGCACAGCTTGCGGCGATCGTCGTCGGATTGCCCGCGCACGACGTCCCCGACGTGCTGCTTACGTTGCCGAATGGCATCCTGAAGCTCCGATTTGGTCACGGGAACGATGCTGTTCTCAACGATGAACTCGTTCATGCGAGCTATCGCATCGTCCAGATCGGCTTCAAAGGCTTGATCTTCGCTCGGCTGGCAAACTTCGGTGTAGGCTCGAACCCCGACATAAATCTCCCAACTGCATTGCACGGCTCCGCGTCCGCTATTGTCGAACCCGGTACTCATGATCCGGTCGCCATCGCGCTCCAAAAAGAAGGACACCCCCGAGGAGAGATCTATACGTCGCGTCGCCTTGCCCTTGTCATTGACGCCATCAACCACCTTTGCGTCAGACCGCTTCGTCAAGGCATCCCACAACGGAGACCACTGTGCCTCCTGGGCATCGGCGGTGAGGGCTGATAGCAGCAGCGCGGCAGCGACACAGATCAAGTCACTGGCTGCGGAGCATGTGCGACGCTTAGACATCAAGGGCTTTCCAGCAGACCGTGCGGTGTGGGACGATAGCTGCGCCCGCGGCAAACGCAATCCAGAATTGCGCGACGCAAGTGTGACTCCGACCACCGTCGTCACAGTTTCCCATACACCCGCGCGGCAACCGCCTTCAGGCGCTCGACCGAGCCGGACTGCGGATGCGGCTTGACCGGGGCGAACAGGATCGAAGCCTGGCGGCCGTTCTTCCAGACATGGATGTGGACGGCGTTGCCGTTGCCCTTGGTGCAGGAATGCTCGCCGAAGGCTTCGCGGCCGAGCTCGGGGATCGCCACGTGCGTGCATGGCCCTGCACGCTTCATCATGCCGATGGCGGTATCGCGCGAGGTCGTGATCACCGCGACGGTCATGGTGTTGGCCTCACGATCGAACATCATGCAGCTGCCTGCCCCGGTCCGCTGCACCGTCAGCGTGCCGTTGTCGAGAAAGCCGTCGGCATCGGCGGCCGTGAGCCACTCGCAATTGCCGAACCGCTCGCTGCTCCTGCTCACATTGCCGACGGCAACGCGCGCGGCCTCAGTGATCGGCGCGAGCAGCGCATCATCGGCGCGCCGGCCGATCGGATAGACGCTGATCTGCAGGATGTAATCGCCGGACAGGGCGACGACCGAGGCCTCCTGGCGTTCCGCGCCCGCCGCGCTCGTTCCACCCTGGCCCTCGTCGCCGATTCCGGACACTGCGCTCAGCGGCATGCGTTCGCCAAGCGTCTTGACGAAGGTCGCGTACAATTCCCTGGCGCGGTCCTTGTCGGGATTGCGGAACACGGAGAGCATCATCGTGTCGCCGCGCCCGGCCTGGTAGATGCAGCCGCGGCCGTCCTGGTTCGAAATCAGCGACCATTTCAGCGCCGGCATCGCCCGGGCGAGCTCCTGGGCGCTGATGAACGGGCAGGTTTCGGCCGCGCGCGCGGGAAGCACCGGGGCGGCTGCGATGGCAAGGAATAAAACGAAGCGGGAGAATAGATGATCGATCGTGCGCATCGGACGAACTTACTATCGAAACGGTGCGCCCGACGAGATGAAACTGAACAAAAATCCTATTACGCAGCCCCCGGTGCCTTCGCCACCGTCAGGTCCTTCAGGAACTGCTCCATGAGCGGCTTGTTGCCAAACCGGCGATAAGAGCGCTCTGCCTCCAACGAAAATGTCGGTTGGGCCCCTACCAAGCTTGCCATCGTCAGCTGCGCCGCTTCTATATCACCGCGCCGCCCTTGCAGCGCAGCCTGGATGAGCAGGCAGTTGGCATCGCGCGGCGCCCTTACAAGGCATTCGGAGATCACGGTAGCCGACTCATCGCGACGATCAGCGGCGTAAAGAGCCTGGCCATGCACATAGGCGTAATATTCCGGTGCCATGGGATGAAGGCGACGCGCCCGCTCGGCATTGGCAACAGCGTCCGCGTAGTCCCCGAAACGGACTTGTGCTTTTGCCAATGCCATCATGCTATCCGGGTCATTGGGATTCAGTTCGACGGCGCGCTTGGCGGCCTGCAAGCCGCCCGCATAATCGCCCTGCACCGCCAGCCCGAAGCTGATCACCTGATAGCCGAGCGAGAGATTGGGATCGAGGCGCACAGCCTGGCGCGCTTCGCTAAGACCTAGTTCCAGCTCATGCGCTGTCGCCCGACCACTCGACCTCTTGGCCACATCCGCGATGTAAGTGAGGGCCAAGCCCGCACGGGCGGCGGCATAGGCCGGGTCCATTTCCAGCGCGCGCTGATATAGGCCGCGTGCCTCCATAAGTGCTTCCGCATCCTGGACGCCATGCCGGTATCGATGACGGGCCCGCAGCAGAAGATCGTAAGCCTGGAGGTTGTCGGTCGGACGTTGCGCGGCAGCGATGGCTTCACTTCGGCCGATATACGGCGCGAGCTGGGCGACGATTTCCGTGGTCAGCTCGCTTTGTACGGTGAAGACGTCGGCAACCTGCCTGTCGAAGCTGCGCGACCAAAGGTGCGCGCCCGATTTCACGTCGATCAGCTGCGCCGAGACGCGAAGCCGGTCTCCCTCGCGGCGCGCGCTGCCTTCCACCACGTAGGAAACGCCCAGCTTTGCCCCGAGCTTGCGCATATCGCTGTCTTGCCCGCGCACGGCATAGGTGGAGTCGCGCGCGATGATCTGAAGCTCGGAATTCCTTGCGAGCGCCGTGGTCACATCCTCGGTCAGCCCGTCTGCAAAGTACGGCTGGTCGCCGCCCATGGTCGCAAAGGGCATGACCGCAACTGACGGGCGCGGGTCGGCGCGGGTCTGGTCGAAAGATAGCGCGGCCGGGAGCCGGCTGACCATCGCCGCCAGGGAAAGCGGTTGGATTTGGGTGCCGATGAGGACAAGGGCTACGGCGGCGACGCCATACGACCAGCGCGCAGCGGTACCGCGTAGAACGCGCGGGACTTTTCGCCAGCGAGACCACGAGGATTGCGCGCGTCGGACCCGGTAGACGTTAAGACGGTCGGGAATGTTTTTGGCGCGCCTGCGGCCCACACGCGCGAACACATCGCCGCGATTGCGGTCTGCGGCCATGACGACAGCGCCGCTAACAAAGATGCTGCCGGGATCGGCCATCGTCTCGAGCCGTGTGGCGACATTAACGCCGTCGCCGTACATATCGCCATTATCCTCGATGACATCACCGAGGTTGATGCCTATGCGCAGCTCAAACGGGGCGTTGTCGAACCCTTGCTGGATGGCAGAGCCCGCATCAACGGCTTCGTTGACGCTGGGAAACATCGCCAGAAACCCGTCGCCGGTCTTCTTGAAGATGCGTCCACCATGCTGCGCGACTGTGGGCTCGATCAGATTGTCGAAGACCGTGCGCAGCTCTTTATAGGTGGAGGCCTCGTTTTCGGCCATCATCAGGCTGTAGCTGACGATGTCGGCGGCCATGATCGCGGCGAGCTTGCGTTCCATCAACGGTTTCCCTGTACAGGGGCCAAGCACAACTGGCATTGCGGACATTCTACGCCAGCTTGAAATTAAACCTTCCAACCCGCATGCGGTTATCAACACAGCTCATATATTCGTGAGCAATGAGACCCGTCCGGCGGCGCGCAAGCAGCACCACTCCGCTCATACGGCTGATCCAGAGTTTCCCTGCGGGTTCCCATATGGCGTCGGTGAGACCGGCGCTGGGTCAGCGGGCCGTCGTCACCGCCCCTGATATTCGGCCCAGCAATCCGTCGTTTCATAAACGCGGACCGCCCACAGCTGCGGCAGGCTGGGCTTCAAGCGGTCCCAGATCCAGACCGCGATATTCTCGGCGGTCGGATTCGCGAGGCCGTCGACCTCGTTCAGGCACTGGTGGTCCAGCGTCGCCATGATGCCGGCGAAGCTTTTTTCGATATCGAAGAAATCAGCGACGAAGCCGGTGTGCGGGTCAACCGGCCCATCCAGCTGGACCTTGACCCGATAGGAATGACCATGCAGCCGGCTGCACCTGTGAGTCTCGGGCACGTTTGGCAGCCGATGCGCCGCCTCGAACTTGAACGCCTGCGATATCCTCATCCAGCTCCCCACACGGCATGGCCATCCGGTCTCGGGCCGGTCTGGCGACCAGATGCTGTCCTGTCCTGACCTTTCGGCAAAGAATGGCGCGCCCGGAACGATTCGAACGTCCGACCCTCAGATTCGTAGTCTGATGCTCTATCCAGCTGAGCTACGGGCGCGTGTTTCGCAAACAGCGCGGGCAGGGCCCGCAAGCAGCCCCCGGCGGAGCCGGAGGGGGTGCGAAAGAGCGCTCTGACTAACCGCTCTTGTCGCGATTGGCAAGGTCCGGCTCGCCGGTATTTTGGGGCATTTCCGCACTTCTCTTCGTCATTCCGGGGCGCGACGAAGTCGCGAGCCCGGAATCCATAACCACCAGCCGGGGTTATGGATTCCGGGCCCGACCCTTCGGGTCGTCCCGGAATGACGGAAGGAATGGCGATGGCCCAGCTCGTTTCAGTCGGCCGCTGGCCTAGCCTTAAGCCCTCTGGCGCTCGTTGCGGATGGAGAGCAGTTCCACGGGACGGTCGGGGATGACGATGCGGAACGTGGCGCCGATGGTGCCCTCGACCAGGTGGATCTCGCCGCCATGGGCGCGGACCAGCTCGGCGGCGATGGCGAGGCCAAGGCCGCTGCCGCCGGGGCGGCCCGAGGTCTGGAAGGCCTCGAACAGGCGCTCCCGGGTCTTCGGGGGAACGCCGGGGCCGGTGTCGGAGACCTCGAGAATGGCGACGGCGCCTTCGCGCTTTCCGGTGATCCGGATCTGCTGCACGCGCCCCTCACCGGCCGCATGGCTTTCGAGCGCCTGGGCGGCGTTGCGGACGAGGTTGAGCAAGACCCGGAACAGCTGGTCGGGATCGGCGTCGACCGCGAGCCCGCGCTCGATCGCGGCGACCCAGGCGATCGAGGCGTCGTTGGCGAGCCCCGCGGTCTCCCGCACCTCCATCACAACAGGCTCGATCAGGATCATGCGGCGGTCGGGTGCGGCCTCCTGGGCGCGGCCGTAGGACAATGTCGACTGGCAGAAGGCGATGGCGCGCTCGAGCGAGCGCACGAGCTTGGGCGCAAAGCGCTGCACGCGCGGATCCGGCACGCTGGCGAGCTGATCCGACAGCAGCTGGGCCGAGGCGAGCAGATTGCGCAGATCGTGGTTGATCTTGGAGACGGCGAGGCCGAGGGCAGCGAGCCGGCTCTTCTGATTCAGCATCGACATCAGGTCGCGCTGCATGTCGGACAATTCGCGCTCGGCGACCCCGATCTCGTCGCTGCGCTGGCTCGGCACGATGATGCCGGCCGAGCTCTCGGGATTCTCGTGGAAGCCGACCAGGCTCGCGGTCAGCCGCCGCATCGGCCGCACGAACAGATAATGGAGCGCGAGATAGACGAGGCCCGCGGTCAGTACCGCGATGATCAGCGCGACCACGACGAGGTTGCGGGAGAAGCGGTACATCTGCTTCCGCAGCGGCAGCTCGTCGGTGACGATCTCGATGAACTGGGCATTGCCGACCCCGGGGCCGACGATGCGGATGGCCTGGTTGCCGGTCTCCAGCATCATCCGGAACGAGCCGGTGATCGCCTCCCAAGCCGTCATGTCGCGCAGGTCGATGTCGTGCTCGATGGCGGCGGGAATGTTGTCGCTGGCGAGCAGCCGGCGCTGCTGGCCCATCTTGATTGCGACGGCGCGGGCATTGATGCTCTTCAGGATCTGCCGCGACAGCGAATCGGGGACCATGCCGAGCGGCGCCGCATCCAGCACCAGCGCCGCGGTGTTGGCCGCCGCGACGCGATCATTCAGCCGGTTGACCCAGAAATTCGCGATGGCTGGCACGTAGAGCAGCACCGCGGCGATCATCACCAAGGGAATGGTGAGCAGCAGCAGCTTGCCGGACAACCCGAGCCCGCGGGAGCCGCGGGGCCGCGTCGCCGGCTGGTCTGGCTGATCCAGATCCTGGATCGGCTGGCGATCTGTGGCTGGCACGAAACTCGCCCCTGTTGGCCTTGGCTGATGGAGGATGCGACCCGACCGATGTCCGGTCAAATTACGGATCGCTAATCTGCCGAGGTGTGATGTAAGCGCTGATAGCGCGAGTCGCCACCTCAAGGGTTAAAAACGCCGCGCAAACAGCGATATTCACCACAATCGCGCGCTTGTGCGGCGTTGACGAAGACAAGGCGCTCCCTTATAAGCCGCGCGAATTGTCCGCGATGACCCGGTGCGACACCGGGAGCGGCTCTCTTGGGGCCGAAAAAGGGCCCGTTTTGGGCCGTATCTTCCGGACTTTACCATCAATTCTACAGGCAAATTGCCCGGTCAGCGGAGAAAAACCCGTGAAGCGGACTTATCAACCCAGCAAACTGGTGCGCAAGCGCCGTCACGGCTTCCGCGCCCGTCTCGCCACTGCCGGCGGCCGCAAGGTTCTCGCCGCCCGCCGCGCCCGCGGCCGCAAGCGTCTGAGCGCCTGAGCCGGACCCCCTTTTTGGGATTTCATCATGGATCGGCTGAGGCAGCGGGCGGATTTCCTCGCCGTTGCCAATGGCGCGCGGGTGAATAGTCCCGCGTTCGTCCTGCAAAGCCGCCGCCGCGATGATTCCGGCCCTGTCAGGATCGGCTTCACCGTCACCAAGAAGAACGGCAACGCCCCCGAGCGCAATCGCATCCGGCGCCGGTTGCGCGAACTGGTGAAGCGGCTCGATCCGACATCGATGCAGCCCCACTATGATTATGTCCTGGTCGGACGAAAGGACGCGCTCTCGCGCGACTTCGCCACCATGCTCGACGATCTGCGCATAGCGTTCACGAAGCCCGCGGGGCATACGGCCAAAGCGCGCGGCCACAGGCCGGGTCACGCCGCAGCGACCAGCCGCAAACCGGAATGATGACGAGACAATCGAGATGACCGACAATCGCAATACCATCCTCGCCGTCATTCTGTCCGGCCTGGTGCTGATCGCCTGGCAGTACTTCTACAATGTGCCGCAGATGGAGAAGCAGCGCGCCCAGCAGCAGGCGCAGTCCGAGCTCCAGAAGGGCAGCACGCCGCAGCCGGGCGCGTCCCCGACGCCGGGCAGCGCGCCGCAGCCCGGCGCGGCCCAGCCGTCGACGCCGGCCGCGAGCCCGCCCCAAGCGGTCGTTTCGCGCGAGACTGCCATTGCAGCGAGCCCGCGCGTCAAGATCGAGACGCCGCGGATCGCCGGCAGCATCTCGCTGAAGGGCGGCCGCATCGACGACATCGCGCTGGTGCAATATCGCGAGACGGTCGATCCGAAATCGCCGCCGATCGTCCTCTATTCGCCGTCGGGCACGGCGGAGCCCTATTACGCCGAGTTCGGCTGGGTTGCAGCGACGGGCGTGACGGCAAAGATGCCGGATGCCCAGACCGTCTGGCAGCAGGAGGGCAGCGGCAGCCTGACGCCGTCGACGCCCGTGGTGCTGAAATGGGACAATGGCGACGGCCTGACTTTCCGCCGCACCATCGCCGTCGACGACCATTATCTCTTCACCATCAAGGACGAGGTGAGCAATGTCGGCAACGCGCCCGTCACGCTCTATCCGTTCGCGCTGATCTCGCGCCACGGCGCGCCGCATGTCTCCGGCTACTATATCCTGCATGAGGGCCTGATCGGCTATCTCGGCGAACACAGGCTGCAGGAATATGCCTACAGCAAGATCGACGAAGCCAAGCAGGTGAACTTCAAGGCCACCAATGGCTGGCTCGGCATCACCGACAAATACTGGGCCTCCGCGCTGCTGCCGGATACCAACGCCCAGCTCCAGGCGCGCTTCTCGTCCAACCCGGTCGGCAAGGTCCATACCTACCAGACCGACTATCTGCTCGACCCCGTCACCGTCGCGATCGGCGGCACCGCGACGGCCAACGCGCGGCTGTTCGCAGGCGCCAAGGAAGCCGGCGTGGTCGGCATCAACTTCCCGCTCGCGGGCCTCGGCGGCTACAACAAGGCGCTCGGCCTCAACCAGTTCGACCTGCTGATCGACTGGGGCTGGTTCTATTTCCTCACCAAGCCGATGTTCCTCGGCCTCGACTTCTTCTTCCGCTTCTTCGGCAATTTCGGCGTCTCGATCTTGCTCGTCACGGTGATCGTGAAGCTGTTGTTCTTCCCGCTGGCGAACAAGTCCTACGCCTCGATGGCGAAGATGAAGTCGATCCAGCCGCAGCTGCTGGCACTGAAGGAGCGCTATCCCGACGACAAGGTGAAGCAGCAGCAGGAGATGATGGAGATCTACCGCAAGGAGAAGATCAATCCGGTCGCCGGCTGTCTGCCCGTGCTGATCCAGATTCCGGTGTTCTTCGCGCTCTACAAGGTGCTGTTCGTCACCATCGAGATGCGGCACGCGCCGTTCTTCGGCTGGATCAAGGACCTCTCCGCGCCTGACCCGACCAACCTCTTCAACCTGTTCGGGCTGCTCCCGTTCGATCCGACCACGATTCCGGTGTTCGGCTATTACCTCGCGCTCGGCATCTGGCCGATCATCATGGGCATCACGATGTGGATCCAGATGAAGCTGAATCCGACGCCGCCGGATCCGACCCAGCAGATCATCTTCAATTGGATGCCGCTGATCTTCACCTTCATGCTGGCGGGATTCCCGGCGGGCCTCGTGATCTACTGGGCCTGGAACAACCTGCTCTCGGTGGTCCAGCAGGGCTACATCATGCGCCGCAACGGCGTGAAGGTGGAATTACTCGACAATCTCAAGGCAACGTTCGCGAGGAAGGCGACGTAAGCGTCGTCATTGCGAGGAGCCCTTGCGACGAAGCGATCCAGAGTCCCTCGGCGGATACATTTCTGGATTGCTTCGCTTCGCTCGCAATGACGCAAGGAAACAGCGAGGCTTCGCATGACCGACGACAAAGATGCGAAGCTGATCGAGGCCGGGCGAAAACTGTTCGCTCGTGACTGGCAGTTCATCTGGGCCTCGCCTTCGATCGAAACGCTGCCGCCGATGGCGGGGCTGGAGATCGCCTTTGCCGGGCGCTCCAATGTCGGCAAGTCGAGCCTGATCAACGCGCTCACGGGGCGCAACGCGCTGGCGCGCACCTCGCATACGCCGGGCCGCACCCAGGAGCTGATCTTCTTCGAGGTCCCCGGCAAGAACGACCTGCGCCTCGTCGACATGCCCGGCTACGGCTATGCCAAGGCGCCGAAGAGCCAGGTCGCGTCCTGGACCGAGCTGATCCACAAATTCCTGCTGGGACGCGCCAGTCTCGCGCGCGTCTACGTGCTGATCGATGCGCGGCACGGGATCAAGGATGTCGATCTCGAGGTGCTGAAGACGCTCGACCGCTCCGCCGTCAGCTACCAGATCGTGCTGACCAAGGCCGACCAGGTGAAAGTCGCCGAGCTGCAAGCACGCATCGCCGAGACCGAGGCCGTGCTCGCCAAGCATCCGGCCGCGTTCCCGACCGTGCTCGCGACCTCGTCGCGCAGCGCGACCGGCATGGAGGGCCTACGCGCCGCGATGGCGAAGCTGTTGGAAGAGCGGGCCTCGTGATGCCAGCGCACCGTCTGCTGATCGGGCTTGCGGGCGTTATGGGCGCGGCCGGCGTCGCGCTGGCCGCCGCGTCCGCCCATGGTGCCGACGCGAGCCGTCTTGCCTCCGCCAGCGCCATGCTGCTGTTTCATGCAAGTGCCATACTTGCGACCATCGCCTTGCTCACGCGCGGCCTTCTGCACGGCGGAATTGGAATCGTGGCGACGTTCGGCTTCGCGATCGGTGCCGCGCTGTTCGCAGGCGACCTCACCTTGCGGCAGTATGCCGGGCACGCTCTGTTTCCGATGGCGGCGCCGACGGGCGGGATGGTGATGATTGCGAGCTGGCTGGCGGTAAGCGTGGCGGCGGTGGCGGCGAAGCGCTGAATCCGTAGCCCGGATGGAGCGAAGCGCAATCCGGGGCCGGTGTCTGCGGCGACGAATCCCGGATTACGCTGCGCTCCATCCGGGCTACATAGCTGCCACACCTTTGCGCTGTCCCCGCCAATCGGATAGAACGCGCACCATTCGACCCGCCAGC
Source organism: Bradyrhizobium sp. NBAIM03 (assembly GCF_020194055.1). Lineage (NCBI taxonomy): Bacteria > Pseudomonadati > Pseudomonadota > Alphaproteobacteria > Hyphomicrobiales > Nitrobacteraceae > Bradyrhizobium > Bradyrhizobium sp. NBAIM03. The sequence continues at coordinate 43,090 of NZ_JADYVS010000015.1, read as the reverse complement.
GAGACCGCGACATGACCGACATCTCTCCGCTCGACCAGGCCCGCATCCTGTCCGAAGCGCTGCCGCACATGCAGCAATATGACGAGGAAACCATCGTCATCAAATATGGCGGCCATGCCATGGGCGACGAGGAGACCGCGAAGAACTTTGCCCGCGACATCGTGCTCTTGGAGCAGACCGCGATCAATCCGGTGGTGGTGCATGGCGGCGGGCCGCAGATCGCGACCATGCTCAAGCGTCTTGGGATCGTCTCGGAATTCGCCGCGGGCCTGCGCATCACCGATGCCGCGACCATCGAGATCGTCGAGATGGTGCTCGCCGGCTCCGTCAACAAGCAGATCGTCGGCTACATCAACGAGGCCGGCGGCAAGGCGGTGGGCCTGTCGGGCAAGGACGGCAACATGGTGAAGGCGACCAAGACGACGCGCACCATCGTCGATCCCGACTCGAACATCGAGAAGGCGATCGATCTCGGCTTCGTCGGCGACCCCGAGAAGGTCGACCTCACTTTGCTCAACCAGCTGATCGGCTACGAGCTGATCCCGGTGCTGGCGCCGCTCGCAACCTCGAAAGAGGGCCAGACGCTGAACATCAACGCCGACACCTTTGCAGGGGCCGTCGCCGGCGCGCTGAGAGCCAAGCGCCTGCTGCTGCTCACCGACGTGCCCGGCGTGCTCGACAAGTCGAAGAAGCTGATCCCGCAATTGTCGGTGAAGGACGCGCGAAAACTGATCGCCGACGGAACCATCTCCGGCGGCATGATCCCGAAGGTCGAGACCTGCATCTACGCGCTGGAGCAGGGCGTCGAGGGCGTCGTCATCATCGACGGCAAGATGCAGCACGCGGTGCTGCTCGAGCTCTTCACCAACCAGGGCACGGGCACGCTGATCCACAAGTGATGCGGGAACGCGAGCAGCGGAAGAAGGTCGTCATGCCCGGGCTTGTCCCGGGCATCCACGACCTTTCTTCTCGCGGCAAAGACGTGGATGGCCGGGTCAAGCCCGGCCATGACGATTTGAGAGAGCGTCATCCACGCCGCTCCCCCCTCACCCGCTTCCTGATGACGCTGCCTGCCGCAACTGTCTCCTTCTTCTTCTCCTCGGCGCCGGCGATCGCCGACCTCAAGATCTGCAACCGCATGTCCTATGTGGTCGAGGCCGCGATCGGCATCGACGACAAGGCAGCCACCGCGACGCGCGGCTGGTTCAGGATCGATCCCGCCGCCTGCCGCGTGGTGGTGCAGGGCACGCTGACCGCCGACCGCATCCTGCTCAACGCGCGCGCGCTCGGCGTCTACGGCGCGTCCCCGATCCCGCAAAGCGGCAACGACATGCTGTGCGTCGCGCAGGACAATTTCGTCATCGCGGCGGCCAGGCAGTGCCGCAGCGGCCAGACGCAGGTTCCCTTCACACAGGTGACGCCGACGCAAAGCCCGGACGGCAACCTCGTCGCTTATCTCGCCGAGGATTCCGAATATGACGACGAGCAGGCGCGCCTCGCCGGCATCCAGCGGCTCCTCGTGATCGCAGGCTACGACGCCGCGCCGATCGATGGCGTCGACGGGCCAAAGACGCAGAGCGCGCTGGCCGCATTCCTGAAGAGCCGGGGCTTGTCGTCCGACATCGTGGGCTCGCAGAACTTCTTCAAGACCATGGTCGATGCCGTGCAGACGCCGTCCGCGACCGGCCTCACCTGGTGCAACGACACGCCGCACAAGGTGATGGCGGCGATCGCGACCGACGACGGCAAGGCGGTGACCAGCCGCGGCTGGTATCGCATCGATCCCAAGACCTGCCTGCACCCCGATGTATCAGGCCAGCCGAAGCAGATCTTCAGCTTCGCGGAAGCGGTCGACGCCGACAACCGAATCGTCAAGCTGAAGGACAAGCCGCTGAACTGGGGCGGCGACCGGCAGCTCTGCACACGCGAGACCAAGTTCGAGACCAGCGAGCAGACCGATTGCGGCGCGCGCGGCTTTGCGCCAACGGGCTTCGGCGCGGTAGACATGTCGAGCGGCGGCAAGACGCTGCGCTTTGCCGTGCCGTGAGATTGGCGCAATGATCAGCACGCAAGCATCCACAAGCTCCGCCGTCGTCCCCGCGAAAGCGGGGACCCATAACCCCAGGGAGTGGTTGCGGAGGGAAGCTGGTCACCCCGAGTCTTCGCAAAACTCCTCCCTGGGGTTATGGGTCCCGGGCTCGCGCTTCGCGCGCCCCGGGACGACAAGTTGAGAATGCCGATATGACCTTCCCCCGCAGCTTCAACCATGTCGACACCTGGGTGTTCGACCTCGACAACACGCTCTATCCGCATCACGTCAATCTGTGGCAGCAGGTCGATGCGCGGATCGGGGAGTTCGTCTGCAACTGGCTGAATGTCGGCCCGGAGGAAGCGCGGGCGATCCAGAAAGACTATTATCGCCGCTTCGGCACCACGATGCGCGGCATGATGACCCTGCACGGCGTCTCCGCCGACGACTACCTCGCCTATGTCCACAAGATCGACCACTCTCCGCTGGAGCCGAATCCGGCGCTTGGCGCGGCCATCGCAAAGCTGCCGGGCCGCAAGCTGATCCTCACCAACGGCTCGGTCGACCATGTCGATGCCGTGCTGGCGCGGCTCGGCTTCGCCGGCCATTTCGACGGCGTGTTCGACATCATCGCCGCCGAGTTCGAACCGAAGCCGGCGGAGCAGACCTACCGCAAGTTCCTCGGCCAGCATGCGGTCGATCCGACCCGCGCCGCCATGTTCGAGGACCTCGCCCGCAACCTCACCGTCCCCTACCGGCTCGGCATGACCACCGTGCTGGTGGTGCCCGACGGCACCAAGGAGGTGGTGCGCGAGGACTGGGAGCTGGAAGGCCGCGGCGCCGCCCATGTCGACCACGTCACGGATGATCTGGCGGGGTTTTTGGCAAAGTTGTCGGGGTGATTTCGTAGCCTGGATGGAGCGCAGCGTAATCCGGGGCTGGCGTAGCTGCGGAGAGACTGTCCCGGATTGCGCTTCGCTCCATCCGGGCTACGGGTCTTCCCGGGTGGTGATCCAGAACGCAGCCTTGACTCCGCTCCGCCAAATCCCGAAAAAGCGCTCCAATTCTCGCGAAACCACGCGCTTCCCAGAGGAAATCACGATGTCCCTTGCAGCCCTCGAATCCACCATCAACAGCGCCTTCGAGGCGCGTGAAGGCATCTCGACCACGACCAAGGGCGAGGTGCGCGAGGCCGTCGACCAGTCGCTGGAGATCCTTGACAAGGGCGAGGCGCGCGTTGCCGAGCGCGGCAGCGACGGCAAGTGGAAGGTCAATCAATGGCTGAAGAAGGCCGTGCTGCTGTCGTTCCGCCTCAACGACATGGACGTCATTGGCGGCGGCCCCGGCAAGGCAAGCTGGTGGGACAAGGTGCCCTCGAAGTTCGAAGGCTGGGGCCCAAACCGCTTTCGCGATGCCGGTTTTCGCGCGGTGCCGGGTGCGGTGGTGCGCCGCTCGGCCTTCATCGCCAAGAACGTCGTCTTGATGCCGTCCTTCGTCAATCTCGGCGCCTATGTCGATGAGAGCACGATGGTCGACACCTGGGCCACCGTCGGCTCCTGCGCGCAGATCGGCAAGCGCGTGCACATTTCCGGCGGCGCCGGCATCGGCGGCGTGCTCGAGCCGCTGCAGGCCGAGCCTGTCATCATCGAGGACGATTGCTTCATCGGCGCGCGCTCGGAAGTCGCCGAAGGCGTGATCGTGCGCAAGGGCGCGGTGCTGGCGATGGGCGTGTTCCTGGGAGCCTCGACCAAAATTGTCGACCGTGAGACCGGCGAGGTCTTCATGGGCGAAGTGCCCGAATATTCCGTCGTGGTGCCCGGCGCGCTGCCCGGCAAGCCGATGAAGAACGGCCAGATCGGCCCGAGCACCGCTTGCGCCGTGATCGTCAAGCGCGTCGACGAGCGCACGCGGTCGAAGACCAGCATCAACGAGCTGCTGCGGGATTGATGCTATCTCCTCCCCCTCTCCCCGTTCTTACGGGGAGAGGGTTGGGCTGAGGGGCCTCTCTCCGCGGATGAGATAGCCGCGAGACCTGTACCCCCTCACCCGGATCGCAAGAGCGATCCGACCTCTCCCCGCAGGCGGGGAGAGGTGAAAGAGCCCCTCGCAGCACCCGTCGAACCCAACTTCCCTCCATCGCGACCAATGTCCGGGCGGCCCGTTCCGCCCGGAGCCGCTCGCATGGACTGGACCCGGTTTCTCTTCCGCTTCGACGGCCGTATCAACCGCGCCAAATATTGGCTGGCCGGGCTGATCATCCTCTGCTGGATGATCTTGATGGCCGCGATCGTGGCGGCGTTCGACCCCCGCCCCTTCCGCTTTTCGGTCGACGACATCTTCAAGGTCGTCGATCCCGAAACCTATCGAGATGTATCGCGCGCCGACCTCCCGCTGATCCTGGTCAAGCTGATCGGCACGCCGCTGTTCACATGGGTGTTCGCCGCGACCTCCGTCAAACGGCTCCATGACCGCGACAAGAGCGCCTGGTGGGGGTTGCCCTTCTTTGTCCTGCCCGGCCTCATCAACCAGTTCCTGGACCGGATCAGCAACGATTATATCGGCTTCACGCTCGGGCTGATCTCGTTCATCCTCGCGACCTGGGGCGGCATCGAGCTGCTGTTCTTCCGCGGCGCGAAGAGGACCAATCGTTTCGGCGCCGATCCGCTCCACGTCCCGCCCACGGGAAGGCCGGGTTGGGATCAGCAGCGTGAGCTCGAAATGCCGGCGCAGAAGGCTGGCCCACCGCCGCAATGGCATGTTAAGCGGGGCGCATGACCGATGCTCTCTCCATTGCCCGCGACCTGATCCGTTGCCCTTCAGTCACTCCGGCCGATGCCGGCGCGCTCGGGGTGCTCGAAAAAATCCTGGGCGCTGCCGGTTTCACCTGTCACCGCGTGACCTTCAGCGAGGAAGGCACCGCCGACGTCGACAATCTCTACGCTCGGATCGGCACCGACGGTCCGCACATCACCTTCGCAGGCCACACCGATGTGGTGCCGCCCGGCGACGAGAGCGCCTGGAGCGTCGGCGCGTTCTCCGGAGAGGTGAAGGACGGCGTGCTGCATGGCCGCGGCGCGGTCGACATGAAAGGCGGCATCGCCTGCTCGGTCGCCGCGGTGCTGGAGCATCTCGCCGCCAACGGCGGCAAGCCGCGCAGCGACGGAAAGGGCTCGATCTCGTTCCTGATCACCGGCGACGAGGAAGACGTCTCGATCAACGGCACCATCAAGCTGCTGAAATGGGTCGCCGAGCGCGGCGAGAAATTCGACCATTGCGTGCTCGGCGAGCCCTCCAACGTCGAGGCGCTCGGCGACACCATCAAGATCGGCCGGCGCGGCTCGCAATCCGGCACGCTCGTCGTCGACGGCGTGCAGGGCCACGTCGCCTATCCGCACCGCGCCTCCAATCCGGTGCCTGATATCTCGCGGCTGATCGTCGCGATCTCCGACGAGCCGCTCGACCATGGCAGCGCGCAATTCCAGGCGTCCAATCTCGAATTCGTCTCGGTCGACGTCGGCAACAAGGCCTTCAACGTCATCCCCGGCGAGGCCCGCGCAAGATTCAACATCCGCTACAACGACAACCACACCCAGGCGAGCTTGCGTGAATTGGTGGAGACGCGTCTCGCCAAAGCCTGCGGCAACCGCATCAAGGCCCGCATCGTGTGGGAGCCCTCCAACTCGAACGTGTTCGTGACCAAGCCGGGTCCGTTCACCGATCTCGCGGTCTCCGCGATCGAGGAGGTGACGGGACGCAAGCCCGAGCTGTCGACGTCAGGCGGCACGTCGGATGCGCGGTTTATTTCAAGCTATTGCCCCGTGATCGAGTTCGGCCTGGTCGGGCAGACCATGCACCAGGTCGACGAGCGCGTGCCGGTGGCGGATCTGGAGAGGCTGACGAAGGTGTATCGCGGGATTTTGGCGCGGTATTTTGCTTGAGGCAGTGTTGCCTCCACAAACACGACCGTCATCGCCCGGCTTGACCGGGCGATCCAGTATTCCAGAGACGGCAGTGATTGAGCCGAGAGGCCGCGGCGTACTGGATGCCCCGGTCAAGCCGGGGCATGACACCGAGGTTTGGCGAGAGCGTGCCCGCTCTCTGCGCCGCTCGCCTAATAATCCACCTTCATCAAATACAGCCCCTCGGGCGGGGCGACGATGCCGCAGGCGGCGCGGTTGCGGGCTTTGAGTGCGGCGGAGAGATCGTCGGCGGTCCAGCGGCCCTCGCCGACCCAGACCAGGGATCCCACCATCGAGCGCACCTGGCTGTGCAGGAACGAGCGCGCCGAGGTGATGACGTTGATCTCGCGGCCATCGCGGATCACGTCCAGCTGGTCGAGCGTCTTCTCCGGCGATTTGGCCTGGCACTCGGTGTCGCGAAAGGTGGTGAAATCGTGCTTGCCGAGCAGGCGCTGCGCCGCCGCGTGCATTGCGTCGGCATCGAGCTTGCGCGGCACGCGCCAGGCGTGGCCGACATCGAGCGCGAGATTGGCGCGAGTGTTGACGATGCGATAGCGGTAGTGGCGCTTGACCGCCGAGAAGCGCGCCTCGAAATCGTCGGGCACGATCTCGGCCTCGAGCACCGCGATCGGATGCGGGCGCAGATGCGCGTTGAGCCCGTCGCGAAAACGGCCCGGCGGAAACTGCTTGTCGACGTCGACATGGGCGACTTGGCCGCGTGCATGCACGCCGGCGTCGGTGCGGCCGGCACCGTGCACGCGCAGATCCGCCCCGGTCATCGCCTTCACGGCCGCCTCGAGCGCGCCCTGCACCGACGGCAGCGTGTCCTGCACCTGCCAGCCGAAGAACGGCGCGCCGTCATATTCGATGGTGAGCTTGTAGCGGGGCATCGTGTCCAGTTTCGTCGTCATTGCCCGCCTTGTGCGCTGTTGCGCACTGGGGCGGGCAACCCAGTACTCCGCAGCTTATCCGATTGACCGAGAAGCCTCGGCGTACTGGATACCCCGCCTTCGCGGGGTATGACAGTGTCAGGTGAATTTGGATCCCGCCTTTAACGGCACGCCGCGCAGGAAGTCCGCGGCCTGCATGCGGGCCTTGCCCTCGCGCTGCAGCTCGATGATGCGGATGGCACCGTCGCCGCAGGCGACGGTAAGCTGATCGTCGAGCACGTCGCCAGGCGCGCCGGCGCCTTGCGCCAATTCGCAGCGCAGGATTTTGACGCGGGCATCGTCAAGCTCGCTCCAGGCGCCGGGGAACGGCGAGAGGCCATGGACGTGGCGCAGCACTGCGCGCGCCGGCTTTGTCCAGTCGATCCGCGCCTCCGCCTTCTCGATCTTGGCGGCATAGGTGGCGCCGTCCTCGCTCTGCGCCTTGAGCTGGAGCCCGCCGCGTTCGAGCGCGGCCATCGCGCGCACCATCAGGTCGGCGCCAAGGCGGGACAGACGATCGTGCAGGTCGAGCGCGGTCATGTTGTCGGTGATCGTGATGCGCTCGGCCATGGCGACGTCGCCGGTATCGAGGCCGACATCCATCTTCATCACCATCACGCCGCTCTCGGCGTCACCTGCCATGATGGCGCGGTTGATCGGCGCAGCGCCGCGCCAGCGCGGCAACAGCGAGGCATGCAGATTGTAGCAGCCGAGTTTTGGCGCATCGAGGATCGCCTGCGGCAGGATCATGCCATAGGCGACGACGACGGCCGCGTCCGCATCGAAGGCGCGGAACTCCGCCAGCGCCTGCTCGGTCTTCAGCGTCTTCGGCGTCAGCACGGGAATGCCCAGCTTTCGCGCGGCCTCCTCGACCGGCGTCGGCTGCAATTGCAGGCCGCGCCGGCCGCCCGGCTTCGGCGCGCGGGTGTAGGCGGCCGCGATCTCGTGGCCATGCGCGACCAGCTCGAGCAGCGTCGGCACGGAGAAATCGGGCGTGCCCATGAAGATGAGGCGGAGGGGCATGTGACGAGACAATCCTTGAAACGAGCAAGGTACTCGTCATGGCCGGGCTTGTCCCGGCCATCCACGTTCGTCCTGCTCGCGGCGGCAAAGAACGTGGATGCCCGGGACAAGCCCGGGCATGACGGCGGAGGAATTATCACTCCGCCGCGCGCTTGGCGGCTTTCTCGAACTTCTTCATGACGCGGTCGCGCTTGAGCTTCGACAGATAGTCGACGAACAGCACGCCGTTGAGATGGTCGATCTCGTGCTGGATGCAGGTGGCGTAGAGGCCTTCGGCATCCTCCTCGTGCACCTTACCGTCGAGATCGGTGAAGCGCACGCGCACTTTCGCGGGACGCTCGACCTCCTCGTAATATTCGGGGATCGAGAGGCAGCCCTCCTCGTAGACCGACAGTTCCTCGGACGAGGCGATGATCTCTGGATTGATGAAGACGCGCGGCAGCGGCTTAGTCTCGCCGTTCTCGTCGCGCTTGGCGAGGTCCATGGTGATCAGGCGCAGCGGCTGCGCGACCTGGATTGCCGCCAGCCCGATGCCGGGCGCGTCGTACATGGTCTCGAACATGTCGTCGGCAAGCTTGCGGATCTCCGCCGTGACCTTCTCGATCGGCTTGGAGACCAGGCGCAGCTGCTTGTCGGGCAGGATGATGATTTCTCTGAGGGCCATGGCCGCGATTTAAGCCGCGCGCCGGATGCGGTCAATGCGGCCCGGAACCCGTTAACCCCTCGCTAACCATAAAACTTCACCTTTCATTAACCATGAAAATTAGGGGCCGGTTAACCCAGAATGTTCCCTCTTCGTTCGCGAGAGCGCAGCGAATCGGCTACAAGGCGGCATGAACGAGATCATTGTCATGCTGGGCGACTGGCCGGTGCGCATCGTCGATGCGCTGATCGGCTTCGGTGCGCTCGTCCTCATCCTGCTGGTTGTGATTGCGGTCGTGATCGCGCGCTCGGGGCGGCGTGGCGCGGAACTCGCCATGGCGAACGCGATCCGGGCCGACGAGCTCGAGGAGCGGCTCGCCCAGGTGCTGCACGCCCAGAGCGAGGCCTCGGGGCGGGTCGACGCCATGACCCAGGCGCTGGCGGGACGCCAGGCCGAGATGGCGCGCGCGGTCAACGAGCGGCTTGATTCGGTGACGCATCGGGTCGGCCAGTCCATGGAACATTCGACCCGCAACACCATGGAGAGCCTGCGCGCGCTGCATGAACGGCTCGGCATCATCGACAACGCGCACAAGAACCTCACCGACCTCACCACGCAGGTGACCACTCTGCGCGACGTGCTCGCCAACAAGCAGTCGCGCGGCGCGTTCGGCCAGGCGCGGATGGAGGCGATCGTCCAGGACGGTCTGCCCAAGGGCTCCTACGAGTTCCAGTTCACGCTCTCGACCGGCAAGCGGCCGGACTGCGTCGTGTTCCTGCCCGACCAGCGCCCGCTCTGCATCGACGCGAAGTTTCCGCTGGAGGCGATGACGGCGCTGCACGACGCCCGCACCGACGAGGAGCGGCGCGTTGCTACGCAGCGGCTGCGCGGCGACGTGATGAAGCATGTCAGCGACATCGCGGAAAAATACCTCGTCACCGGCGAGACCCAGGAGATGGCGCTGATGTTCGTGCCGTCGGAATCGGTCTATGCCGAGATCCATGACGGCTTCGACGACGTGATCCAGAAGGCCTATCGCGCCCGCGTCGTGCTGGTGTCGCCGTCGCTGCTGATGCTCGCGATCCAGGTGATGCAGCAGATCATGAAAGACGCGCGCATGCGCGACGCCGCAGACCAGATCCGCACCGAGGTGATCAAGCTCGGCGACGATTTGGGGCGCCTGCGCGACCGCGTGCTCAAGCTGCAAAAGCATTTTGCCGACGTGAACGAGGACGTCCGCCAGGTGCTGATCTCCGCCGACAAGATCGAAAAGCGCGCAGGGCGAATCGAGGAGCTCGATTTCAGCAAGAGCGATGCGCCGGAGGCGCCGCGCCTGATGGCGACGGGAGCGGCAGAGCTGTTTCCGCGCAAGCTCCAGGCGGGGGAGTGAGACTAGGGCACACTGTCGTGCCCCGCGAAGGCGGGGCATCCAGTATTCCGCAGCCCGAGTGGTTGAACCGAGACGCCGCGGAGTACTGGATCGTCCGCCTTCGCGGACGATGACACCGAGCGTGTTGGAAGCTCTCCCGTCTCACCAGCTACCGCGAGAGTCTTTTCCCCCAGAATCTGCTAACACGCCCCCCATGACCGCACCCGACGCGACCTCCCCTGCCGCGGCTTCTGCCGCCTCGTCCTCCTGGCGCGACAGCCTTGCTGTTTACCTGCAGCCGCGCGTGCTGATCGTGCTGTTTCTCGGCTTCTCCTCGGGGCTGCCGCTGGCGCTGTCGGGATCGACGCTGCTGGTGTGGATGGCCGAGGCCGGGGTTGATCTTGGAACGATCGGGCTGTTTGCGCTGGTTGGAACGCCATACACGCTCAAATTCCTGTGGGCGCCGCTGGTCGATGCGCTGCATGTGCCGTTCTTCACGCATGCCTTCGGACGTCGCCGTGGGTGGCTGGTGTTTGCGCAGCTGCTGCTGATCGGCGCGATCCTGCTGTTGGCGCTGACCGATCCGGCACGTTCGCCACTGCTTGTCGCGCTCGGCGCGCTGCTGGTCGCGACGATGTCCTCGACGCAGGACATCGTGGTCGACGCGTTCCGCGTCGAGAGCCTGCCCGAAAGCGAGCAGGCCGCCGGCATGGCCGCCTATGTCGCGGCCTATCGCATCGGCATGTTGGTCTCGACTGCAGGCGCCCTGTTCATCGTCACCGGCTTCGAGGCGATCGTCCCGCGTGGCGCCGCCTGGATGTGGGGCTATGTGGTGATGGCGGCTCTGGTGCTGATCGGCACGGCGACTGCGCTCGCCGCCACCGAGCCCGCACAATCCGCGCGCGCCGAGGCCGCCACGCAGGACGAGGGCGCGCTCACGCGGGTGTTCCATGCGGCGCTGGGCGCGTTCTCGGAATTCCTGCGACGCAAGGAAGCATGGGTCGTGCTCGCCTTCGTCGTGCTGTTCAAGTTCACCGACGCGTTCTCCGGCAACATGACCGTGCCGTTCGTCATCGACATCGGCTTCACGCGGAACGATTATGCCGTGATCGTCAAGGGCGTCGGCATCGTCGCGACCCTCGCCGGCGGCTTTGCCGGCGGCTTCGTGGCCCGGCGCTATTCGCTCGCGACCAGCCTGTGGATCGGCGGCATCGTGCAGGCGATGTCCAATTTGTCGTTCTCGTGGCTAGCGCTGGTCGGCGTCAACGAATGGGCGCTGACCCTCGCGATCACCTCCGACAATTTCTGCAACGCCATCGGCACCGTGATCTTCGTCGCCTATCTCTCGGCGCTGTGCCAGAACCCGCTGCACACGGCGACCCAATATGCACTGCTGACGGCGCTCGCCGCGGTGGGACGGACCTATTTGTCGTCGGGCGCAGGCTATCTGGCGAAAGCGACGGGCTGGCCGATGTTCTTCGCGATCTCCGTCCTCGTCGCCATCCCGAGCCTGATGCTGCTTGCGTACTTGCAGAAGCGCGGGCATTTCGAGGCGCTGGGGCCGGTGCGGGTGTAGGCACCCCTGTCATGCCCCGCGAAGGCGGGGCATCCAGTACTCCGAGACAGTCGTGATCGACCGAGAAGCTGCGGCGTACTGGATCGCCGCCTTCGCGGGCGATGACACCGGAATCGGGGAGACGACTCCACCCCTACTGCTTCTTGATCAGGCTCCACTTCGTGATCACGGCCTCGCTCATCTGGCCGGGATCGCTGGCGCAGGCGACCTCGTCCACCTTCACGGAGATCTCCTTGCCGACGAAGGATTTCAGCTGGGCGGCCTGCGCCTCGCTGGAGGTGACGAGCTGGAACGTCTCAGGGCCGGTTTCGAGATTGCACAGCCCGTTCGGCGGCGGCAGGCGGCGCGGTTCCGACGTGATCTGGTAGGTCGCGACGCGCTTGCCGTTCTTGACGTCGCGCACCTTCATCGCGTTGAGCTCGCCGGAGAGCACATCGCCAGTGTTGATCGGCTTCCCGGGCTTGGACGGCGGCAGCGCCGCGTCGCCCTGCTGCGCGGAGATGGCCGGGGTCACCAGCATCAGCATCGTCGCGACCAAAGCCCATCGCGTGGCGAAAAGTTTCGTCATGTCGTCCGTTCCGTAAAGTCTGGATGGAGATTCCTGTTTTGACGCGTTTTCTTCACGCGAACCGGTATCCACTTCGCTCGAAAACGCTCTAGAACAGGGTGCGCTGCCGCATCGCAGCCGATAGCGTACCTTCATCGAGATAATCAAGCTCGCCGCCGACGGGAACCCCGTGGGCGAGCCGCGTCACCTTCACATTGGCGTCCTGAAGCAGGTCGGTGATGTAATGCGCCGTGGTCTGGCCGTCCACCGTCGCATTCAGCGCTAGGATGATTTCATGCACTTGCGAATCATGCGCGCGCGCCACCAGCGCGTCGATGGTGAGGTCCTGCGGGCCGACGCCGTCGAGCGGCGACAATGTCGCGCCGAGTACATGATAGCGACCCTGGGTCGCATTGGCCCGCTCCAGCGCCCAGAGGTCGGCGACATCGGCGACGACGACGATGATGGCAGGATCGCGCTTCGGATCGGTGCAGACGGTGCAGGGGTTTTGCGTGTCGATGTTGCCGCAGGTCTTGCAGACCTGGACCTTGTCCAGCGCCACCTGCAAGGCGCTCGACAACGGCATCATCAGCGCTTCGCGCTTCTTGATCAGATGCAGCGCCGCGCGCCGCGCCGAGCGCGGACCGAGGCCCGGCAGCCGCGCGAGCAGCTGGACCAGCCGCTCGATCTCGGGACCTGCAACAGCGCCCATCTTATTGGCCGAACAGCCCCGGCGGCAGGCCGAGCCCGCCGGTGAGGGCCTGCATCTTCTCCTGCATGGCGGTCTCGGCCTTGCGGCGCGCATCAGCGAGGGCGGTGACGAGCAGGTCTTCCAGCACCTCGCGCTCCTCGGCCTTCATCAGCGAAGGATCGATCTTGATGCCCTTGACGTCCATCTTCGCGGTCATGCGCACGGCGACGAGACCGCCGCCGGAAATGCCTTCGACCTCGACGTTGGCGAGCTGGTCCTGCATCTCCTGCATCTTGGATTGCAGCTGCGCCGCCTGTTTCATCATGCCGAGAAAATCAGCCATGGGTGCGTGTCCTTGGAAAGAATGGTTCAGAGATCGTCGCCGTCGGAACCGTCGGGCGGATCGTCGCTGCCATAGTCGGCGTTAATATCGGTTTCCGGCGTCTCGGGAGCAAGCCTGCGGACCTCGACGACCTTGGCGCCGGGGAAACGCGACAGCACCTCCTGCACGCGCGGATCGGCTTCCGCGGTACGGGCATGCTCCTGCTTGGCCGCCTGGTTCACCGAGCGCAAAGTCGGCTGGCCCTGCTCGTTGGAGACGATCACGGTCCAGCGGCGGCCGGTCCACAGCTCGAACTTCTTCGCAAGTTCCGAGATCATGGTCTTGGAAGCGTTGGGCTCGAGCGCGACTTCCAGCCGCCCCTCCTCGAAACGGACGAGGCGCATGTCGCCTTCGAGCGCGCTCTTGGTCATGATGTCGCGCTTCTGCCCTGCGAGCGCAACCAGCTGGGTGAAGCTCGCGATGCGCAGCTGGGGCGCCGCCCCTTGCGTATCCGGCGCGGGGGCCGCCATCTGCGGCCGGGCGCCACCGCCAAACGCTGGAGCCGAGGCTGTCGGCATGCGCACGGGCGCAGCTGACATCGGCGCTGCGGAGGCAACCGGCGCGGCCGGCGCGCCGTTGCGCGCGCTACTTCCGCCGTTCACGACCGGCGAGCCGCCGCCGTTCTGCTCGAGCATTCTGATCGCTTCGTCGGGTGTCGGCAGGTCGGCGACATAGGCGATGCGCACCAGAACCATTTCGGCCGCGGCTGCGGGACGCGTTGCGGCCTGCACCTCGGCGATGCCCTTAAGCAGCATCTGCCACATCCGCGACAGCACGCGCATCGAGATCTTGGAGGCGAACTCCTTGGCGCGCACCCGCTCGGTCTCGCCATAGGCGACGTTGTCGGCGGTCGCCGGGATGACCTTCACACGGGTGACGAAATTGACGAACTCGGCGAGGTCCGAGAGCACGACGATGGGATCGGCGCCGACATCGTATTGGTCGCGGAACTCCTTGAAGGCGGACGCGATGTCGCCGCGCGCCAGCGACTCGAACAGGTCGATGACCCGGGTGCGGTCGGCAAGGCCCAGCATCTGCCTGACGGCATCGGCCTTCACCTGCCCCGCCGCATGCGCGATCGCCTGGTCGAGCAGCGACAGCGAATCGCGCACCGAGCCCTCCGCGGCGCGCGCAATGATGCCGAGCGCTTCCGGCTCGATCTCGACGTTTTCCTTCGCCGCAATGCTGGCGAGGTGCTTCATCAGCACGTCGGCCTCGACGCGGCGCAGGTCGAAGCGCTGGCAACGCGACAGCACAGTGACCGGAACCTTGCGGATCTCCGTCGTCGCGAACACGAACTTGGCGTGCTCGGGCGGTTCCTCCAGCGTCTTCAGGAAGGCGTTGAACGCCGCCGTCGACAGCATGTGGACTTCGTCGATGATGTAGACCTTATAGCGGGCGCTGGCCGGGGCATAGCGCACGCTGTCATTGATCTGGCGGACGTCGTCGACGCCGGTATGCGAGGCCGCGTCCATCTCCAGCACGTCCATGTGCCGGCTTTCCATGATCGCCTGGCAATGAACTCCCAACGTCGGCATGTGGATGGTCGGCCCCTTCACCGATCCATCCGGCATCTCGTAGTTGAGTGCGCGGGCGAGAATGCGCGCGGTGGTGGTCTTACCGACCCCGCGGACGCCGGTGAGAATCCAGGCCTGCGGAATGCGGCCGGTCTCGAACGCATTGGAGACGGTACGGACCACGGCCTCCTGGCCGATCAGGTCGTCGAACGAGGATGGGCGGTATTTGCGCGCCAGCACCCGGTAGGGCGCATTGCCGGCCTGGCCGGCGCTGTCGGGATCGGGAGGGGCGCCAGCGTCGGTCATCGGTCGATCCGCAATGAAATGTCTCTTGGCCGGCTTTTGCGGAAAGGAGCGCGCTGGCGGCTGGTGCCGCCGGCGCTGGTTCGCTCGAAAAACAGGTAGGAGACTGACGAGCGACCCGATCCGGACCTCGTTAGGGCTGCTTCCTTCCGGACCTGACCCGGTTGGCGAGTGGCTCGTCCACCGCCAATCTCCCGGTCCCTATTTGGGGCCAAAGGGAGCGGAAAGCAAGCGGGGTCTGGGGCTGATCCGACAGCGCTTGAGGACTTCCGGCGCCGAATTCGCCCTCATTCGGCCTGTCCAACCGGGTCCGGCGCATAAGGACCACGGCGCACACGCATGTTGTCTGGGGGCGTGGTCTCTGCGACGGTAAGAATCAATCCAGAGAAGCCTTCATGCCCGAACCCGCCTGGTCGCTGCACTCCCGCCTGAAAGAGGACACCATCGATATCGGCGACCTGCCGCTGTCGAAGGTGCTGGTCATCAAGGACGCGCATTATCCCTGGCTGCTGCTGGTGCCGCGGCGCGCCGACACGGTCGAGATCATCGATCTCGACGAGGTGCAGCAGGCGCAGCTGATGACGGAGATCTCCCGCGTCTCGCGCGCGCTGAAGGAGATCACCAAATGCGACAAGCTCAACATCGCCGCGCTCGGCAACCTCGTGCCGCAGCTGCACGTCCACATCATCGCGCGCCGCACCAGTGACGCGGCCTGGCCGCGGCCGGTGTGGGGCGTGATGCCGCCGCTGGCGCATGACGCCGCGGAGGTTCAGAATTTCATCAGCGCGCTTCGCCGCAAGATCTGGTTGGGTTGAAAGAACGATAATGTCAGCATTCAACGCGTTTCCGCTCGGGCAGCCGGCCTTCGTCACCAACGTCCTCGACCGCGCCGCGCATCTGCGCCGCGACGACGAAAAGCTGTTCGCGCTGGAGCAGAAGCCGTCCTCGCGCGCCTACGTGGTCTATCGCGACTCGCTGCTGGTAAAGCGCGAGGGCGACAAGGTGCGGGCGCTGCTCGGAATCGACGAGGCGCTGAAATGCGGCGCCAATCCCGGCACGGTGTTCCTCGGGCTTCGCGACGGTGCGGCCGTGTTCGGCATGGGCCTGTCGCAGGCCGCCGCCGAGAAGCTGGTCGGCCGCGAGGATTATACCGTGACCGAGCTGCGCGGCATGGCGATGCAGGGCGCGATCCCGCCCGAGGAGCTCTCGGCCGTCGCGATGGCAAAGTCGATGGTGGGATGGCATCAGCGCCACGGCTATTGCGCCAATTGCGGCGTACGCACCAGCATGAAGGAAGGCGGCTGGAAGCGCGACTGCCCGAGTTGCAAGGCCGAGCATTTTCCGCGCACCGATCCGGTCGTGATCATGCTGGTGGCGTCCGGCGACAAGTGCCTGCTCGGACGCCAGAAGCAGTTTCCGGCAGGGATGTATTCCTGCCTCGCCGGCTTCGTCGAGGCGGCCGAGACCATCGAGGACGCGGTGCGCCGCGAGATCTTTGAGGAGTCCGGGATCCGCTGCACCGACGTGCAATATTACATGACCCAGCCCTGGCCCTATCCGTCGTCGCTGATGATCGGCTGCAGCGCGCGGGCGTTGAACGAGGACATCGTCGTCGATCGGATGGAGCTGGAAGACGCGCGCTGGTTCACGCGCGAGGAGGCGGCGAAGATGCTGACGCGGACGCATCCTGACGGGCTCGCCGGCCCGCATCCGTTCGCGATCGCCCATCATCTGCTCGGCCGCTGGGTACACGACAAGAGCAGCTGAGCCGAACGACGATGGCCGGGACCGCGCCGCGCATCCTCTGCATCGGCATGCCGGTGCGCGACCTCATCCTGCGCGTCGAGGCCTTGCCCGAATGCGGCGGCAAGGCGAACGCCAGCCATCTCGCCGAAGTGTGCGGGGGCAACGCGCTCAACGCTGCCATCGCGATGGCGCGGCTCGGCGGCCGCGTCGCGTTCGCAGGTCCCATGGGCGATGCGCAGGAGACGTCGAGCGCCTTCATCCTCGCGCAGATGGCGCAGGAGGGCGTCGATAACACTCACATCGTGCGCATGCCGGGCCTGAGCACGCCGGTCTCGGCGATCATGATCGAGCCCTCCGGCGAGCGGACGCTCACCATCTATCGCGATCCCGCGCTGTGGACCGTGAGGCTACCCGAGGCCGACGCCTTGCTGGCCGATTGTCAGGCGGTGCTCGTCGAAAGCCGCTGCGCGGCGTTCGCGACCTCGCTTTGCGCCGAGGCACGCCGGCGCGGCATTCCCGTCATCGTCGGCGTCGACCGCGCGATGGCGCTGCAGGACGGCCTGCTCACGGCCGCCTCGCATCTGCTGTTCGCCAGCGCCCAGCTGCAGGAGACGGCCGGCATCGCTGACGACGGTGCGGCCTTGAAGCGCCTGGCGGAGCTGACGCCCGCCTTCCTCGCGGCCACCCGCGGCCCGCGCGGCACGATCTGGCTGAACCAGGCGGGCGCGCTGGAGGAAACACCAGCCTTCCCGGTCCAGGCGGTCGATACGCTCGGCGCTGGCGACGTCTTCCATGGCGCGTTCGCGCTCGGCCTCGCTGAGGGTAAGGGGTTGCGGGAAGCGATGCGATTCGCCACGGCCGCCGCAGCGTTGAAATGCACCCGCCATGGCGGCGGCCTGGCCGCCCCACAACGCGTTGAAGTTGAAAGGTTTTTGCGCGATCGTCCGTAGAGCGATTCCATGGAAGCGCTGAGATTATGGGCTTGCTGTGGAAAGATTTTCTCTATATCAGGGAAATCTGCCCCTGAAATGAAACAAAGTTCTTCAAATGACTGATGTCGCCGTCCAAATTCCCGAGACCAGCCGCCGCCTCGACGCCATCGACCGCAAGATCCTGATGGTGCTCCAGGAAGACGCCTCCCTTTCCGTCGCCGAGATCGGCGACCGGGTCGGCCTGTCCTCGACCCCCTGCTGGAAGCGCATCCAGCGCCTGGAGGCCGACGGCGTGATCATCAAGCGCGTCGCGCTCGTCGACCAGAACAAGATCGGGCTCGGCATCTCCGTGTTCGTGTCGGTCGAGAGCTCCGACCATTCGGATGCCTGGCTGAAACGGTTCGCCGAGGCCGTCAGCGCCATGCCGGAGGTGATGGAGTTCTATCGCATGGCTGGCGACGTCGATTACATGCTGCGCGTCGTGGTCGCCGACATGCAGGCCTATGACGTGTTCTACAAGAAGCTGATCAGCGCCGTGCCGCTGAAGAACGTCACCTCGCGCTTCGCGATGGAAAAGATCAAGTCGGTGACGGCGCTGCCGATCCCGGCGGTGGTGGCGGCTTAATTCACGCCACGCGGAAAGTGTCATCGCCCGATTTAATCGGGCGATCCAGTATTCCAGACGCCGGTGATAGAATCGAGAAGCCGCGGGGTACTGGATGCCCCGGTCAAGCCGGGGCATGACAGCGGAGCGAGAGGGACGGATCGCGCCTCTCTCAGGTGCTCCTCAAATCTTCTGATTGTACTCGCCGACTTCGGGATGCGTGCGCAGCACGCTGTTCACCATCTCGAACATGTCGTGCATGCGCTGCTCGGAGACCGGGCTCTCGACCACGACGACGAGCTCGGGCTTGTTGGACGAGGCGCGCACCAGGCCCCAGCTGCCGTCCTCGACCGTGACGCGCACGCCGTTGACGGTGACGAGATCGCGGATCGCCTGCCCCCCGATCTTCGCACCCTTTGCTTGCAGGTCCTCGAAGTGCTTCACCACCTTGTCGATGACGCCGTATTTGGTCTCGTCGGCGCAATGCGGCGACATGGTCGGCGACGACCAGGTCTTCGGCAGCGCGTTCTTCAGATCGGCCATCGACTTGCCGGGCGCGCGGTCGAGCATGTCGCAGATCGCGAGCGCCGAGACCAGGCCGTCGTCATAGCCGCGGCCATAGGGCTTGTTGAAGAAGAAGTGGCCGGACTTCTCGAAGCCCGCGAGCGCACCGGTCTCGTTGGTACGGCGCTTCATGTAGGAATGACCGGTCTTCCAATAGGCGGTCTTTGCGCCCTGCTTCTGCAGCACGGGATCGGTGATGAACAGGCCAGTCGATTTCACGTCCACAATGAACTGCGCGTCCTTGTGGATCGCCGACATGTCGCGCGCCAGCATCACGCCGACCTTGTCGGCAAAGATCTCCTCACCGGTGTTGTCGACCACGCCGCAGCGGTCGCCGTCACCGTCGAAACCAAGGCCGACATCAGCCTTGTGCTGCAACACCGCGTCGCGGATCGCGTGCAGCATCTCCATGTCTTCCGGATTCGGATTGTATTTCGGGAAGGTGTGGTCGAGCTCGGTGTCGAGCGGGATCACCTCGCAGCCGATCGCTTCCAGCACCTGCGGCGCGAACGCACCGGCGGTGCCGTTGCCGCAGGCCGCGACCACCTTGAGCTTGCGCTTAAGCTTCGGACGAGAGGTGAGGTCGGCGATGTAGCGCGCCGGATAATTCTCGTGGAACTGATAGGAGCCGCCGGCCTTGTTCTTGAACTCGGCGTTGAGCACGATTTCCTTCAGCCGCGTCATCTCGTCGGGGCCGAAGGTCAGGGGGCGGTTGGCGCCCATCTTCACGCCGGTCCAGCCATTGTCGTTGTGCGAGGCCGTGACCATCGCAACAGCGGGCACGTCGAGATCGAACTGTGCGAAATAGGCCATCGGCGTCACCGCAAGGCCGATGTCGTGCACCTTGCAGCCCGCCGCCATCAGGCCGGAGATCAGCGCGTATTTGATCGAGGCCGAGTAGCCGCGGAAATCGTGGCCGGTGACGATCTCCTGTTTGACGCCGAGCTCGGCGATCAGCGCGCCGAGCCCCATGCCGAGCGCCTGCACACCCATCAGGTTGATTTCCTTCTGGAACAACCAGCGCGCGTCGTATTCGCGAAAGCCTGTCGGCTTCACCATCGGCTCGGATTCGAAGGCGTAGGTGTTGGGCAATAATACGGATTTCGGCTTCGGGAACATTGAGTCGGTCTCGTGAAAGGGGGGCGGGAGTTGCTGCAGGCTTAGCGAATGCCAAACCGCAGCGAAAGGCGGGAATGAAGGCTTATGGCCGATAATTGCGGCAGTTTGGTAACGAAGAAACGTTACCGGAAGGGCGGCCGGAGCAAGAATAACTTCTTGAAATTGACGACTGCGCGGTCGCGCGGGCAGCGCCTCTACTGCTCCAGCACCATCTGCCCGTTGGCGTACTCAAAACGCTTCAGGCGGGACAGGAAGGAGAGGCCGAGCAGGTTTTCCGACAGCGCCTCATCCGGCAGGACCATTGCATCGACGTCGCGCACGATGAGACCGCCGACGTCGAGCATGGCGATGCGGGTGCGCGCGGCCTTGATGGTGCCGTTGGCGGTGGAGACGGTGGCGTTGTACTCGCCGCGCGAGGGACGGAGACCAAACCGGGCGGCCGAGGTCTCGTTCAGCGCAACGACGGAGGCGCCGGTATCGATCATGAAGCCGATGCGCTGGCCGTCAATCCGGCCCTCGGTCTGGAAATGACCGCGGGCGTCACGGCCAATGGCCAGGCTGCGGCCGCCGGCCGGCGCTGTGGCCGCGACTGCGACCGTCGTGCGCGGCACTGACGTGGCGGAAGCCGAGCTCATCTTGTCCGCCATCTGCGCCATGAAGGTGCCGAGGCCGATCATGACGGCCGCGATGATCATAATGTTACGCATCACACCACTTCCGAGCCGAAAGCTCGATTTCATCACGCGACGAGGCCGGCGGCGAGCGAAGGCACGCCGGGGCTCCTGTCATTTTGACGAAAAGGATGAGCGGAGGGTTAATGCCGGTTGCGAGTTCTCACGTCCCGCGCGGCTTCGCCCGCCTTGTCGGCACGGCGCTCGCGGGATCGTCGGGCCAGGGGTGACGCGGGTAGCGGCCGCGCAGGTCGGAGCGGACGGCGGCGTAGCTGCCGCGCCAGAAGCCGGGCAGATCGCGCGTCACCTGCACCGGACGCTGGGCCGGCGACAGCAATTCCAGCACCAGCGGCACCTTGCCGGCGGCGATCGAGGGATGGGTGTTGAGGCCGAACAATTCCTGCAGCCGCACCGCGATGGTCGGTCCCTGCTCGGCCTCGTAGTCGATCGCGAGCATAGTGCCGGTCGGCGCCTCGAAATGCGTCGGCGCCTCGCGGTCGAGCCGCGTGCGCATCTCCCAGGGCAAGAGCGCCATCAGGGCGTCGGAGAGATCGCCCGCGGAGATGTCCTTGAGCGCGATCTTGTCGGAGAGCGCCGGCACCAGCCAGTCGTCGCGCCGCGCGATCAGACCGTCGTCGGACAAATCGGGCCAGCTGTCGCCCTCGGCCTTGCGCAGGAACTTCACGCGATCACGCCATTGCTTGGCGGCTTTCGACCAGGGCAGCCGGTCGAGGCCCGCGGCGATCAGGCCATCTGCGAAGATGCGCGCGGTGTCCTCCGAGGGCGATACTGAAAGCGTCGCCTCGGACAGCGTGATCGCGTGCAGCACGCGCTTGCGCCGCGCCCGCAGCGCCATCGCGCCGCGATCGAACGAGATCTCGTCGGCGGTCTCGATATGCTCGGCGAAATGCCGCTCGATCTCGTCCTCGGTGATTTGCGCGGCGAGCAAGATGCGACCGCTCGCCGCCGTCCCCGTCATCTCACCGATCGCGATGTAGGGCGCACGGGCCAGCGAGGAGGTCTGCTCGACAGAGGCGCCGCGACCGTTGGCCAGCACGAAGCTGCCATTGCCGCGATTGCGCGCGACGCGGTCCGGGAACGCATAGGCGAGCATCAGGCCGGTCGACAGATCCTCCTGCTGCGCCACCTTCTCCGACGCCGCGACCTGCGAAGCCCACCGGTGCGCGAGATCGCGCGCGCTTGCCGCGCGTGGTGAGCGGTCGCGGCGGAACTGGTCGCGGCGGTGCTCGACATCGACGCTGTCGCCGCCAAGGCCGCGCTCGGTGATGATGGCCGCGATCTCGGCGGCGGCCTGGCCCTCGCCGGCGCGATGCGAATCCACGATCATGCGCGCCAGCCGCGGCGGCAGCGCCAGCGCACGCAGGCTCTTGCCTTCGGCGGTGATGCGACCGTCGCCGTCGAGCGCGTTGAGCTCGCTCAGCAGGCTCTTGGCTTCCTTCCAGGCCGGCTGCGGCGGCGGATCGAGGAACGATAGAGCCGCGGGATCGCTGACGCCCCATTGCGCGAGATCGAGCACCAGCGACGACAAATCGGCGCTGAGGATTTCCGGCTGGGTGTACGGCGCGAGCGATGCGGTCTGCGGCTCGTCCCAGAGACGGTAGCAGACGCCGGGCTCGGTGCGGCCGGCACGGCCGCGGCGCTGGTCCACCGCCGCGCGCGAGGCGCGCACGGTCTCGAGCCGGGTCAGGCCGATATCGGGCTCATAGCGCGGCACGCGGGCAAGACCGCTATCGACGACGATACGCACGCCCTCGATGGTGAGCGAGGTCTCCGCGATCGAGGTTGCCAGCACCACCTTGCGCGTGCCCTTGGGTGCCGGCGCGATGGCGCGATCCTGCACGGCGGCATCGAGCGCGCCGAACAGCGGCACGATCTCGACGGAGGCGTCCTGCACGCGCTCGGAGAGGAAATTCTGCGTGCGGCGGATCTCGGCGGCGCCTGGCAGGAAGGCCAGCACCGAGCCGCTATCGGCGCGCAGCGCAGATGCGATCGCATCCGCCATCTGCCGCTCGATCGGCGCGTCCGCCTTGCGGCCGAGATAGCGTGTCTCGACCGGAAACGCACGGCCCTCGCTCTCGACGACGGGGGCATCGCCGAGCAGCCTTGCCACCCGCGCACCGTCGAGCGTCGCCGACATCACCAGGATGCGCAAATCCTCGCGCAAGCCGGTTTGCGCATCACGCGCCAGCGCGAGGCCCATGTCGGCGTCGAGCGAGCGCTCGTGGAATTCGTCGAACAGGATCGCGGCAACGCCGGAGAGTTCGGGATCGTCGAGGATCTGGCGGGTGAAGATGCCCTCGGTCACCACCTCGATGCGCGTCGCGCGCGAGATCTTCGAGCCGAAGCGGACACGATAGCCGACGGTTTCGCCGGCGCGCTCGCCGAGCGATTTGGCCATGCGGTCGGCACTGGCGCGCGCGGCGATGCGGCGCGGCTCCAGCACGACGATCTTCTTGTCCTTGGCCCAGGGCGCATCGAGCAAGGCCAGCGGCACGCGCGTGGTCTTGCCGGCGCCGGGAGGGGCCACCAGCACTGCGGCGTTGCTGGCCTCCAGCGTACGCGACAAATCGTCGAGCACGGCATCGATCGGGAGGGGCGTGTCGAAACTGCGGGGCAAGATCTATCCACTCGTCATGCCCAGGCTTGTCCCGGGCATCCACGTCCTCGACCAGAAAACAGACGTGGATGGCCGGGACAAGCCCGGCCATGACGAATTTATGTGGAGCTGGGAACGATCAGCCCTGCACCGCCGGCCGACCGACGCTCTCGTAGACGAAGCCGGCGGCTTCCATGTCTTCGGGGCGGTAGATGTTGCGGAGGTCGACGACGACCGGCTGCGCCATGGTCGCCTTCAACCGGTCGAGATCGAGCGCGCGGAACTGGACCCATTCGGTGACGATGACGAGAGCGTCGGCGCCTTGCGCGCAGGCATAGGCGTCCTCGCAATAGGTGATATCGGGCAATTCGCCCTTGGCCTGCTCCATGCCGACGGGATCGAACGCCTTCACCTTCGCGCCCATGTCGATCAGGCCCGTTACCAGCGGGATCGACGGCGCATCGCGCATGTCGTCGGTGTCGGGCTTGAAGGTGAGGCCGAGCACCGCAACGGTCTTGCCGCGCAGATTGCCGCCGAGCGCCTGGCTCACCTTGCGCGCCATCGCGCGCTTGCGGTTCTCGTTGACCGCCAGCACCGATTCGACGATGCGCAAGGAGACGTCGTAGTCCTGCGCGATCTTGATCAGAGCCTTCGTGTCCTTCGGGAAGCACGAGCCGCCGAAGCCGGGACCGGCATGCAGGAATTTCGTGCCGATGCGGTTGTCGAGCCCGATGCCGCGCGCGACCTCCTGAACGTTGGCGCCGGCCTTCTCGGACAGATCGGCGATCTCGTTGATGAAGGTGATCTTGGTCGCCAGGAACGCGTTGGCGGCGTATTTGATCATCTCGGCGGTGCGGCGCGCGGTGAACATCAGCGGCGCCTGGTTCAGCGACAGCGGACGGTAGATGTCGCCCATCACCTTGCGGCCGCGCTCGTCGGAGGTGCCGACCACGATGCGGTCCGGGAATTTGAAATCGCGGATCGCCGCGCCCTCGCGCAGGAACTCAGGGTTCGAGGCGACAACCACGTCGGCCTTGGGATTGGCCTCGCGGATGATGCGCTCGACCTCGTCGCCGGTGCCGACCGGCACGGTCGATTTCGTCACCACCACGGTGAAGCCGGAAAGCGACTGCGCGATCTCTTTCGCGGCGGCGTAGACGTAAGACAGGTCGGCGTGTCCGTCGCCGCGGCGCGAGGGCGTGCCGACCGCGATGAACACGGCATCGGCATCGGCGACCGGCTGCTTCAGGTCGGTGGTGAAGTCCAGCCGCTTGGCTTTCACATTGTTCGCGACCAGCTCGTCGAGGCCAGGCTCGTAGATCGGGATCTCGCCGCGATGGAGTGCCGCGATCTTCCTCTCGTCCTTGTCGACGCAGGTGACGTCGTGGCCGAAATCCGCAAAGCAGGCGCCGGACACCAATCCCACATAGCCCGTGCCGATCATCGCAATTCGCATGAAAAATCCTGTTCCAGCTTGGTTAACGGACGTCCAACTCAGCCCAATCCGGGGCGGTTTAGCATTTTCCCGAGGCCATGGAACAGTCCGCATGCAAAAACCGGCCCGCGATTTGAACCGGTAAAGAAGTCGGAAACTACTGGGCTCCAAACTGCCCCAGGCCCGCACAGGCACGGGCGGAACGCGCCTCGAAAAGGGACACCATGGCACGATCAGGCACAATCGCGGCGGCCAGCCCCTCCACGGCCGCTTCGGGCGCGCGTATCGACTGGGTCGACTACGCCAAGGGCATCTGCATCGTCATGGTGGTGATGATGCATTCGGTGCTGGGGGTGGAGCTTGCCGCCGGGCAGACCGGGTTCATGCACGTGCTCGTAGCCTTCGCAAAGCCGTTCCGGATGCCGGATTTCTTTCTGATTTCGGGCTTGTTCCTGTCTCTGGTGATCGATCGGGACTGGCGAACCTATCTCGACCGCAAGGTGGTGCATTTCGCCTATTTTTATGTCGTCTGGGTGACAATCCAATTTGGCTTCAAGGCCCCGGCCTTTGCGGCCGAGACCAGCTGGCAGCATGTTGGCCTGCTGTATCTCGAATCCTTCATCGAGCCGTTCGGCACGCTGTGGTTCATCTATCTGTTGCCGGTCTTCTTCGTCGTCACGAAACTGACACGCAAGGTCCCATCGCTCGCGGTCTGGCTCGTCGCCGCCGCGCTGGAGACCGCGCACATCACGACCGGCTGGACCGCCATCGACGAGTTCTGCGCACGCTTCATCTATTTCTATTCGGGCTATTTGTTCGCGCCCTACGTGTTCGCCCTGTCGGACCGGGCGCGGAAGCATCCGGCGCTGGCGCTTGCAGCGCTCGCTGCCTGGGCGCTGATCAATGCCGGCCTCGTCGCAGCGGGCGCCAGCGAGTGGGCGATCGTCTCGCTCGCGCTCGGCTTCGCCGGCGCCTGCGCCATCATCGCCGCGGGCACGCTGCTCGCGCGGGCGCACTGGCTCAACTTCCTCCGCTTCTGCGGCGAGCATTCGATCGTGATCTATCTCGCCTTCTTCTTGCCGATGGCGGCGACGCGGACGCTGCTGCTGCGCACGGGCATCATTCCTGATATCGGCACGGTGTCGCTGCTCGTCACTATCGCCGGCGTGCTTGGTGCGCTGGCGATCTGGCAGGTCGCGCTCCGCCTCAATGCGCGCTTCCTGTTCGAGCGGCCCGATGCGTTCTGGATCGCGCCGAGGAAGGCGGGCGTGCGGTTACAGGCAGCGGAGTAGCTGCCCTCTCGGTGTCGTCGCCCGGCTTGACCGGGCGACCCAGTACGCGGAGGCGCCAGCGATTGAACCGAGAAGCCGCAGCGTACTGGATTCCCCGCTTTCGCGGGGAATGACAGCGGGGGATAGTCGCGCTACCGGCCCAAAAATCCGCCTCCCAAGGCTGTCAAAGTCCGCAAAAATTCATACATTGCGGCCATGCCCAAGACATCTCCGAAGACCACCGCCAAAGCTGACACCAAGGCCGCGCCGAAAGCTGCCGCAGAGACCAAGCCCGCTGTTGCCAAGGCTGCTGCCAAACCGGTCGCGGCAAAGGCGGCCGGAAAGGGCGACCACGTCTTCCTGGTCGATGGTTCCTCCTACATCTTCCGCGCCTATCACGCGCTGCCGCCGCTGAACCGCAAATCCGACGGGCTCCAGGTCAACGCCGTGCTCGGCTTCTGCAACATGCTGTGGAAGCTGCTCCGCGAGATGCCCGAGGACAATCGGCCGACGCATCTGGCCATCATCTTCGATAAGTCGGAGATCACCTTCCGCAACAAGATCTATCCGGACTACAAGGCGCACCGGCCGCCGGCCCCCGACGATCTCATTCCGCAATTCGCGCTGATCCGCGAAGCCGTGCGCGCCTTCGACCTGCCCTGCCTGGAACAGATCGGCTTCGAGGCCGACGATCTCATCGCGACCTATGTGCGCCAAGCCTGCGAGCGCGGCGCCAGCGCCACCATCGTGTCGTCCGACAAGGACCTGATGCAGCTCGTCACCGATTGCGTCACGATGTACGACACCATGAAGGACCGCCGCATCGGCATATCAGAGGTGATCGAGAAGTTCGGCGTGCCGCCGAACAAGGTGGTCGAGGTGCAGGCGCTCGCGGGCGATTCCACCGACAACGTGCCGGGCGTACCCGGCATCGGCATCAAGACCGCGGCGCAGCTGATCACCGAATATGGCGATCTCGACCAATTGCTGTTCCGCGCCGGCGAGATCAAGCAGCCCAAGCGGCGCGAGGCGCTGCTCGAGAACGCGGAGAAGGCGCGCATCTCGCGGCAGCTCGTGCTGCTCGACGACAAGGTCGAGCTGGAGGTGCCGCTGGACGACCTCGCCGTCCACGAGCCCGACGCGCGCAAGCTGATCGCCTTTCTCAAGGCGATGGAGTTCACGACGCTGACGCGGCGCGTCGCCGAATATGCGCAGATCGATCCCGCCAATGTCGACGCCGATCCCGGCTATGCCAGCGGCGCCAGCGTGTTCACGACGCTGCCGCCCTCGGACGTGGTGCCCACACCAGGCACGGGAACTCTGGCGCCGGCCCGGCCGAACCAGCCCAACAAGTCGGCAGGCAAGGAGGATAAGGCTGCGAGCCCGAAGGGTGCCCCGATCTCGCTCGCCGCCGCACGCGAAGAGGCGCTGCGCAAGCTTCCTGTCGATCGCGGCAAATACCAGACCATCAAGACGCTGAAGGAGCTCGACGCCTTCATCGCGCGCATCCATGACGCCGGCCATGTCGCGATCGAGACAAGAGCGAGCTCGATCGATCCGATGCAGGCCGATCTCTGCGGCATCGCGCTTGCGCTGGCGCCGAACGAGGCCTGCTACGTGCCGCTGGCGCACAAGCAATCCGGCGGCGGCGCCGGCCTGTTCGATGCCGGCCTTGCGCCGGACCAGGTCAAGCATGACGACGCGCTGCAAGCGCTGCGGCCGGTGCTGGAATCGGCGGGCATCCTCAAGATCGGCTTCGACGTCAAGTTCACGGCCGTGATGCTGGCACAGCACGGCATCACCCTGCGCAACATCGACGATGCGCTGCTGATCTCCTACGTGCTCGATGCCGGCCGCGGCTCGCATGCGCTGGAATCGTTGTCGGAGCGCTGGTTCGGCCATGCCATGCTGAAGGAAAGCGAGCTGCTCGGCAGCGGCAAGGGCAAGATCACCTTCGACCAGGTGCCGATCGACAAGGCCGCACCGCTGTCAGCCGAAGGCGTCGACATTGCGTTGCGGGTCTGGCGCGTGCTGAAGCCGCGCCTCGTTTCCGAGCACATGAGTGCGGTCTACGAGACGCTGGAGCGGCCGCTGGTGTCGGTGCTCGCGCGCATGGAGCGGCGCGGCATCTCGATCGACCGCCAGGTGCTGTCGCGTCTGTCCGGCGACTTCGCCCAAACCGCGGCGCGCGTCGAAGCCGAGATCCAGGAGATCGCGGGCGAGCCGGTCAATGTCGGCAGCCCCAAGCAGATCGGCGACATCCTGTTCGGCAAGATGGGATTGCCTGGCGGCACCAAGACCAAGACCGGCGCGTGGTCGACCACCGCACAGGTGCTCGACGAGCTCGCCGAGCAGGGCCACGACTTCCCGAAGAAGATTCTGGAGTGGCGCCAGGTCTCCAAGCTGAAATCGACCTACACCGACGCGCTGCCGACCTATGTCAATCCGCAGACCCACCGCGTGCACACCACCTACGCGCTGGCTGCGACCACGACGGGGCGCTTGTCGTCGAACGAGCCGAACCTGCAGAACATCCCGGTGCGCACCGAGGACGGCCGCAAGATCCGCCGCGCCTTCATCGCCACGCCCGGGCACAAGCTCGTCTCCGCCGACTATTCGCAGATCGAGCTGCGGCTGCTGGCCGAGATCGCCGACATTCCCGTGCTGAAGCAGGCGTTCCGCGATGGGCTCGACATTCACGCCATGACCGCGTCGGAAATGTTCGGTGTGCCGATCAAGGGCATGCCGAGCGAGATCCGCCGCCGCGCGAAAGCGATCAATTTCGGCATCATCTACGGCATCTCCGCCTTCGGCCTCGCCAACCAGCTCGGCATCGCGCGCGAGGAAGCCTCCGCCTACATCAAGAAGTATTTCGAGCGCTTCCCCGGCATCCGCGCCTATATGGACGAGACGCGCGATTTCTGCCGCAACCACGGCTACGTCACCACTCTGTTCGGCCGCAAGTGCCATTACCCCGACATCAAGGCCTCGAATGCCTCGGTGCGCGCCTTCAACGAGCGCGCCGCGATCAACGCGCGGCTTCAGGGCACCGCCGCCGACATCATCCGCCGCGCCATGACGCGCGTGGAGGACGCGCTGACCGCGAAGAAGCTCTCGGCGCAGATGCTGCTCCAGGTGCACGACGAGTTGATCTTCGAGGTGCCGCACGACGAGGTCGAGGCAACGCTCCCCGTCGTGCAGAAGGTGATGCAGGACGCGCCGTTCCCGGCCGTGCTGCTCTCGGTGCCGCTGCATGTCGACGCCCGCGCCGCCAACAATTGGGACGAGGCGCATTAGCGCTCTCTCTTCACCTCTCCCCGCACGTGCGGGGCGAGGGAGCACACCGGCGCAAGACCTCGATTGTCCTCCGAGCAATTGCGCGATGGCTCCGCGATCCCGCGCATACTAGAACCGTGCCATCTCCCGCACCGGTTCAACCATGCCCCACACCTCCGCCTTGCTCGGCTTCGCCCTCGTCAGCCTCGGCCTCGTGCTCACGCCGGGACCGAACATGATCTACCTGATCTCGCGCTCGATCACGCAAGGCGGCGCGGCCGGCATCGTCTCGCTCGGCGGCGTGGCGCTCGGCTTCGTGTTCTACATGCTGTGCGCGGCGTTCGGCATCACGGCGCTCTTGCTCGCCATTCCTTTCGCCTATGACGCGCTGCGCTTTGCCGGTGCCGCCTATCTGCTCTGGCTTGCCTGGCAGGCGGTGAAGCCGGGCGGGCGTTCGCCGTTCCAGGTGAGGAAGCTCGCCATCGACAGCCCGCGCAAATTGTTCGCGATGGGCTTCATCACCAACCTGCTCAACCCGAAGATCGCGATGCTGTATCTGGCGCTGCTGCCGCAATTCATCGATCCCGCGGCGGGCAGCGTGCTGACGCAGTCTGTGGTGCTGGGCGCGATCCAGATCGCGATCAGCGTCAGCGTCAACGCGATGATCGCGCTCGCCGCCGGATCGATCGCGCTGTTCCTGGCGAACCGGCCGAGCTGGATGCTGGTGCAACGCTGGCTGATGGGCACCGTGCTGGCCGGGCTCGCGTTGCGGATGGCGGTGGAAGCGAAGAGGGTGTGAAGAAGCTCAATCCAGCTTCGCGTCCATGCCGCGCTTCACGGCCGGGCGCGCCATCAGGGCGTCGTACCAGCGCTTGACGTTGGGGAAGTCGGCCAGATCAACCTTGTGGCGAGGATGGCGCCAAGCCCAGCCCAGGATGGCAAAATCGGCAACCGAGAGCTCGCCGGCGACGAAGTCGTGCCCCTCCAGGCGGCGGTCGAGCACACCATAGAGCCGGCGCGTCTCGGCCATGAAGCGCTTCAAGCCGTAGGCTCGGTCCTGCTCGTTTTCGAGTGCGATGAAATGGTGCACCTGGCCGGGCATCGGGCCGAAGCCGCCCATCTGCCACATCAGCCATTCGTAGACCGGGATGCGCTGGATAAGCGATTTCGGCAGGAATTTGCCGGTCTTTTCGCCGAGATAGAGCAGGATCGCGCCGGATTCGAAGATGCTGACTGGCTTGCCCTCAGGCCCCTCGGGGTCGACGATCGCGGGGATCTTGTTGTTCGGCGAGAGCTTGAGGAACTCGGGCGCCATCTGATCGCCCTTGGTGATGTTCACCGGGATCACCTTGTAGGGCAGCCCCATCTCCTCCAGCGCGATCGAGATCTTGCGGCCGTTCGGCGTGTTCCAGGTATAGAGCTCGATGGTCATTCCGTGTCCTTCCCCAAGAGGCTTGCCCGAAGGCCTGCCCCCTCACCTACTCCAGAAGGTTGCGCCCTCACAACCGGCGGACCGGGATGGCCGATCCCTGTTGACGGGAGACGCCCCCTCTGGAATGTCGCGTCGGTCGCGGATAAATTCCGCCTCCTCCAAAAACGCTGTTCGAGGGACCGCCGTGTCGAAATCCGCCTCCCGCGCCCGCCTGTTCGAGATCATCCGCCGGCGCTCATTCGGCCGCGGCGAGGTGACGCTCGCGTCGGGCCGCAAGAGCGATTTCTACTTCAACCTCAAGCCGACCATGCTCGACCCCGAGGGCGCAACGCTGCTCGCCGAGCTGACTTACGAGGCGCTCAAGGACGACCAGCTCGATTTCATCGGCGGGCTCGAGATGGGCGCGGTGCCGCTCGCCGGCGCGCTGGCGCAGATCTCCTGGATCAAGGGGCATCCGATCGCGGCCTTCTTCGTGCGCAAGAAGCCGAAGGAGCACGGAGCCAAGCTCGCGATCGAGGGCCTGCCCAAGGGCGAGACGCTGGCGGGCAAGCGCGTCGTCATCGTCGAGGACGTCACCACCACCGGCGGCTCGGCGATGAAGGCGGTGGAATCGGTGCGCGAGGCCGGCGCCAATGTCGTGCTGGTGCTGACGATGGTCGATCGCGAGGAAGGCGCCACCGACACGTTCGGTGCGGCCGGCCTGCCGTTCCGCTCGCTGTACAAGGCGTCGGAATTCTTGAAGGGGTGAAGTGGCGGAAATTTTCCGCCGTCATGCCTCAATGTGTCCCGGTGGCAACCATCGGTCCAAAGCTGCGCCCGGCCTTAAAGAGGCCACCGCCTCGTCTTGAAACCGCCTCTGCTCAACTGCTCATTTACCATCCCGCTTTATGGTGAATCGTGTGCTGAGATCTCTCGGTCCCAGCCGGTTCAGTAGCGTCGGGTGGAGTAAGCATTGCGTACAATCATGTCCCATGCGCGCCGGCGGCGTCGCGCGATGCTTGTGGCCGCCATGCTGGCGGCTCCGCTGCTCACAGCTCCTGCGCCGGTCTCGGCAGAAGGTCTGTTAGATTTCCTCTTCGGCGGAATGCAGCAGCAGCGGCCGCAGCGCGAGGTGCCGCCGGCGAACTCCTACGTCGATCCCTTCAGCAGCCAGCAGAATGGCGCCACGCCGCAATATGTGCCGCCGACTCGCTCGGCCGCGGCCGGCGGCTCGGGCCCGGCCTTCTGCGTACGCAGTTGCGACGGCAAATACTTTCCGCTGATGCGCGGCCTCGTCTCGCCCGCGCAGATGTGTCAGGCATTCTGCCCTGCCAGCGCGACCAAGGTCTATTTCGGCTCGTCGATCGACGGGGCCTACTCCCAGACTGGCGAACGCTACGCCGACAGCGAGAACGCGTTCGCCTACCGCAAGGCGCTGCGCGCCGACTGCACCTGCAACGGCCGTGAACCCGTCGGTCTTGCCCCGGTCGACCTTGCGCTGGATTCCTCGCTG
This sequence comes from Bradyrhizobium sp. NBAIM03, assembly GCF_020194055.1. Taxonomy (NCBI): domain Bacteria; kingdom Pseudomonadati; phylum Pseudomonadota; class Alphaproteobacteria; order Hyphomicrobiales; family Nitrobacteraceae; genus Bradyrhizobium; species Bradyrhizobium sp. NBAIM03. Next base: position 10,963 of record NZ_JADYVS010000015.1, on the reverse strand, counting down.
AAGGCCGGCGACGTGATCGCCACCACCGACGGCCTCGTCGCCTATACCGGCGTCCGCGTCGGCAACGACCAGGCTGCGGATTTCACCCCGGTTGCGTCCTATCCCGGTCTCACCGCGCAGGTTCGCGCCCGGCTTGGCGAGATGAAGGTGGCGCCGGTGCGGGCCGAGACAGTGTCGGCAGATGCGCCGGCGTCAAACGAGATCGTGCGTGAACCGCTGCCGGACGTGACGGTGCCGAAGACCGCCGCGAAGCCGGCGAAGCGGGCGGGGTTGGATTAAGCCTCACCTGTAACCAAACCGTCATTGCGAGCGTAGCGAAGCAATGACGGAATTTGCGGCACTACCTCCCGATGATCACCCCGATCACATTCGGCGCGGCCAGATATTTCTCCTCGATTGCGGCGCGCGCGGCGGCGCGGTTCTCCGGCGTCAGGAGGCCGCGCTTCTCGGCCAGGATCATCCAGCAGAAACCCCACCAATCCGTCAGCATGCCTTGGTCGCCGACGAGGTCATAGCCCTGCTCGGCGGCGAAGATGCGCGCATGCGCCTCGTCCAGCGTGTCGAGAAACAGATGGTCCTCGGGCGAGAACAGATCGTCGCTGACGTCGTCGATGGTGTAGCCCCAGATCGACTGGCACACCGCGTTGAACTCGCGATCGAACTGGTCGTCGTCGACCCTCTGGCGCCGCGCGGCCTGGTGCAGCCGCGACAGCGAGCGCGCGAAATCGGCGATCCGGGTGAGGGCAAACTGGTCGAAGGCAATGGTGGACATGTAGTCCTCGCAAAGTCGGACAGACGCTAGATATTGTATCGGCGAGGCGCCGAATCACAATGATATATCAAAGACTTGCTAAAGTGTTCTTAATTTGTTCTAGGCGTGTGTGGAATCGAAAGGGGCCGCCCTGGGGCGACCCCTGCCGGTTGCAATCTTGTTCGGGATGAAAATCCAGCCCCGGCAAGCGCGGACGTTAATACCGTCAGCGGGCTTTGCGCGATTCCGGAAAAATACCGATCGTAGCGCTGTCCTAATGCAGCCGGCGCCTCAATGGCAGCGCGAGGCCGCAATGGCGTGGACGCGGCGGTCGCCGAGGAGATGGGCGACAAAGCCATTCGCCGGAAAGATCTTTGCGAAGGCTGGATCGCGGACGCTGAGGCCCCCCGCGTAAGCACCGAATGCTGGCATCACCGCCCGCATCCCGTCGCTGGCGAAGCAGCGGCGCTCCATCGAGCGGCCACGCGCCGAGACACGCGCCTTCGGATGCAGATGGCCGGCGATCTCGCCGTGGGCGCCGGTCGGCTCGTGGCGGAAGGTGATCGGGCCGATTGCGACTTCGTCCGCGATGGTGCCGCCAAGATCGCGCGGCAGCATGGGGTCGTGATTGCCGGAAATCCAGATCCAGTCGCGGCCGGTCTGGAGTGCGGCCAAGGCGTCGCGGTCCTCGGCGGACAGGCGCTCATGCGCGCTGCGGTCGTGAAAACTGTCGCCGAGCGCGATGACCACTCGCGGATCATGGCGGGAGATGACAGCAGCGAGCCGGCCGAGCGTCGCAATGGTATCGTAAGGCGGCAGCAGGACGCCGCGCGTGGCGAAGCTCGAGCCTTTCTCGAGATGCAGGTCGGAGACGACGAGCAGGCGCTGCTCGTCCCAGAACAGCGCGCCGGAGAGATCGGCCGCAAAGGTCACATCGCTGATCGTGACTCTGGAAACGCGCATGTCCTCGACATCTCCCGAAATCAGCGCGCCTGCCGTCACGTCTTACCCGCTTCTATCCATCGCCTCTTTGACGAGCTCGTCGGCGGCTTCCGCCAAAAGCTCGTCTGCAGCTTCGCCATAAACTGACTCGCGGCCGATTTCCAGCATCACGGGCACGGCGAGCGGGGAGACGCGGTCGAGTTCCCGGTGCGTGATGCGGCCGTGGATGCGCATCAGCATGTCGCCGAGCCGGCGCAAATCGAGCAGGCCGGTGGCGGCATCGGCGCGCGCAGCGCGGAGCAGGACGTGATCGGCCTGGTGCTTGCGCAACACGTCGTAGACGAGATCGGTCGAGAACAGCACCTGACGGCGGCTCTTCTCCTCCCCGGTGTGGCGGCGCGCGATCAGGCCGGAGATGATGGCGCAGTTGCGGAAGGTGCGCTTCATCAGCGCGGATTCGGCGAGCCAGGCTTCGAGATCATCGCCGAGCATGTCAGGATCGAACAGCGCGTTGAGGTCGATCCGCCCATCGCGGATCATGAAGGAGAGATCACCGAGCCCCCAGATCGCCACGGCATATTCATTGGCGACGAAGCCGAGCGGACGCGCGCGAGCGCGCTCCAGCCGGCGCGTCAGCAGCATGCCCAAGGTCTGATGCGCGAGACGGCCCTCGAAGGGGTAGCAAACGAGATAATGCTTGTTGGCCCGCGGAAAGCTCTCGACCAGCAGCTCGCGGACCGCCGGCACTCTGCTGACATCCTTCTGCAGCGACAGCCAGTCGCGCACCTGCTCCGGCAAGCCGCCCCAGGCGCGGCCATCATCGAGCAGGCGGCGCACGCGCTCGGCGAGATAGGTCGAAAGCGGAAACTTGCCGCCCATGTAGGACGGCACCTTCGGGTCCTTGTCATGCGCGCGCGAGACATAGACCTGGTCCTCGACCAGGGTCTCGTAGCGCACCACTTCGCCCGAGAACACGAATGTGTCGCCGGGGGAGAGGCCCTCGATGAAGGCTTCCTCGATCTCGCCGAGCAGTCGGCCGCCGCGTGCGATCACGCCTGTGGATCCTGCACCGCTGCCGCGCGAACGCACCAGCCGCACCTTCAGCATGTCGTCCTCGACGATGGTGCCGACATTCATGCGGTAGCTCTGCCGCACCTTGGGATTGGCGACGCGCCAGCGTCCCTCCTTGTCCTGCTTGATGCGAGCAAAGCGCTCATAGGTCTTCAGCGCATAGCCGCCGGAGGCGACGAAATCGACGACGTCGTCGAAATCCTGCCGCGACAGGCTTGCGTAGGGCGCGGCGGTGCGAACCTCGCCATAGAGCTCGTCGCTGAAGAACGGCTCGCCACAGGCACAGCCCAGAACATGCTGAGCCAGCACGTCGAGCGCGCCAGTGCGCAAGGGCGGCGTATCCTGCGCATTCTCGGCGATGGCGTCGATGGCGACGCGGCACTCCAGCACTTCAAAACGGTTGGCGGGCACCAGCACCGCGCGGGAAGCCTCGTCGAGGCGGTGATTGGCGCGGCCGATGCGCTGCATCAGACGCGAGGAGCCTTTTGGCGCGCCGATATTGACGACGAGATCGACGTCACCCCAGTCGACGCCGAGGTCGAGCGACGAGGTGCAGACCACGCCGCGCAGCCGGCCCGCCGACATGGCGTCTTCGACCTTGCGGCGCTGGGCGACGTCGAGCGAGCCGTGATGCAGCGCGATGGCAAGGCCATCGTCGTTCATGCTCCAGAGATTCTGAAACAGCATCTCGGCCTGGCTGCGGGTGTTGACGAAGACCAGCGTGGTCTTGTTGGCCTTGATCAGCTCGTAGATTTCAGGGAGCGCGTGACGCGCGCTGTGACCGGCCCAGGGCAGCCGCTCGCACGTATCGAGCATCTCGACCACGGGCGGCGCGGCGCCGCCGGCGACGACGATGTCGGCTGCCCGCTCCTTGCCGTCGGGCTGCGGCACCAGGAAGCGCGCGAGCTGCTCTGGCTCGGCTACGGTCGCGGACAAGCCGATCGCGCGCATCTGCGGCGCGAGGCGCCACAATCGCGCCAGCCCGAGGGAGAGCAGATCGCCCCGCTTGGACGTGACCAGCGCGTGCAGCTCGTCGAGCACGATGCGCTTGAGAGAGGAAAACAGGAACGGTGCGTCGTCGGAGGAGAGCAGCAGCGCGAGCTGCTCGGGCGTCGTCAGCAACACGTCGGGCGGATAGCGCCGCTGCCGCTGACGGCGCGACACCGGCGTATCGCCGGTGCGGGTCTCGACCTTGATGGGCAAGTCCATCTCGGCGATCGGACGCTCGAGATTGCGCGCGATGTCGACGGCGAGCGCCTTGAGCGGCGAGATATAGAGGGTGTGCAGGCCGCCGCTGCGCTGCACGCTGCGGCCGGTGGAGACGAGGTTCTTCTTCGCGCCCGCGTTGCGCGTCAGCGGCTGCGCCGACAGCTCGACCAGCGTCGGCAGAAATCCGGCCAGCGTCTTGCCGGCGCCGGTCGGCGCAATCAGCAGCGCCGACCGGTCCTCGCGCGCCTTCTCCAGCAGCGCCAATTGATGCGCGCGCGGCGACCAGCCGCGGGCTGCGAACCAGGCCTGGAAGCGATCCGGCAGCAGCGCGGCCGGCTCGGTCGATGTTTGGAGGATACGGGGCGGCACGGCATGACAGGTAAGCCGTAGGGATGGCTTCGTCGAGGGGGGCTATGGCCTGCGACAGGGCGATCGCACACGCGCTGTCCATTTGAGGCACGATAGACTCGACATCGTCATGGCCGGGCTTGTCCCGGCCATCCACGTCTTACCCGCGGCACGAAGAACGTGGATGCCCGGGACAAGCCCGGGCATGACGACCGCTTGTGAGGTCCAAATTTCGGTCCTCTCCTCGCCTGCGCGACGAGGGCCAGCGCTCTCACGCCCCGGCCGGGACCTGATCGAGAAATCCGGTCACGCTTCTGATCCGGCCGTCCTTCAGCACGGCGAAATCGGTGCCCTTGATCGGGCTGTCGGCGCCGTCAGGGCCAAGTCCCCACGAGAAGCGGATGTGATCGCCGTAGCCGTTGGGCTCGCCGATCAGCTTGAATGTGAAATCGGGAAAGCGCTGCTGCACACCTGCGATCAGCGCCTCGATGCCGTCCTGGCCGTCGCCCTTCATCACGGGGTCGACGTAGCTCGCATCCGTTGTCCAGCTTTCGCTCAGCAGCTCGCGGCGGCGGCCGGCACTGCGCTCGTTCCAGAGCTCGATGTAGCGGCGGGCGATGGTGACGGGGTCGGTCATGGTTCTCTCCTTCGATGGCGCCGTGTTGTCCGGCTGACTGTGACTATCGAAGGTTCACGCGCGTTGATCGATTACCTCGGAGGTCATCAACGCGCGTGAGGTTTTCGCAAAAATTACTTCGCCGCCGTCACCATGATCTCGACGGTGTATTGCGGGGCGGCCAGCTTGGCTTCGACGGTGGCGCGCGCAGGCGTATTGCCGGGCGAGACCCAGGCGTCCCACACAGCGTTCATCTCTGCGAAGGTCTTCATGTCGGTGATGTAGATCGTGGCCGAGAGCAGCTTCGACTTGTCGGTGCCGGCCTTGGCGAGGTGACCGTCGATGGTCGCCAGGATGTCCTGGGTCTGCTTCGTCACGCTTTCGCCGGCCGCCTTGTTGGCGACGACACCGGCGAGATAGACGGTGTTGCCGTGCACGACGACCTGGCTCATGCGCGGGCCGGTTTCAAAACGCTGAATGCTCATCTGGATCTCCTGGCTGGAATGGCGGCCCTGTCTAGCCCAGCGGTTTGCACTGTGCCACCCCTTGGCACGCGTGCGTTGCCTGCCACGCATGCGTTGCCCGGCACGCATGCGTGGGCCAGCAACGCCGTTCACGGAAACCGACTGAAGAACGTCCAGATCGTTTCGGCGCCGTCGATGTCGCCGTTCTGCGCTCCGAGCAGGTTTCTGGCGACCTTCGGGAATCGGGCATCCGGAGCAAAGCCTGGCATGCGGTGGCCGCCGTGGTTGATGCGATAGAGCACGACGTCGTGCCCAGCCGGACAGCGCGAGCTGATCCGCGTCACCGTGGACTGGTCCGCCGGCGTCGCGTCGGGCATGTCGGTGATCCCGGCGTCGTCGGTCTCGCAGCCATTGAGCCTGCGCCAGAACGCCAGCGTCTCGTCCGTCGACCAGAATCCCTCTGCGGCAAAATAGCTCGATCCGCGCCCGCCCTCATAAGGGACCAGCGGATCTTCCGTCCCGTTCATGAGCAGCATCGGCAGCGGCCGCGACGGATGACAGGTGACGGCGGCTTCATCGTTGAGGTTCATGATCACACTCGCAGCCGCCGCAAACAGATCGGCCCGCGCGCAGGCCATGGTCATCGCCATGGCACCGCCATTGGAGACGCCGGCGACGTAGACGCGCTTCGCATCGGCCGTGCCGTCGGCCACCAGCTTCTCGACCAGCCTTGCGATGAAGGCGACGTCATCGGTGCCGACCGGTGGTCCGCGCAGGGCCGGCCCCGCCTTGGTGCGCGCGTCCGCCCATGCGTTGTTGAGCCCGTCCGGAAACACCACGGCGAGGCCCTCGCGCTTGGCAACCTGCGGCCAGGCCGTCCGCGTGACCATGTCGGCGCCGCGCTGGGTCTTGCCATGCAGCACGATGACGAGCGGTGCGGGCCGCTTGGCCGGCAGTTGCGCGGTGTAGGAGCGCTTCACCCCGTTGACATCGACCGTATCGGCGGACGCAGCCGAAGCTGCCGTCAAAGCAGCGATCAGCGTGGCGATGCGCATCCGCCGCCGCATGGTCTAGCCCACTGCCTTGGCGGCGGCACGGCCCGCATTGCGGCCCGAGAACAGGCAGCCGCCCAGAAAGGTGCCTTCCAGCGAGCGATAGCCATGCACGCCGCCGCCACCGAAGCCGGCGGCCTCGCCGACGGCGTAAAGGCCGGGAATGACGCGGCCCTCCTCCCCGAACACGCGGGAGTCGAGATCGGTCTCGAAGCCGCCCAGCGTCTTGCGGGTGAGAATGTTGAGCTTCACGGCGATCAGCGGCCCATGCGCGGGATCGAGGATGCGGTGCGGAGAAGCGGTGCGGATCAACTTGTCGCCGATATAGCGGCGCGCATTGTGGATGTTCATGACCTGCGCATCCTTGACGTAGGGATTGGCGATCTCGCGGTCGCGCGCCTCGATCTGCATCCTGATGTGCTCGAGCTTGAGGAGATCGCTGCCGGCGAGCTTGTTCATGGCCGCAACGAGCTCATCGAGCTTGTCGCGGACAATGAAGTCGACACCATGGCTCTTGAACGCCTCCACCGGCGCCGGCGCGCCCTTGTTGGTGGCGCGGCGAAGCGTCATGCGCCAGCTCTTGCCGGTCAGGTCCGGGTTCTGCTCCGAGCCCGACAGCGCAAACTCTTTCTTGATGATGCTCTGGGTCAGGATGAACCAGGAATAGTCGTAGCCGGTCGACGTGATGTATTTGAGCTGGCCGAGCGTGTCCGAGCCCGGGAATAGCGGCGCCGGCAGCCGCGTGCCTGTCGCGTCGAACCACATCGAGGAAGGACCCGGCAGGATGCGGATGCCGTGGCGCGGCCAGATCGGGTTCCAGTTCTGGATGCCCTCGACGTAGTGCCACATGCGGTCGCGGTTGATCAGCCGCGCGCCGGTCTTTTCCGTGATGCCGATCATGCGCCCATCGACATGCTCGGGCACGCCGGAGATCATGAACTTCGGGGGCTCACCGAGCCGCTTCGGCCAGTTCTGCCGCACCAGCTCGTGGTTGCCGCCGATGCCGCCGGAGGCGACGATCACGGCCTGCGCCTTCAGTGCGAAGTCGCCGACCACGTTGCGCGAGGAGCTCTTGCCGCGCTCTGCATCATCGGGCGCAAGAACGACGCCGCTGACGCCATCCACCGTGCCATTGGTGACCGAGAGCGCATCGACGCGATGGCGAAATCGGAAGATCAATCGGCCGGTCTTCATCGCCTCGCGCGCGCGGCGCTCGAACGGCTCGACGATGCCCGGGCCGGTGCCCCAGGTGACGTGGAAGCGCGGCACCGAATTGCCGTGGCCCATCGCATCATATCCGCCGCGCTCGGCCCAGCCGACCACGGGAAAGAAGCGATGGCCCATCGCGCGCAGCCAGCCGCGCTTCTCGCCGGCCGCGAAGGCCACATAGGCTTCGGCCCATTGGCGCGGCCAGAAATCCTCGTCGCGGTCGAAGCCGGCGGTGCCGAGCCAGTCCTGCATGGCAAGCTCGTAGGAGTCCTTGATGCCGAGCCGGCGCTGCTCCGGCGAATCGACCAGGAACAATCCGCCGAACGACCAGAACGCCTGGCCGCCGAGCGACTGCTCGCCTTCCTGGTCGATTACCATCACGCGCTTGCCCGCATCGGCAATCTCGGTGGCGGCAACGAGGCCCGACAGTCCCGCGCCGACGACGATGACATCCGTTTCTTGAACCATGCGCTTCCCCCTCCAAGTTCTTCTCCTCCTCAAGGGTTCCCCCCTGTAGTTGCCCGGATTGAAGCCAGCGGTTGCAACTGAGATCAAGGGTATGGCGCGCAAGACCTCGTTAACTTGTTCCACTTTGGGATGGAGACCGGCCGGGTGCAGCGCGGACGCAACACTGGATTTAATTTGTTTTGAGCCAGCAGGCCTGCCTAGACAAAGCCTCGGTTACGACCGACGCTAGCCGTGCATCATCACCTGACACACAGATTCGAATTCGACTGGGGCGGGGGAAAATGAATTTTCTGACGGGGTTGCTTGCGGCGGTTCTCTTGATCGCAGGCATGGGGGCTTCTCACGCGGTGGTTCGAATCGCGGATGACCGCGGCGGCCGGATCGGAACCTACGTCGACAAGTACCAGGACCTCAGGCAATCGGGCGAGACGGTCATCATCGATGGCCTCTGCGCCTCGGCCTGTACCATCGTTCTCGGTGCTATCCCGCACGACCGGATCTGCGTGACCTCGCATGCGACGCTGGGCTTCCATGCCGCCTGGGATTTCGGCGCCAACGGCCGCGCCATCACCAATCCCGAAGCGACCCAGATGCTCTATGCGATGTATCCCTCGCAGATCAGGCGCTGGATCGGCCAGCGGGGCGGCCTCACCCCGCGGATGCTCTTCCTGAGGGGCAAGCAGCTCCAGGCCATGTACAAGCCGTGCTACCTGGACGCGCAGGCCTCGACGACCAGGCCGTCGCGCCGGTCGCTCCCGCAAGCGGAGCCGCTCGAATCCGCCCGGGGCCAGCTCCTCCACTGACATCCACAGGCTGGCGGCGTCCTCTGGCGCCGCCGCGGCGTCTTGCCTGCGGGCGGCGCCTTGCCCGCAGCCGGCGCAAAGCCTATCTGAAAGCCAGGGAACCGGGGCCTTCGTCCCGATCGTTGTCATGGCTCAACCGCTGCACCCGGCACATCGGCTATCGGACAATTCGCCCACTGCCGGGCGGATGCCATCCGTGCTGCTGTGGGCGGGCGCTGCAATCGGCGGTCTCGCCGTGATCGGCGCGCTGGCGCTCTGGTTCCACTATGGCAGCCAGGTGTTCTTCGAAATGATCAGGACCGGCTTTGCCGCCTGCTTCTGACCTGCGACAGGAAGTTTTCCGCCCATGAGCTCCGCCACCCGTCCGCTGGTGATCGCGACCGCCTTCGCTACAAGCCTCGTCGTCGGGCTCCTGATCATGTTCTGGGCCATGGGCGGGGTCGGCAAGGTGGCACAGCCGGCCGCGATCGGCGGCCCGTTCCAGCTGACCGACCAGAACGGCAAGGCCGTCACCGACAAGAGCCTGAAGGGCAAGCCGACCCTGATCTTCTTCGGCTACACCCATTGCCCCGACGTCTGCCCGACCTCGCTGTTCGAGATCTCGGAAGTGCTGCGCGCGCTGGGCAAGGACGCCGACAAGGTCAATGCCATCTTCATTTCGGTCGATCCCGAGCGCGACACGCAGGCCGCGATGAAGGATTACCTGTCGAGCTTCGATCCGCACCTCCAGGGCCTGTCCGGCGACCCCGCCGAGACCGCCAAGGTGATCTCCTCCTACCGGGTCTATGCCAAAAAGGTCCCGACCAAGGACGGCGATTACACGATGGACCACACCGCGCTGATCTACCTGATGGACCGCGAGGGCAGGTTCGTCTCGCCGTTCAATTTGAAGCGGACGCCGGAAGAGGCAGCGGTTGATTTGAAGCGGTATCTCTGAGCTTCACGCTGGCCACAATCGGCGCTCGCGTTCCCGGCGGGATGGTCTATAAGGCCCTCCGATCCCGACGAAATTCATTCCTTCGGCCGATGGCTCCATCGCAACAGGCGAAATCGCTCAAATCTGTCCGTGGCTTGCTGGCAGGGCTGGCTGCTGGCCTTTGCCTGCTCGGCGGCCTCACCGAGGCGAACGCGCAAGCTCCCGCCAAGCGGCCTCCGGCTGCGCCACAGACCACCCCTCAGGCGGCGCCCCAGGCCGCCCCGCAGGCGGTGCCCGGGTTCTGGGACCCGCGCCGGCGCCCCGAACGGCCGGACCTGTCCCGACTGACCGTGATCCGCTTCCTGACCGAGACCGACTATCCGCCGTTCAACTACACCGGTGCGGACGGCAATCCGGCCGGCTTCAACGTCGATTTCGCCCGCGCCCTGTGCGAGGAGATCAAGGTCACCTGCACGGTGCAGATGCGGCGTTTCGAGACGCTGGTCGATGCGCTCACCTCCAACCGGGGCGATGCAATCATCGCCTCCATGGCGGTGAGCCCGCAGCTGCGCGCCCGCGTCGACTTCACCGATCCCTATTACCGCGTGCCGGCGCGCTTCGTCTCGCGCAAGGATGCGGTGATGCCGGAGATCCGCCCCGAATATCTCGAGGGCAAGAAGGTCGGCGCCATCGCCGGCTCGGCGCACGAGGCGTATCTCAGGGCGATGTTCACCGACGCCGAGCTGCACGCCTACCCCAATGACGATGCGATGCGCGCAGCTCTGCGCAGGGGCGAGGTCGACTTCATCTTCGGCGACGCCATCTCGCTGGCGTTCTGGATCAACGGCACGGATTCGGCCGATTGCTGCGCCTTCTCCGGCGGTCCGTTCGTCGAGAGCCGTTTCTTCGGCGAGGGCATCGGCATCGCCGTGCGCAAGGGCAACGACGTGCTGCGCCAGGCCCTGAACTGGGCGATGTTCCGGATCTGGGAAAAAGGCCGCTACACCGATCTCTGGCTACGGTATTTCTCGGTCAGTCCGTTCTGACCTCCGCCTGCAGCGGGAGTGCGGACGATCGCAGAGATCATCACGCGCGCGTCATACCCATTCACCAC